>RFHJ01000309.1 GCA_003696905.1 Gammaproteobacteria bacterium | reverse complement strand
CTTGGCTTTATCAGGGTACGCTGCGCCGCAAACGCGGTTTGCGGCTGGCTTCAAAATCAATCGCTTACAGCGATTGATTTTGGCGGCTCTTCCCTGAGCTGCGGAAGGTCTGAATTTTTCAGACCTTCCTTAATTCCACCTTTGTCACATGTTTCAAAGATGGCAGGGTAACGCCATCTTTTATGAATGGGACCGGCGCCTACTTCCCCCTTCCAATGCAATATGGGATTTTTTATCACCCCCTTAAGGTTCACTTAATGTCGCCGGTGACATCATGGCTCCCGTCATTGCACGGAGGGCCATCCCATGCCAGCCAAAATCGTCGTCAATACGCCTTGCAGGCTGCGGTTCGTCGGACCAGAAGACGCTGGCCGGTCGCGACTGGAATCGCACATCCATGCCACTTATGCCCGTGCCTACGGCGCGAACGTGAGAACCTTCATGCCGACCCTGATCGCTCTGGAGTCGCTCGATGGCGACCTGTTGGGTGCCATGGGTCTGCGAACCGCCGATAACGGGCCCCTATTCCTCGAGGCCTATCTCGACTGCCCCATCCAAGAGACCATCGGCTGCCATGTCGAGCAGCCCGCGCGCGCTCGCATCGTGGAACTGGGAAATCTTGCCGCAGGATCGGCAGGCGCCGCTCGGCTTCTGGTGATGGCACTCAACGCCTACCTGCAAGGCGCCGGCTTCGAGTGGGTCTGTTTCACGGCGACACCGACCCTACGGAACGCCTTCCGCCGCCTCGGTCTGGATCTGCTCGACCTGGGCCCGGCCGATCCACGCCGCCTGGGATCCGCTGCCAGCGAATGGGGCAGCTATTACGACGTCAGTCCGCGCGTCATGGCCGGCAATGTGTACCACGGATTTCGCCGCCTCGACGCCCTGATGACAGAAGCATACGTCCATTCGATCCTCGTCGGCCTGTGGCGCCAAGCGAGGCGTTTGGGTCTTCACCGCGCAGGAGGCAACGCATGAATCCGATCATTGCACTCATTCGGGCACACGCCGAACGCTTTCCTCACCGGATCGCCATCGAAGGTCAGGGGCGCCGCTACACCTACCCCGCACTCTGCGACGCAATAGCCGAAGCAAGCGACCTCTTGCGTCGCAAGGGAACGCGCTGTCTGGGTATCGTCATGGACAATGGACCAGCCTGGGCGATCTGGGATCTGGCGGCATTGGACGCCGGGGTGGTATGCGTGCCTATAGGCCACTTCCTCAGCGCAACACAGAAGCGCCATGTCATCGACGATGCGGGAATCGACGCCATCGTACATGACGCTGGCAACGACATATCGGTAGGAGGCCTCCCCGTCGGCTGGGAACAATGTCGTACGCGCAAGAAAGGGCCGCTTCCCAGCGGCACCGTCAAGGTAACCTACACCTCGGGGACCACGGGCACCCCGAAAGGCGTCTGCCTCTCCCTCGACGCCATCCGTCAGGTCGTCGAGTCACTGCTCCATGCCACGCTGGCATCCCCTATGGACCGGCACCTTGCCCTGCTACCGCTCTCCGTGCTGCTGGAAAACCTGGCTGGCCTCTATGTCCCGCTGCTGGCCGGAGCCACTGTCATACTGGAACCACTGACGCGCCTGGGCCTCGAGGGATCCTCCCATCTCGACGTCAAACGCATGCACGCCGCGTTGCATAACCATCGGCCGAGCACCTGCATTCTGATGCCGGCCATGCTTCAGGGATTGGTGGATCTCCTCGAAAGGGGCAATCACCTCCCACCACCTCTGCGCCTGGCTGCGGTAGGTGGTGCCAAGGTATCCGGTCGTCTCATCGAACAGGCGACCCGCCTCGGGCTGCCAGTCTGTCAGGGCTATGGCCTCTCGGAGTGCGCCTCGGTGGTCGCGCTCAACAGGGTCGGCAGCTCGCAACACGACAGCGTGGGTACGGTTCTGCCTCATCTGGAGGTGAAATCGGCTGACGATGGCGAAATCCTTATCCGCGGCCATCGTTTTCTCGGTTATACCCACACGTCCGAACCCGTCCCCGAATGGTGGCCCACCGGCGACCTGGGATATCTCGATGCCGAAGGCCACCTCTACATACTCGGCCGCAAGCGCAACGTCTTCATCACCGCCTTCGGACGCAATGTCTCCCCGGAATGGGTCGAGGCCGAACTGTTGGCCGAGCCCGAGGTGCTGCAGGCTGCAGTCTACGGAGAGGCAAGCGAACGGAACATCGCGGTCATTGCATCGCCCGCTCCGGCAGCGGCGATCGACGCCGCCATCGCCCGGGTCAACAGCCGCCTGCCCGACTATGCCCAGATCCACCGCTGGCTGCGCGCCACCCAACCCTTCACCCCGGAAAACGGTCTGGCCACTCCCAACGGCAGGCCGAGGCGCGAGGCCATCGCTCATCGTTATCTCTGATTCAAGGAGCCGATCATGCGTTTCTACCAGGAACTGCTGGCACAGACCCAGTATGAAAGAGAGGCCTTTCTCGCCATCCCCCTGCTGCGCCAAGGGATCGCGGGCGAGATCACCCTACCTCAATATCTCGCCTTTCTCGGCGAGGCCTATCACCATGTCAAACACACCCTGCCACTGCTGATGGCCTGCGGCGCGCGTCTTCCTGAACGGCTGGAATGGCTGCGGGTGGCGGTGAGCCACTACATCGAGGAAGAAACCGGCCACCAGGAATGGATCCTCAACGACATCCGTAACGCCGGCGGCGACGCCGAGGCGGTGCGCAACGGCCGGCCCTCGCTCGCCACCGAGTTGATGGTCAGTTACGCCTGGGACACAGTGCAGCGGCGCAATCCGGTCGGTTTCTTCGGTATGGTGCTGGTGCTGGAAGGCACCAGCGTCCGCCTCGCCACCCAGGCGGCGGAAGCCATTCAGCGGCGGCTGGGGCTGGGACAAGAGTGCTTCAGTTATCTGACCTCACACGGTTCGCTCGATGTCGGCCATCTCGAGTTCTTCGCAGGCCTGATGGACCGGCTGAAGCAGCCGGAGGATCAGGAAGCCGTGATCCATTGTGCCCGCGTAATGTATCGCCTCTACGGCGACATCTTCCGTACCCTGCAAGAAAAGGAGGAACTCGTCGCATGAATCTTCAGGACAGCAACATCCTCTTGCTCGGCGCCAACGGTGGCATCGGTTCCGCCCTGGCCACCCAGCTCAGCGCCAAGGGTGCCCGGCTGCTGCTGGCAGGTCTGGGACAGCAACAGCTGGACGAACTCGCACAGACGCTTTCCAATCCAGCTCGTGGTATTCATGTAGACATCACCCGCGCCGAGGAGCGATCCAAACTACTCGACCTCGCGTTGGATTACCTTGGCAATATCGACGTACTGATCAACGCTGCAGGGGTACTCGATTTCCTCCCCTTCGCGGATCTCTCGCCGGAACGCATCGAGTTGACCTTCCGGGTCAACACCCTGTCGCCTATCCTACTGATCCAGGCCGCCTTGCCTGCCATGCAGGCTGCTGGCAAGGGCCGCATCGTCAATATCGGTTCCATCTTCGGCTCCATTGCCTTCCCCTATTTCAGCATCTACTCGGCGAGCAAGTTCGCATTGCGCGGTTTCTCCGAGGCCTTGCGACGCGAACTCGACGGGAGCGGCGTGGGTGTGAGCTATGTGGCGCCTCGTGCCACCCGCACGCCGCTCAATGATGCACGCGTCATGGCAATGGGAGAGGCAACCCGGATGAATATGGACACGCCGGAGAGGGTAGCTGCCCAGATCGTACGGGTCATCGAGCGGGATCGGGACGAGGCCTATCTCGGCCAGCCGGAATCTCTCTTCGTCCGTATCAATCACCTGATGCCCCGCCTGGTCGACCGTGCCTTGCGGGGGCAACGGCGGATCATGGAGGCCTTCGCACGGCCCTGATGCCCTGTCACCTTCCACCCTTTGTAAGACATCTCCAAGGAGGTACCTCAACAATGAAATATTCGCACCTTTGGCTTTCCCTGTTGCTGCTCCTCGTGTCGCTCAGCCCGGCACTGGCCGCCAATAGTCTCGGCGCCGAGATACTGGCCATCCGCGATGCCTGGGACCATGCCAACTATGAACTGACCGGTGATGCCCGGGAGAAGGCATTGGCCAAGGTCGCGCGAGAGGCTCGCGCCCTTGCAGACCAACACCCCGACAGGCCAGAAGCACTCGCCTGGAAGGGTATCGCGCTGGCTACCTGGGCCGGGGCCAAGGGGGGACTGGGCGCATTGAGCCTGGCCAAGGAGGCGCGTGACACCCTGCTGGCGGCCGAACAGATCGATCCCAAGGTGCTGAACGGTTCCATCTACACCACACTTGGAAGTCTCTACTACCGTGTTCCGGGATGGCCGATCGGCTTCGGCGACGACGACAAGGCCCGTACCTATTTTCGGCGTGCCCTTGCGCTGAACCCGGACGGCCTGGACCCCAATTATTTCTATGGCGACTTTTTGCTGGAGCAGGGAGAATACGAAAAGGCCGTCAAGGTGCTCGAACGCGCCCTGCACGCTCCCCCGCGTCCTGACCGCGCGGTCGCCGACCAGGGACGTCGCAGGCAGGTACAGGCCGCCCTGCGCAAGGCCCGGGAGCATACCAGCTGATTCGCATCCATGCGTCTGTTACTCGTCGAAGACGATCCGCTGCTCGGTGAAGGATTGCAGGCATCCCTGCAGCTGGAGGGTTATGCCGTGGACTGGCTACAGGATGGTGAGGCGGCCTGGGCGGCGCTGCGCAGCGACACCTTCGACATGATCGTGCTCGATCTGGGCCTGCCCCGCCTTTCCGGCCTCGAGGTGCTGAAACGCCTGCGGACACACAATGCCGAAGTGCCGGTACTCATTCTTACCGCCCGCGATGCTCCTCGTGACCGCGTCGAGGGGCTGGACAGCGGCGCCGACGACTATCTGATCAAGCCCTTCGATCTGGACGAGTTGGCAGCACGTCTGCGAGCCTTGGCACGGCGTCGCAGCGGCCACCGGCGCCCTGTCATGCGTCACGGGCCGATTGAACTGGACCCGTCCCGGCACGAAGTCCGCTTTCAGGGTCAACCAGTGGTCCTGCCCCGGCGGGAGTTCAGTCTGTTGCGCCTGTTGCTCGAACATGCCGGCGAGGTGGTTCCACGCCACCGCCTGCAGGAAGCGCTCTACGGTTGGCAAGACGACGTCGAGAGCAACACTCTCGAGGTCTATATCCACCATCTGCGTCGCAAGTTGGGCCGCGAATGGATAGTGACCGTGCGTGGTGTCGGCTATCGAATACCAGAGGTCGTCGAATGAGCTCTCTGCGTCGCCGCCTGTTGCTGTGGTTTCTCACACTCTCCTTGATTGGTTGGGCAGGAACCACCCTCGTCACCTGGTATCGTCTGAGCGACGAGATGGACGAGATCTACGACGCCCAACTGATGCGGACCACTCGCCAGCTGGCACAGATGCTGATCCCACTGCTCGAGGATGAGAAACGTCCGCCCGCGCAACGGATCACCCTTGCCCGGACCCTCCTCGACCGGATGATCGCGCTTCCGATGAACGATCCCTACATGGCGCAGTTTCTTGCCCGCGGCTGGTGGCATGGACAGCCGCTCACCGGCGAAGCCGGACCCCTTCCCCCGCGCCACAGCGACCCCGCTCTGCGAAATGAGACCCAGAACGGCAAACGTCAGCGGCGATATCGGTTCTACGATGTCCAACACGACCTGTTGGTGGAGGTAACCGAACTGCACAATGCTCGAGCGCTGATCACCCGTGAATTCGCCGAGACCGTGGTCCTGCCATTGCTCATCCTGGGTCCCTTGCTGGGACTGGCTGCGTGGGTCACAGTCAGGCGCGGACTCGAGCCCCTCAAGTGCATCGTGCGGGAGATCGAACAACGTTCTCTGCAGGATCTTAGCCACCTGCAAGAGGCCAAGGCCCCCAGGGAGGTGGCCCCCATGGTGAAGGCGCTCAACCGATTGCTGGAACGGGTTCGCGAAGGCATCGATCGCGAGCAACGCTTTACCGCCGACGCCTCTCACGAACTACGCACTCCCTTGGCGGGGTTGCGCGTCCAGGCACAACTTGCGCTGCGCAGCACCGATGCGTCACAACGCGCCAGGGCTCTGGAACAACTCATCGCCGGAATCGACCGCTCCACCCACGTTGTTGAACAGCTACTCACCATGGCGCGCATGGATCCCGGGCACTCGATCTCCCGGCGCCGACAAGAGGCAATACGGCCCTTGCTCGAGGAAACCGTCGCATCGATCACCACTCTCATCGAGCAGAAGCAGCTCCACGTCGAGATCGGAGGAGACGACGCCGATGCTCTCGTCGATCGCGAAGCCCTGCTCATCCTGTTGCGCAATCTTCTGGACAATGCAACGCGCTATACCCCAGAGCAGGGCGAAATCCGGGTCGAGTGCCGGGAGCAGGGACAATCTACGGTACTCGAGATCCATGACTCCGGACCGGGCATTCCGGCCAAGCAGCGCGGACGCCTGCTGGAACCCTTCCAACGCGGCGAACAACGCGACATTTCTGGCTGTGGCCTCGGCCTGTCCATCGTGCAACGCATCGTGGCTATGCACGACGGCAATCTCGAATTGGGTTCATCACCCCTGGGAGGCCTCGCCGTGACCATCACGCTGCCCGGTGCCAGGAACGTTCGACCGCGGGATGGCGGCTGACCGGCCGCGCCACTCGAACGCCATCACCGGCCACCCGCCGCGCGGACGATGGCACGACAAAAAGGATAAAATGCCCCTCATCAAACCCCCTTTCGAGTCGGCAAAGATGAAACGCAAGACCTACAAGGACCTCGTCGCCGAGATCGCCCCGCAGATCAAGGAGTGCTTTCCCTGGGACGTGGAAGAACGGATGAACAAGGGCGACGACCTGCTGTTCCTCGACGTGCGCGAGCCGCACGAGTACGACACCATGCACATCGAGGGCTCACTG
>RFHJ01000308.1 GCA_003696905.1 Gammaproteobacteria bacterium | reverse complement strand
GTCGAAGCCAGATGTGGTCCGGGGCATGGTCGAAGGAGCCGTGCCACAGCAGGGACAGCGGAATGCCCCCGGTTTGCAGCGCGTCGGGCAGGCGCCGGATGGTCAGCCCGAAATCCCGCGCCCTCATGTGCGCGACGGCGCCGTGCAGGATCGAGATCGCCGGCACCCGGCTGACGATCTCGGGGATGGCCATGAGATGGGGCGTCTGGACGATGACATGGGGTTCCATCCCCGCGGCGCGCAACCGGTCCAGAAGCTCTTCGCCCTCGGGACTGTGATCGGTGACGATCGGGATTTTCGCACCTTCCGAGAAGAACCCGGGGGCCGAGGCGTCAATCAACGCAGAATTGAAGACCGCGCAGTAATGATCGGTGTAGAGCAGCCACGTCTTGTGATGGTCCAGCCCGTGTCGGAAGCTTCCGAAGGCCAGGTCGATGCGGTGGTTGTCCAGCGCCTCCAGCATGTCGATCCCGTCCAGTGACTGGATTGCAAAGGTGATCCCCGGCGCCTCCGCCCGGCTGCGCTCCACCAGATGCGGCAGCAGGATCGAGGCCGCGCTGTCCATCATGGCGATGCGGAACTGCCGGACCGAGACTGCCGGCTCGAACTCCGGCGGCGGTCCGATCAACCGCTCGATTCGGACGAGGATGTCGCGCAGCTCGGCCTTCAGTGCGCGGGCCTTCGGGGTCGGCACCATCCGCCCGCCCGAGCGCACCAACAGCTCGTCCCGCAACAGGCTGCGAAGCTGGGCCAGGCTGTGGCTCATCGCCGGCTGGCCAACGCCCAGTTTTTCCGCGGCAAGGGACACGCTTTCCTCTTCCAAAAGCGCATCAAGCGCCTTCAGAAGGTTCAGGTTCAGCTTTGTTAAATCAATCCGATCGATAAGCATTATCCCATCTATCGATTGGACTGCTATGGCGCGCATCCCTACCTTCGGGTGCAAGAAAGTCAACCGGAAAGGGATACCGCCATGAACCGCAGAGAACTCCTGTACAGCGGACTCGCCGCGGGTGGGCTTGCCGCCAGCGGCGGTGCGGCCTGGTCCGAGGCTGGCCCCGATGCCGACGGGCTCTCCCCGGTTCAAAGCGCCGTCACCTACATGCCGGTTCCGGCACAAAAGCAGGTTGTTGCCAATGCCGAGGCCCTTGGCTCCAAGCCCTATGCGGGATTCTTCAACCCGGAACTGACCGTCTCCACCCGCACCGCGCGCGAGATCCAGGCCGGGCCGCTGGCGGCAGAGGAAACCACCGCGCCCAGCATCGAGGGGCTGGCCAGCCTACTGACGATGGACCACGCGACGCTCCGCAACGGCTATGGGCTGCTGGAGAACGGGACCAGCTATGTGCAAAGCCGCCACCTCATGCCCGGTGTCACCACCGAGATGTTCAGGTGGTGGTTCACCTGGCACCCGGTCGAGTCCGAACGCTACATGCTCTGGTTCCCGCATGCCCATATCGAGAACAGCGTCGAGGACCCCGACCGCCTTGCCGACACCAGCCTGAGCTACGAGGAGCGGCTTTACGACAACCCCAACCACGTGAAAGAGTTGATCGGGCCGGAGATGAGCGACTTCATCATCCATTTCAAGGACCCTGCCGAGCTGGGCTTCGACCCGGCGGCAATGCGGGCGGCCGGCTTCACCGCCAGCGCCAGCGGCCTGATTTCACCGACGGCGGCGTACGGGGTCATCACCTCGCTGATGGTTCACATTGCACGCGACACCGCGCAGGGAATGGAACTGATCAGCCGCTACTGGATAGGCGCACATCCGGAGTTGAAGCGTTTCAAGGGGGCTGCGATGGCGGGCATCGCGCTCAAATTGGCCGGCTTCGACGAGGAGGCGGCCGAGAATGCCGCCCATGAGCTGGCCGTGCACGACATGATCGAGTTCGAGCATCTGGCGCGACTTCTGCCCGGCCTCTACGCCCGTTTCGCGGATGGGTGAACCGTGTCGTCACCGTCAGAGCGAACGGTTGCGAAGCGACCCGAAGCACTTCGGTTCCGCCTGCTTCCACATTGCGTTCACGGGCATTGGACATATTGGCGCTGCCCCCGGATGAGCCGCCTGAGGTGCCCCTGGATTTGCAGGCGCTTTGCCCCCTGACTTTGAGGCGAGGAGGCCGATACGGGGGCAAGCAATTTTAGCGATGCATTCAAGCGCACAAACGGGCAAAGCTCCTGAGCCCCGCCCGCCGTCGTGCCTGCATCGATCATGTTCGAAACGAGCTGAAGGTATCGGGAGCGCCGGGCCGGCCGAGTTCTGCGCCTGCACCGCTCGACACAGCGCAAGCCGCCGCGAAGCCGGGATGACGAAGAGCGCCCGGCAACGGACATGATCGCGCTGGCTGGACGATATGATCGCCGCCGGGCGAAAAAGATGAAGAAACGGTGAAGATGATCGAGTTCACCAGTATTTTTTATTATTCTCAGTATTTTAAGCAAAATACATCGATCTGTCCGACTTCGTTTTCCCTCCATGCTTTTGTCCGACACTCCCTTCCAAAGGAAACGACGAAGTCGGAGCACAAAATGACAAGATCGAGATCAGAAACGCAACGCGCACAATTGCGCGCGTTGCAGCTGGGAAAACTGGCTTTGTGTGGCGGGCTGATTTTGCTGGCCAGCGCGATGGACCTGCCTGCCGCAGGCAATCGACCGCCGGATGGCGGTTCGGGTCGCGGCGCGCCGCCCGAGGCGATCGAAGCGTGCCAGGGAAAGAAAGTGTCGGACAGCTGTTCGATGACAAGCCGCCGTGACAACAAGACCGTAAAGGGGCAATGCATCAGCACACCCGACAAGAAACTGGCCTGCCTGCCCGAAGGGGCGCCCAAGCCGAAAGGCTGACGCCCCCGCCCGAACGGCATTCGGTCCGCGCATCAGTGTCCCAATACATGCGCGGAAACGATCTCGGGTATGCGTCCTTTCGGAAGACTCGCCGCAGCGCTGCCATGCGGCGAGACGCCACTCACCAGGCCAGATTCCGACCCGCGTGGGTCGGCTTTGCCTGGCGTTGTTTCAATCGGCAAGAGCATATCCCACGCCATAGACCGATCGGATCAAGTC
>RFHJ01000043.1 GCA_003696905.1 Gammaproteobacteria bacterium | reverse complement strand
TGTGGAAGAACATCCGGGATAACCCTTGCCATTTTTACAAAAAGGTTCTGCATTTTCAGCAGGGGTCGGAGTCGTTCGGCAGCACCAAAGCCAACCCTCCGGTATGCTCGGAAACGACTCCGACCCCGGGGCAATGACTGGTGAGTAGACCTGATTTCCATGATCAGGGCTGTGGCCAACCAACAGCTCATGGCAGTTAGGGACAACTCACCACAGAGTGCACACAGGCCTCAGAGAGGTGTCATTGATACTCCCGGCAAAAATGGCGAGCCGAACGCAACCTGGTCGGGCTGGAACCCCACCTGCGATTCCGGGTAAGTCGGAGCTCATTCCGACAACACGCCGCCGTGGCGACCAGCGCCCCGGAGGGGAGAGTGCCCTATTCCTCCCCCGCCGCATCCAGCAGCAGGGCTTCGATACCTCCCGCAGCACCCAGATAGGGGGCGATCCGGATCTGCACCTGGGGGTGTTCTTCCTGCTTGACCCGCACCTCGGCCGGAATGTCCTCGATCACGTGCCGGCCGGCGGAAAGGAAATAGGGCAGCACGATCACCTGGTCGGCCCCGGCATCGATGCACGCCTGGATGCCCTCGGGGATAGAAGGGTCCGCCAGCTCCAGAAAGGCACAGGCCACATGGCCGAAGCGCTCACCCGCCCGCGCCGCGAGACGCCGGGTCAACGCCCGCACCTCCTCGTTGGATGCGGCCCGGCGGCTGCCATGGGCCACCAGCAACAAGGCCCTCACTGCGCCGCCTCCAGGCTCTTCGCCACCACCTCATAGACATCCGGCGAGGCCTCGTTTTCCAGAATGCGCTGCAAGGCAGCGCGCATCTTCTGCTGGCGGCCTTGGTCGTAGCGCTGCCAGCGCGCCAGCGGCCGGCACAATCGGGCGGCGATCTGTGGATTGATCGGATCCAGGCGAATGACCTGCTCGGCGAGGAAATCGTAACCGCTGCCGTCAGCGGCATGGAAGTTCACCGGATTGGCGTTCACGAAGGCGCCGATCAAGGCCCGCACCCGGTTGGGATTGGTGATCGAGAAGGCAGGATGCGCCATCAGTTCGCGCACCCGCGCAAGGGTGCCAGGCCGACTCGCGGTGGCCTGTACCGAAAACCACTTGTCCATCACCAGCGCATCCTGCGCCCAGCGCTGGGCGAAATCGGCCAGCACCTGCTCGCGCTCGGGGCGCTCGCTGTCGGCGATCAGGGCCAGCGCCACCATCACGTCGGTCATGTTGTGACCTGCCCCGTACTGGTCGAGGAGCAACTGAAACACCTGCGTATCGTCGAGCCGCGAGAGATAGCCGAGCACCGTGTTCTTCAGGCGCCGGCGCCCCATGGATGCGGCATCGATCGAATAGTCTCCGGTTTCGCGCAGCTGCTCATAGCGCATCAACAGGTCTTCGCGCAGCACCTCCGCGACCCCATGGCGCAACGCCTCACGGGCCGCATGCAGGGCCTCCACATCGATTACCGGCATGAAATCGCCCAGATAATCGATGGACGGCAAAGTCAACAGCTCGGCCACCAGGGCATGCCCGGCCACGTCGTCGAACAGGGTCTTGCGCAAGGCCTGGAGCAGCGCCGGAGGGACGGACATCGGCTCCCCTGCCCGGTACTGCCCGGTCATGCGCAACAGCACGACGCGGAACAGGGTCTGTCCGGCATCCCAGCGACTGAAACCGTCACTGTCGTGGGCCAACAGATGCAGCAGTTGCTCCTCGTTCCAATCGTACTGGAGCTTCACCGGGGCGCTGAAGCCACGCAGGAAAGAAGGCGTGGGGCGCTCGGTGATCCCAGGGAAGACAAAGATCTCCTCCCGCTCGCGCAGCTCCAGCATCAGGGTACCGTCTCGCGACTCGACATCCGGAAGCGTTATCGCCATGTCCCGACCTTCTCGATCGAGCAGCCCCATGGCGAAGGGTATGTGGAAAGGGGGCTTGTTCGTCTGTCCCGGTGTATCGGGAACCGCCTGCTGGATGCGCAGCGTGTAGGTCTGCGATGCCGCATCGTAATGGTCGGTAACGGTCAGCTCCGGCGTACCCGCATAGTCATACCAGTGCCTGAACTGCGTCAGGTCGCGCCCCGAGGCCTCTTCCATGCAGGAGACGAAATCTTCGGTGGTCACCGCCTGGCCGTCGAAGCGCTCGAAGTACAGATCCATCGCCTTGCGGAACCGTTCCGGACCCAGCAGACTGGCCTGCATGCGCACCACCTCCGCCCCCTTCTCGTAGACGGTGACGGTGTAGAAGTTGTTGATCTCGATATAAGAATGCGGGCGCACCGGATGGGCCATGGGGCTGGCATCCTCGGCGAACTGGTGGGCCCGCAGCAGGCGCACGTCGTCGATCCGCTTGACCGGCCGAGAACCCATGTCGGCGGAGAACTCCTGATCACGATAGACCGTCAACCCCTCCTTCAGCGAGAGCTGAAACCAGTCGCGACAGGTGATGCGGTTGCCCGTCCAGTTGTGGAAATACTCATGGGCCACCACCCCCTCGATACCCTGATAGTCCGCATCGGTGGCAGTATCGGGACGGGCCAACACATACTTGCTGTTGAAGATGTTGAGCCCCTTGTTCTCCATGGCGCCCATGTTGAAGTCGTCCACCGCAACGATGTTGAACACATCCAGATCGTATTCGCGGCCGTAGCGTTCCTCGTCCCAGTGCATGGCGCGCACCAGGGAGCGCATGGCGTGTTCGCAGCGGTCGATGTTCTGTGGCTCCACATGGATGCGCAGCGTCACCTCGCGACCAGAGGCCGTGACAAACGATTCCTCCACGTGGCGCAGGTCGCCCGCCACCAGGGCGAACAGATAGCTGGGCTTGGGGAAGGGATCCTGCCATTCAGCGAAGTGACGGCCGCCCGGCAGCTCGCCGCTGCCAACGGGGTTGCCGTTGGACAGCAGGACGGGGAAGCGCTCCCGATCCGCCTCGATGCGCACATCGAAAACCGCCATCACATCGGGACGATCGAGATAGTAGGTGATCTTGCGGAAACCCTCGGCCTCGCACTGGGTACAGAACATGTCTCCCGAGCGATAGAGCCCTTCCAGCGCGGTGTTCGTCTCCGGCGCGATGACCACCTCGGTTTCCAGCTCGAAGGCATCGGGCACCGAGGGCAGGCGCAAGCCGCCGGCCTCCCGTCGGTAGTCGTCCTCGGGGAGACGGCGGCCGTCGAGCGACAGCCACTGCAGCTCCAGATTCTCCCCATGCAGGAACAGCCCGTCGCCATCATCGGAGAGGGCCGCTGGATTGCGCCGCAGGCGCAGCCGCGAGCGTACCCGGGTACCTTTGTCGCGCAAATCGAACACCAGCGAGACGTGTTCGACGAGGTGGCTGGGGGGGCGATAGTCCTCGAGGCGGATCGCCTTGGGCGTGGCATGCTTCATGACAGGTCTCTCGCGATTCGAAGATGGCATCATAGTGGACAGAAGGCGGCGCCTCCAACTGCTATTCGAGGGGGATTTTGCCCATCGTTGCGCCTGTCAATGCGGGATTTGCCGCATGTTCGCCAAGCCGTGAATTGCTAGGATGGCAGGACAGCTGGAGGAGTCCTGGAATGCCCAAGATCGAAATCTACACCACCGCCATGTGTCCCTATTGCGTACGTGCGAAGATGCTATTGCAAAACAAGGGGATGTCCTGGGAAGAGATCCGTGTCGATCTGGACCGCGATCGTCTGCAGGAGATGCTGAAACGAAGCCAGCGGCGCACCGTGCCGCAGATCTTCATCGACGACTTTCACGTTGGCGGGTTCGACGATATGGCCGCGCTGGATGCCCGCGGCGAACTGGATCCGCTGCTAGGGATCGGCGAGCATGAGGCACCCGTGCATGCCTTGGATCACTCCGAGGATGCACCCACCTGATGAGTGACCAGTCGAACCAAGGCATGCGCCTGGACAAGTGGCTCTGGTGCGCACGCTTCTTCAAGACGCGACAACTGGCCGCCGAGGCCGTTCAGGGCGGGAAGGTCCATCTGAACGGACAGCGCACCAAACCCGGCAAGGCGGTCAAGATCGGCTCACGGCTCACCATTCACAAGGGCCCCTACGAGTGGGACATCGAGGTGACCGTGCTGCCACGGCAGCGCCGTCCGGCGAGTGAGGCGAAGGATTTCTATATCGAGGCGCCCGAGAGCCACGAACGGCGCCAGCGCCTGAACGAACGTATCCGCGCCGAACGCGCGGCCATGCCGGTCAGCGAACGGCGACCGAACAAGCGGGACCGGCGCCTGATCCACCGCTTCAAGCAGGGTCACTGATGGACCAGGACGCCTTCCGCGAAACCTACCGCGAGGTCAACGAACGCGCCTGCCTGTTCGAGAAGAGCATCCTCACCAACCGCTGCGATTGCTCCCACGCCGAACGATTCTGCATCGCCGAGCGCGAGGGCGTTCGCTGCCTGTCGGACGACGGTCAGCAGCGCTGCGCCAGGGCCCTGCGGATTCTGCGCGAACAGACTCACTTCGCACTGCGCACTCATGAGGACAAGGCCGCTCTGCCCCATGGCAAGGCGATGCGTATCCAGGTCGGCGGTATGCGGGGCATCCGGGCACTGCTCGATCCGGATGCCGAACACCTCGAACCAATCTCTGATGTAGCCGAACTGTTGACACGCGCCGAGCAGCAGTACGGCGACCTGCGAGACATGCCTTATTCCAGGATAATGCCGCATATCGTGTCCTACGAGGTACGTTCGAAACGCCCACGCAGCTCTCGCCGTTCCCCAAAGTAAATTGGTCTGCCTGCCAGCCATCGCCAATGCGTGCCTGCTTGCCGGTCGAAACCATCGGAGAGGGTAGAATCAGGCGCATTGGCACCCGCGCCACCGGCCACATCCTGGTAATAGTCCCAATGAACAGAGCTGCCGTCACCGCCTTCGGTCTCGCCTTGGCCCTCATCTCGCCCTCCCTGCTGGCGAATGCCGCCGCGGTCGACCATACACTGCCTGAGATGACCACGAGCAGGACTGGGCTTGCGGCACTGGCGATTTTTGCCATCGCCTACCTGCTGGTGATGTGCGAGGAATTCACCCACCTGCGCAAATCGAAACCGGTCATCCTAGCGGCCGGCATCATCTGGGCCATGATTGCCATTGCCTACAAGCCCTTCGATGCCGGCCACGCGGTGGAGACGACCCTGCGCCACCATATCCTCGAATACGCGGAACTGGGACTCTTTCTCCTGGTAGCGATGACCTACATCAATGCCATGGAGGAACGCAACGTTTTCGCTGCACTGCGCACCTGGCTGATCAAGAAGGAATTCACCCTGCGCCAGCTGTTCTGGATCACCGGCCTGCTGGCCTTCTTCATCTCGCCGGTCGCCGACAACCTCACCACCGCCCTGCTGATGTGTGCGGTGGTTCTGGCGGTCGGTGGTTCGCGGCGCCAATTCGTGTTGGTGTCCTGTATCAATATCGTGATTGCGGCCAATGCAGGCGGCGCCTTCTCTCCCTTTGGCGACATCACCACCCTGATGGTCTGGCAAAAGAACATCCACACCGCCGAGGGGGTGATCGACTTCTGGGCCTTCTTCGCCCTGTTCATTCCCTCGCTGGTGAACTGGCTGGTCCCGGCCTTTGCCATGTCGCTGACCGTGCCTGGCGACCTGCCCCATTCCGATGCCGAACCGGTGCAGATGAAATTTGGTGCACGCGTCGTGGTGATGCTGTTTCTCGCCACCATTGCCACCGCTGTGTGCTTTCACAGCCTCCTCGAGCTGCCCCCGGTAGTGGGGATGATGACCGGCCTCTCCTACCTCCAGTTCTTCGGCTTCTACCTCAAGCTACGCGAGCGACGCCTGTGGCGAAAGAACAACCAGAGCGGAGGCCTTGGTACCCCGGTGGCCTTCGATGTCTTTCGACAGGTGGCCCAGGCAGAATGGGACACCCTGCTGTTCTTCTACGGGGTGGTCATCTGTGTCGGTGGACTCGGCTTCCTGGGCTACCTGAGCCTCGCCTCCGAGGTGATGTACAGCGGCTGGGGCCCCACCCAGGCCAACGTCGCCGTCGGGCTGCTTTCGGCCATCGTCGACAATATCCCGGTGATGTTCGCCGTGCTGACCATGATGCCGGACATGACCGAAGGCCACTGGCTGCTGGTCACCCTGACCGCGGGGGTGGGCGGCTCGTTGCTCTCGATCGGCTCTGCCGCCGGGGTCGGGCTCATGGGTCAGGCGCGCGGCAAATACACCTTCTTTGGCCATCTCAAATGGACGCCGGTCATTGCACTGGGCTATGCCGCCAGTATCGGTGCTCACTTCCTGGTCAACGCCCACATGTTCGAATAACCCCGACCGAGTCGTTCAGCTTCGGTTCATCGATACCTCCCTAATCTAGCGGTTACCGGGTTCCACCCGGCATCGGTTGACACCAGATCAAGGAGAAGTGAGATGAACAGGCTGATGAAGATTGCCGCCCTTGCCCTGTCCGTTGGACTGACCGGTTGTGTCAGTGCATCACCCCGCTGGGACGACGGGTCCCGCTTCAACCGGCAGCACAGCTTTGTAGACACCGCGCGGGTCGTCAAGGTGAAGCCCATCTACGAAACCGTACAAGTGAGTGTGCCCGAGGAGCAGTGCTGGAGGGAAAAACGCCATCACCACTCGCGCTACCGGGACGACGACTCCTATACCGTCCCCCTGGTAGGCGCCATCGTCGGCGGCGTGGTCGGCAACCAGTTCGGCGAAGGCAGCGGCAAGACCGCCCTGACGGTCGCCGGCACCCTTCTCGGGGCCTCGGTAGCCAACGATCTGCGCAAGAGCGAAAGGGTTGCAGAATACCGCCCGCGCCATTACCGGCGATGCGAGATCGTCGACCGGATCGAAACCCGCGAGGAGATCGTGGGCTACCGTGTAAAATATCGTTACAAGGGCCAGGTATTCCGCACCCGCATGGATCACGATCCGGGCGACTACCTTCGCGTCCAGGTGACGGTGCGACCCATCGAATGATCAGGAAACCGACATGAAACCCTCGACCGCCATCGCGGCCATCCTCGCACTGTCCCTGTCCGGGTGGGCCGAGGCCCGACATGGACGCCAGACCTCGCTGGACGAGGCGGTGTCCGAGGCGCGCGAGCGCTACGATGGCCGCGTGATCTCGGCGGAGATCCTGCGCGACGAAGAAGGGCACGAGACCTACAACGTGCGGATTCTCACGCCACAGGGGCGCGTCAAGCGCTATCGCGTGTCACCGGAGCGGGAGCGCCGCGGGTACGTCAGTCCTCCCCGCCGCGAGCGCCGTCGCTGACGATGCGTCTCCTCCTGGTGGAAGACGACGAGGCGCTGCGCCATCAGCTGAAAACGCAGCTGGAGAAACGCGGCTTCCCGGTGGATGCCACTGCCGATGGCGAAGAGGGCCTGTTCCTGGGACGGGAATATCCCATGGACCTCGCAATCATCGACCTGGGCCTGCCCCGGCTTTCCGGGATCGAGTTGATCCGCCGTCTGCGGGCACTCGATCGCAGTTACCCCATTTTGATCCTCACCGCGCGCGACAGCTGGCAGGACAAGGTCGAAGGACTCGAGGCAGGCGCCGACGACTATCTGACCAAACCCTTTCATATCGAAGAGCTGGTCGCCCGCGTCAATGCCCTGCTCCGTCGTGCCACGGGGCATGCGACACCCGTGATCGAGGTGAACGGGATTCGGCTGGACTCGGCACGTCAAGAGGTGGCGGTGGACGGTCGTCCCGTCGACCTCACCGGACATGAGTACCGGGTGCTGGAATACCTGATGGCGCATGCCGGCAAGGTCGTCTCCAAGACCGAATTGATCGAGCACATCTACGACCAGGACTTCGACCGGGACAGTAACGTCCTGGAGGTGTTCGTCGGTCGGCTGCGCAAGAAGCTGGATCCCCGCGGAGAACGCAAACCCATAGAGACATTGCGCGGCCGCGGCTATCGTTTCCGCGATGTCGCGACCCCATGAGATCCTCCATCACCCGGCGCCTTCTGATCGCCACCACCGCCCTGATGGCCGCCTTCATCGGCATCGCCGGGTGGTCGCTGGACAGCGCCTTTCGCAATGCCAGCGAGACGGCCCTGGCAGAACGACTGCAGGCCCATGTCTATACGCTGCTCGCCACCGCAAGGGAAGACCGGCAAGGCAGGCTGCGCATGCCGGCCGATCTCCCGGATCCGGCCTTCAACCGACCCGATTCGGGACGCTACGCCCGCATCATTGGCGAAGATGGAGGCTATCGCTGGAGCTCGCGTTCCCTGGTCGGCAGACGGCTGCCCCTCCCCGCTCCCCTGTCGACCGGCAAGACGGCGCTGAGAGAGGTCGACGGCTTGATCATGTTCGATCAGGCCATCGAGTGGGAGGACTTCGGCGGCCGGCCGCTCCCCTACATGGTCTCGGTGGCGGTGGATGCCGGCAACCTCGCCCTGCAGCAGCAGAGCTTCCGCAACACCTTATGGTCGTGGCTGGGCGTACTCGGTGTGGTGTTGCTGCTGGTGCAGCTGGCCGCGGTACGTTGGGGCCTGACGCCGCTGTTCCGTATTGCCGACGCAATCAAGCAAATCGAGCAGGGGAAGCGCCAACAACTGCCGCGGGACGTACCGCGGGAATTGAAGCCCCTGACGGAAAACCTCGATGCACTCCTGGCCCAGTCTCGCGCACGCCAGGAGCGCGTGCGCACGGCGCTGGCCGACCTGGCCCACAGCATGAAGACACCCCTGACGGTCCTCCGCGGCATCGCAGAGAGCGCGCCCGACCCCGAACTGGCACGGCTCGTCGACGAACAGGTCTCACGCATCGACGAAATCGTCGACTACCAGCGGCAGCGCGCAGCGGTATCCGGCAGCACTGGCCTGTCCTCGGCGCTGGCCCTGCGTCCGCCACTGGAGCGTCTGCTACGCGGCCTTTCCAAGCTGCACGCCGACCGGCAGGTGCAGGCAAGCCTCGATATCCCGTCCCGGATCGCATTGAAATTCGATCCCGGCGACCTCATGGAGCTGTTCGGCAACCTGCTGGAGAATGCCTTCAAGCACGCCCGGCGCCAGGTCCGGGTCACGGCATCCGGCCGGGCACCACTGACGATCACCATCGAGGACGATGGCGAGGGCATCCCGGAGGCCTTGGCCACCCGCCTGCTCGAACGCGGGGTCCGCGCCGACGAGCGGCATCCCGGCGAGGGAATCGGCCTGGCCGTCGTGAATGAGATCCTCTCCCAATACGAGGCCGAGATTCGCATCGATCGGTCCCCCCTCGGCGGTGCACGCTTCACCCTGGACTTCCCGGAGCGGCTCGTCCTTGCCGAAGCGTAGACCGCCCTAGGCCGGGCCTCGCTCACGGGGCAGCGCCGCGCATGTCACGCCGTAAATGCGGCATCAGGGGTCGGAGTCGTTCGACACGACTAAAGTCGACGAACAACCGGCCGATAACCTGCTCGATCCCCTCTTTCGGAGACCCGCGGATGTCCGATGCGAATACCGACGCCGTAACAGCCCCCTCTGAGGACGAGCCTCACATCCGGATGGGTGATGAATGGATACCTGCCCATCAGGTCTGGGCCCGGCTGGAGACCGCCTCCGCAGTCACCGATGCCATCGATCGCTTCAACGAGCGCTTCCCCCATCTGAGTTCCGACGTGACCCAGGAGGTGGTGCCACTGGTGCGCCAGCGCCTGCGCGATATCGAACTGCGAATGCCCAAGCGACGACAGGAAACACCGGACCTCGCCGGTATCGTCGCCGGCCTCCTGGAACAGATGTCGCCGGAAGAGGTGTTGGAGACCCTGGAGGCCGAACAGGGCGTGGCCCTGAACCTCAACGAACTGATCGTCATGGTCGGGGAGCGTGCCTACATGGTCGCTCTCAGGCGCGAGGCCGTCGAATACGAAGCCAACAAGATCCTGCCCGAACAGACTGCGGACATCTGGAACGACCTCAAACGCCCGGCCCCGGGCGGTGGCCTGTGGAGCCGTCGCAAGGTGGAGATGGTGCTGCAGCTGCCGGCGGAATGAGGCTGCCCGACCCCGCCGATCAGGTCTGCTCTGCCGGTCGAAAGGCGAGCGACAACGAGTTGATGCAATAACGCAGTCCGGTAGGTGGCGGACCATCGGGAAACACATGCCCGAGGTGCGCCTTGCAACGGGCACAATGTACCTCGGTACGTATCATGCCATGGCTGTGATCCTCTTCGAGCTCCACCGCCGCCTGGTCGACCGGCGCCCAGTAGCTCGGCCAGCCTGTACCCGAATCGAACTTGCTTGCAGACGAGAACAGGGGCGCCCCGCAGCCAGCACAGCAATACACACCCTCTGCCTTGTGATCCCAGTACTTGCCGGTAAAAGGCCGCTCGGTGCCTCGTTCGGCACAGACCTGGTATTGCTCTGGAGGCATCTTCTCCCGCCAGCGCTTGCGATAGTCCTCTGTCATGATATTTCTGTGGCCCCTTCGATCAGACGAGTACCGGCTCAGGGCTTCGTCATGGAAATTCGTAACTCACGGGCGGAGAGGGGCTGGCCAGCTGTGCCATTCGAGCAGGATGACGCTACCCTGCGCAGGGTTAATGGGATTGCAGCGAAAGAGAACCCCTCTCTATACTGCCGCGTTCCAGGATTATAGAACCTCAGGGACCCCCCCATGTCTGACAATTCCTTCCATCCCCCCCTTCGCACCCTGATGGGCCCGGGCCCATCCGATGTGCCGCCCCGAATCCTCGAGGCCCTGGGCCGGCCGACCATTGGGCATCTGGACCCCGCCTTCATCGACTTGATGGATGAAATCAAGTCACTGCTCCAATACGCCTTCCAGACGGAGAGCCAGTTGACCATGCCCATCTCGGCGCCGGGTTCGGCGGGGATGGAGGCCTGCTTCGTGAATCTGGTGCAGCCTGGCGACAAGGTCATCGTTTGTCAGAATGGCGTCTTCGGTGGCCGCATGAAAGAAAATGTCGAGCGCTGTGGCGGCGAAGCGATCATGGTGATGGACGACTGGGGTAAACCGGTCGACCCAGGCAAGGTGGAGGATGCGCTCAAGGCGCACCCCGATGCAAAGATCCTGGCCTTCGTGCATGCAGAGACCTCCACGGGTGCCCTCTCCGACGCCAAGACCCTGACCGAGCTGGCACAGCGCCACGATTGTCTGACCATTGTGGATGCAGTCACCTCCCTTGGCGGCAATGAGCTTCGGGTCGACGAATGGGGGATCGATGCCATCTACTCCGGCACTCAGAAATGCCTGAGTTGCGTCCCCGGCATCTCGCCAGTCAGTTTCAGCGAGCGGGCCCAACAGGTGATCGCCAACCGCAGCCACAAGGTCCAGAGCTGGTTCCTCGACATGAATCTGATCATGGCCTACTGGGGCGGCAGTGCAAAGCGTGCCTACCACCATACCGCGCCCGTAAATGCCATGTATGCCCTCCATGAGGCCCTGCTCATGTTGCGCGAGGAAGGCCTGGAGAACGCCTGGTCACGTCATACCCGCAATCACCAGATTCTGCGCGCCGGGTTGGAAGCGATGGGGCTGGAATTCATCGTGCCCGAACAGGCCCGTCTGCCGCAGCTCAACGCGGTCAGCATTCCCGAGGGGGCCGACGATGCCGCGGTGCGCAGCCGCCTGCTCAACGATCACCATCTGGAGATCGGCGCCGGCCTGGGCGACCTCGCGGGGAAGGTCTGGCGCATCGGCCTGATGGGCTATGCGAGCCGTGTGGAGAACATCACCCTGTGCCTGGGTGCGCTGGATG
The DNA here is from genome assembly GCA_003696905.1 of Gammaproteobacteria bacterium. GTDB lineage: Bacteria > Pseudomonadota > Gammaproteobacteria > Chromatiales > Chromatiaceae > MONJU. The sequence goes on along the minus strand of RFHJ01000043.1, from coordinate 3,457 downwards.
CGGTGCTCAGCGACATGGGTGCCGGCATCAATGCCGGGGCCGCCCTGCCGGCCGCAGAGAAACTGCTGGCGCAGCACTGAGTTGTCCCGCCCACGACACAGGCGTTTGGCACGCCGCCTGCGGCTACTGATCACGGCGGTGGCCGTCCTGCTCGTCGGCTACTATCTGGGGCAACACTATCGCTTCAGCCAACTCGAGGCCAGTGGTGCCCGCCTGGTGGACGACCCGGTTCTTCTGCCCACCCCACCCCTTCCCGAGGCACTGGCGCAGGCCATGGCTGGGCACTGGACCCTGCTGCTGGCCGGCGAACCCGACGGACACTGTGAACAGCTGCTGCGCCACTACATACAGGTGGTCAATCGTCTGGCCGACTCGCCAGGACTGCAGCAACGGCTGCGTCTCGCGCTGCTCTCCTCATGGTCGCCGGCAGAGCGAAGCGCCTGGCGCCATGTGGAGTGGGCAAGGGTCTGGGTACTTCCGCCATCACAACGCGCCGAGCTGCTAGCGACCCTGAGACTGCCATCACCCACTCCAGCCCATTGCACCGGAGAAGAGGCAACAGCCGCCCTGATTGGCCCAGATCGCCGCTTCTACGCCCGCCTGCCACTGGACAAGCCGATCCGGATGGCGGAAAGTCTGCGCCTCGTTTTACAGACCCTGGACCCCATGAACGAGCCCGAAGAATCGAAGCCGGGACTGCTCGACCGGCTGAACACCGCACTGTTGCGGATATTGCCGCAACACTGGTTGTCTGCCGGCATGTACCGGCTGGCGCGCAGCGAGATACCCTGGCTGAAGAATGCGCTCATCCGCCATGTCATTGAACACTACGACGTCGACATGCGCGAAGCGGAGATCGAGGACCCCTTCGCCTATCCAACGTTCAACGCCTTCTTCACCCGCGCCCTCAAACCCACGGCCCGCCCCATCGACCCCGATGGCCTGGTAAGCCCGGTGGACGCCAAGGTCAGCCAGGCCGGGAAGATCCATCACGATCGACTGCTCCAGGCCAAGGGCCATGAATACAGCCTGTACGCCCTGCTCGCGGGCGATGGTGAACTGGCCTCCCAATTCGAGTCGGGCACCTTTGCCACCCTCTACCTCGCGCCACGCGACTATCACCGTATCCACATGCCACTGGCCGGCACCCTTCGAACCATGGTGTTCGTCCCCGGCGATCTGTTCAGCGTAAGCGAGGCGACAGCCCAACTGGTACCCGGCCTGTTCGCGCGCAACGAACGGGTGATCTGTCTGTTCGATACCGAACGGGGGCCCATGGCCGTCGTCCTGGTGGGCGCCATTTTCGTCGGCAGCATGGAAACCGTATGGCATGGTGAAGTGCGTGCAGATGGCAATGCGCCCCGCTACTGGCACTACCAGGGGGAAGACGCGCCGCACTTCGCCAAAGGGGAGGAGATCGCCCGCTTCAACATGGGCTCCACCGTGATCCTCCTCAACGTCCAGCATGCGGTCGATCTGCTGGACGACCTCACCGGCAAGCAGGTCCGCGTGGGCCAGAAGATCGGTTATTGAGGGCGGCTCCCGAGCACCCGCGCCGGACGGGATGGCCGAGGCTGGGAACCCTGCCATTGGCAGCATCGCGTTACTGTGCCATATTAATGACGGGTACAGGATGCTGAAACCACCGTGCCTCGACTTGTGACCGCTGGCCCGTAGTCCCGGCCGACGACTTTCGAGACCATCAATCAGTTGGCCATGCGGAAATACCGGGAACTGCTCATCTTTGCCGTCCTCACGGCGTTCATCGGAGGGCTCCTCGCCTGGGACGCGGAGCATGAGGCCGAACGACTGCGCGAGCAGACCGATCGCGCCATGCGACGTGCTTCCGACCAACTCGGCAACAGTCTGCAGCCGGCGATCCGGCGCCTGCATCACCTGGCGAAACTCTTCGCCACCGATCACACCACGCTGATCGACCGCGTCCGCGAGAATCCCACGGACCCGGAGGCCCACCAGGCGCTTCTGGACAAGGTACAGGGCTATTTTCCCCAGTTTCTGGCGTTTACCGTGGCGGATCTCGACGGCCGGCTGCTGCTGCCCCAGAGCGCGGCACGCATCGGCAGAGGTTGCCGCCTGGATGTGAGTCGCCATGTCCGTGCATTGCGTGCCTCACCGCGGCCCCATGTCTATTCGCCCCACATCCACGGCAACCCCGCCGGCACCGTCCCAGGTTATCACTTCGACGTCATGGTGCCCTGGAAGAACCGGCACCCAGGCATCTTCTTCGTCAGCATACGCAGTGATTTCCTGGCGGCCGTCATGCGACGCCACGAGGGTGCGCTCTACGATCTGGTACTGCTGGACGCGCGTGATCCACGCAAGGTGGAATTGACTTCGGCCAACGAACGTCCCCGCGACCCGGCTGTCGCCCTGACAGGAAAAGCGGTACCCGACACCGCATGGCGAACTGGTGCCGTCCTGGACACCGCGGCCTTTGCACGCCGGGTCTCTTCCATCCGCCAGCGACACCTCGCTCTTTTCCTGGCGTTGGTGCCATTTCTTGCAGTCGCCGTTGCGATGCTGCGGCGAGAACGCGAGCGGAACCGGACCCTGCACGCGCTCAATGCACAGTATCAGCAAGAGATCAGCTACCGCCGAGCCGCCGAACGGCGCCTCGCGGAACTGGCCCGCTTCGACCCCATCACCACACTCCCTAACCAGGCGACTGCACGGGAATTCCTCGAGCAGGCGATCAGCGATGCGCGCGAGCAGCACCGCCGCCCCGCCGTGCTGTTCCTCGACATCGACCGTTTTGCCCGAATCAACGACTCGTTGGGTCATCAGACGGGCGATGCATTGTTGACCAGGCTCGCCCGACGCCTGCGCGAAAAGATGGATCCGGACGACATGCTCGCCCGCTGGAGTGGGGATGAATTCCTCATCGTCGTCCGCCATGCGAGTACCCGACTCGCACTCACCCATTACGCAGAGCGACTGGCGCAGGCCACGGAACGGCCTTTCGATCTGCGCGGACACCGAGTGGTGGCCACGGTCAGTATCGGCATCGCCACCTGGCCCGAGGCCGGACAGACCACCGATGAACTGATCAAGAACGCCGACCACGCACTGCAACAGGCGAAGTCGGAAGGGCGCAACGCATGGCGATTCTTCCTGCACGAAATGAACGAAGAGGCCCTGCGCCGCATCAGCCTGGAGACCGACTTCCGACGCGCGCTGATCGAGGGTGAATTCGAGCCCTGGTATCAACCGAAGTACGACCTGGCCAGTGAATCCTATTGCGGGGCGGAAGTCCTGATGCGCTGGCGACATCCCACCAAGGGAGTGCTGGCACCGGCCAGCTTCCTCGAGCTGATCGAAGAGAATGGCATGATCGACACGGTTGGCGAACAGGTGCGCAACCAGGTGTGCGAAAATGTCCTTGCCTGGCAGACCCAGGGGCTTTCGATCGGGCAGATCGCGGTCAACCTCGGCGGCC
>RFHJ01000042.1 GCA_003696905.1 Gammaproteobacteria bacterium | reverse complement strand
GGTGTGGTCGATCGTTCCGCCTAGCGGATCGTCTCGAACCCGATTGCCCAATGATTGTCATAACCGATCTCCTCAACGAACCGTAATCCAAGGAATCAAGCGATGGACCAATCCGAACTGATGCACCACATTTCGCAGCAATACAATGCCGAGCTGGAGGCGATCCGCAGCAAGGTGTTGGCCATGGGCGGGCTGGTCGAGCAGCAGCTGGAGCGCGCCATTGGCTCGCTCTACAACGGCAAGGTCGAGGAAGCCGAAGAGGTGGTCGCCAACGACCACAAGGTGAACGCCTTCGATGTGGAGATCGACGAGCGCTGCACCAAGATCATCGCTCTGCGCCAGCCAACGGCCAGCGACCTGCGCCTGGTGCTGACCGTGATAAAGACGACTGCCGATCTGGAACGGATCGGGGACGAGGCCAAGCGGGTGGCACGAATGGCGATCAGTACCGCCAAATCCGAGGCAGGGCGCAATCTCTACCAGCGCATCGAACACCTGGGTGATCAGGTGCGGGAGATGCTGCACAGCGCGCTGGATGCCTTCGCCCGCATGGACGTGGAGGAGGCCATCCGGGTCGCCCACGAGGACGAACGCATCGACCGTGAATACGAGGCGATCATGCGTCAGAGCATGACCTACATGATGGAGGATCCACGCTCCATCCCCCTGCTGATGGACATCATCTGGGCGGCACGCGCCCTGGAACGCATCGGCGACCGCTGCTGCAACATCTGCGAATACATCATCTATTTCGTCAAGGGAAAGGACGTCCGACATACCAGCCTGGAGCAGATCGCCGAAGAGTTCGGGGAGGAATCGGCGGACACCCATGAGCAAGGCTGAACTGGGCGAGGTGCGCGAGCTACTGGGCGAGGTGCTCGGCCTGAGTGATGAGGCCCTCAACGGCCTGGGTGCCGACGCCCCCCTGCTGGGCGCCATTCCGGAATTCGATTCGCTCGCCGTGGTGCAGCTGCTCGAGGCATTGCAGCAGCGCTACGGCATCCATGTCGAAGAGGCCGATCTCGATGTCTCCGATTTCGAGACGCTGGGCAGCCTGCAGCGGCTGATCGGTCGCTACTGCGCATAGCCGGCTTCGCCCGACGACCGTGCAGGATGATCACAATAGTCGTTCGACCGGCGGCGGATGGCCCAGAAAGCCCAGCGGGCTGGCGCTATAGCCATAGGCCCCCGACTGGAGTACCGCCACCAGATCGCCAACCTGGAGCCGTGGCATCTCGATATCGGTGGCCAGCACGTCCAGGGGGGTGCACAGCGGCCCGACGATGGTCACCTTCTCCTCGGCGGGCCGGTCCATGTATTCGGGCGCGATTACCGGGTAGTTGCGGCGCAGCACCTGGCCCAGGTTGCCACTGGCCGCCAGATGTTGATGCATGCCCCCATCGGTGACCAGGTAGACCTTGCCGCGCGACTGTTTGCGATCCACGATCCGTGCCACATAGACCCCCGCCTCACCGACGAGATAGCGACCGAGTTCCATCACCAGTTCACAGTTCGGTGCCAGGCGCCGCAGCATCTCCTGGTGCGTGGCCAGGGCCTCGGCCAGGGGTGCCAGCTCCAGCGGTCGTTCGCCGGGGAAATAGGGTATCCCCAGGCCACCACCGATGTTCAGCCAGCGGAGCTCACCCGGAAAGTCGGGCAGCAGCCGCTGTATCCGTTCGAAGATGGCAGTCTGGGCGGCGATCAGGTATTCGGCAGAGAGGTTCTGCGAGCCAGCGAACACATGGAATCCCATCAAATCCACCGGCAGGGTGGCGATCTCGCGCAGCAGCGTCGGTATGCGCTCCTCGTCGATGCCGAACGGGGAGGGGCCGCCGCCCATGTGCATTCCAGAGGCGCGCAGCCGGAAGGCGGGATTGATGCGCAGGGCGATGGGGGGCGTCTTGCCGAGCTGGTCGGCGATCCGCAACAGCCGGCCCAGCTCCCCCTCGGATTCGACCACGAGCAGGACGCCGGACTGCAGCGCGAGCACCAGTTCCTCATCCCGCTTGCCTGGCCCGGCAAAACTGATGTCCGTGTCCGCAAGACCGGTGGCCAGTGCCCGTTCCAGCTCATCCGCCGAGGCGACGTCCATGCCGTCGACCAGGGTCGCCAGAAGCTTTACCAGCTCGGGCATGGGGTTGGCCTTGACCGCATAGTGCAAGGAAATCCCATCCGGCAGGGCGGAGCGCAGGGCCGCCACCCGCTCGGTGATCAGGCGGCCATCGTAGAGATAGAGGGGGGTGCCGTGCTGCGCCACCCAGTGGCGCACCGGGTGTCCGCCGAGATGGAGTTCGCCGTCGATGATCCGGTGGTGACGCAGGGCGGGATGGCGACTCATGTGTCCAGCTCCAATCGGGCCCGCAGGCGGGTGCGGTCTGGCTTGCCGTTGGGCGTCAGCGGCAGATCCGCCAATGGCATGAGCCGCGCGGGTTGCATATAGGTGGGCAGGTGGGCGCGGAGATGACCGGACAGGACCTCGGGCGCCACATCGCCCTGATAGGCCACGGCGATCTGCTGACCCAGCATCGGATCGGGTAGCCCGAGGGCCACGGCCTCCTGCACGCCTTCGCATTGGCGCGCGACCGCTTCGATCTCGTCGGGGCTGACGCGATAGCCGGAGGTCTTGATCATGGCATCGCGCCGGCCCCTGAAATAGAGCAAACCCCGATGGTCGCGCTCGACCCGGTCGCCGCTCCATACCGCGGGGCGTCCATCGTGCCAGCGGCGGAATACGGCGGCACTGGCCTCCGGCGCCCGCCAGTAGCCCTTGGCCACCAGGGGCCCCACGTGGACCAGTTCGCCCACCTCGCCGGCGGCGCACTCGTGCCCGTCCTCGTCCACCACATGGATCTCCACGCCCGGAATCGGCAGGCCCATGGCGTCGGGGTACGCCTCGAGCAGTGCCGGCGGCAGGTAGGTGGAGCGAAAGGCCTCGGTCAGTCCGTACATCAGAAACAGCTCGGCATTCGGGAACCGTCGACGCAGCCGATCCAGGGTGGTCCGGGGAAGCTGTCCGCCGGAATTGGTCAGGTAGCGCAGGGATTTCCGGGCGGCATCGGGCCAATCCAGTGGCGCCAGGCGGTTCCACAGGCTGGGCACGCCCGCCAGGCCGGTGATCCGGTGCTGCGCGACCGCGGCAGGGATCTGGCGGGGAAGTACATGGTCGAGCAACACCACCGAGGCACCGGCATGGAAGGCGGTGGTGATCTGGCTGAAGCCGTAATCGAAGCTCAGGGGGAGGACCGCCAGCAGCCGATCCTCGGGGCCGTTGCCCAGGTAGTCGGCCACGATTCGAGCCCCGTCGAGCAGGTTGGCGTGGCTGATCATGACCCCCTTCGGCTGGCCGGTGCTGCCGGAGGTATAGAACAGCGCGGCCAGGTCGTCGCCGCCCCGCAGCGCAGTGTCTCGCAATCCGTCGATATCGTCCGTTGCCAGCTCGCCTCCCGGCAGCATGGATGCGCCAGCAACCGGTTGGTCCACCGTGATCAGCTGCTGCAGCTCCGGGCTCTGCTCGATCTCCGCCTTCAGGCCAGTCAGCCATGTGGCCTGGGTGGCGAGGAAGCGGGCCCCGGCATCGCGCAGAATATGGCCGACCTGCGCGGGCTTGAGCACCGGATTGATCGGCACGAAGACCAGGCCGGCGGCGGAGGCGGCAAAGGTCAGCGCCAGGCCATCGGTGGATTTGGGCAGCCAGAGTGCCAGGCGGTCGCCGGGATTGGCGCCCAGTGATTGCAGCCAGCGGGCCGTCTGCCGGATGCGACGCCACAGGGAAGCATAGTCGCTACTGACGTCGCCACAGCGCAGCGCCTCGGCCGTGGGGTTCAGGGCGGCCTGCCGAGCGACCAGTTCATGCAGCGCGGAGGGCATGGGGGATGCTCAAAGGATGACGGCAAAGATCACCGCCCCGAGCAACAGGCGGTAGGCGACGAAGGGCCACATGCCGATACGCTCGATGAAGGCCAGAAAGTAATGGATGCAGGCCCAGGCAGTGACCGCCGAGAGGGCGATGGCGGTGAGCACGGTACCCAGGGGAATGGTGTTGTCGACCTCGAACAGATCCTTGAGCACCAGGATGGCGGAGCCGAGGATGGTGGGAATCGACAACAGAAAGGAGAATCGCGCCGAGGCCTCGCGTGTCAGGCCGAGCATCAGGCCGGCGGTCATGGTGATGCCCGAGCGCGAGGTGCCGGGGATCAGGGCGAGGACCTGGGCCAGGCCGATGAACAGCGCATCGCGAATGGTCAGTTGGTGAATATCGCGCTCGCGGCGTGCCCGCCAGTCCGCCCACCCCAGCAGCAGGCCGAACAGAATGGTGGTGGTACCGATGATCCAGTCCTGGCGCAGGTCGTGCTCCACGATGTCCTTCACCAGCAGGCCGACCACCACCACCGGCAGGACGCCGATGATGATGGCCCAGCCCAGGCGGGACTCGGGATTGGCGGGGCGGCCGGGGGGCAGGGCGCGAAACCAGCCATTGGCGATGTTCCAGATATCGTGGCGAAAGTAGCCCACCACGGCGATAAGGGTACCGAAGTGGACGGCCACATCCAGCACCAGGCCCTGGTCCTTGAAACCGAGCAGATGCGGCGCCAGGATCAGATGGCCGGAGCTGGAGATGGGCAGGAACTCGGTCAGTCCCTGGACCAGGGACAGTATTACGATCTGCAGGAAGTCCACGTAACGGTCTCCATGGGCGTCGGAGGCGACATCATCCAGCCGGGTCGGTTGGTCGAGAGGGTCGCGGGTTGAAAAGGGCCGGAGGCCAACCTTCGGCCGGCACGAATGGCAACCGATTATACCGTCAGTTGCAGGAAGCGAATCTGTACCTGCCGTGCGGGTGACCAGGCGAGGCAGGCAATAAACGCCTCACTGCGAAAGGGGTGTCGACCCACGTCATGGGGGGGCACCCGCCGTGCGAACAATCCCTCCCCGAGACACTTCTGGCGCGCCTCCAGGTCTGTCCATGCCTCGAAGAAACCCGTCTCCGTCGCCCCCGTCCGCTGCCACTGTTCGAATTCCCCTGTGCCGAACATCCGTCGGGCGACGGCCGGCAGGTTGCGAATCGGTCGCGGCACCTCGCAGTCGACGCCGACCTTCATTCCCTGTGCAATCGCGATCAACAGATGGCCACCGCTGTGACTGAGATTGAAATCCAGGGAACCGTCGATCAGTTGAGGGCGTCCCTGGGCGTTCACCGCGATCGAGACCGCGGTGGGGCTGCACCCCAGGTAGTCTCCCAACAATCGCCGCAGCAGGGTCCGGTTCGCGCAGAAGGCGTCATGAGCCCGCTGATCGGACAGCCGTGCCAGGCGGCGTCGTTCGACCTCGTCGAGCCATTCCTCTTTGCAGGGCAGTCCGGACAGCGGGGCATGCCAGACATGGAGCTCGTCGTTCGTCAGCGAAGGGGGCGCGGGGGTGCGCACCCAGTCTTTTGGGGCCAGTGTCTGCATCGTGGCGATGATACTATTGGCCACCGAATCGAGGGGGGGGGATGTGAACGCCGAGCCTGGGCCCGACACGAGGTGGACACCGGTCATCCGACGCCGCGAGGTCGTGAATGAAGCCGCCCTGCCGGCGGACCTGCCGCGGGTCCTGCGCCGCGTCTATGCGGCAAGGGGGGTCACCGATGGCGCCGAACTCGAACGTTCCCTGAACGGCATGATCCCTCCGGACCGCATGACCGGCGCGCGCGAGGCAGCGAGGCTGTTGGCCGATCTGATCGAGCGTGGCGGCCGCCTGCTGGTGGTGGGAGACTTCGATGCCGATGGCGCGACCAGCTGCGCCCTGTGCCTGTTGGCCATTCGCGCCATGGGGCATGCCGAGGTGGACTTTCTGGTGCCCAACCGTTTCGACTACGGTTATGGCATGACGCCGGAGATCGTCGAATTGGCCAGGGAGCGCGCGCCGGACCTGATCCTCACGGTGGACAACGGCATCTCCAGCATCGCCGGCGTGGCGGCCGCCAATGCGGCGGGCATTCCGGTGATCGTCACCGACCACCACCTGCCCGGGTCAGCGTTGCCGACCGCTGCCGCCATCGTCAATCCCAATGCCCCTGACAACGAGTTCCCCTCCAAGGCGGCTGCCGGCGTCGGGGTGGCCTTCTATGTCCTGCTCGCGCTTCGGGCCGAGCTGCAGCGCCGGGGCTGGTTCGAAGGGCGGGGGCTGCGGCCTCCCAACATGGCCCAGTTCCTCGACCTGGTCGCCCTGGGCACGGTGGCCGACGTGGTCCCGCTGGACCGCAACAACCGGATACTGGTGCACCAGGGCCTGATGCGCATTCGCGCCGGGGACTGCCGTCCGGGCATTCTGGCGTTGCTCGAGGCGGCCGGACGCGACCACCGGCGCGTGCAGGCGGCGGACATGGGCTTTGCGGTCGGCCCCCGGCTGAACGCGGCCGGGCGGCTGGACGACATGACCCGCGGCATCGCCTGCCTGCTGGCCGAGTCGATCGAAGAGGCCCGTCCCCTGGCGCGGGAGCTGGACGGGCTTAACCGCGACCGCCGCCGCATCGAGCAGGAGATGCAGGAGGAGGCAGAGCGCATTCTCGCCGGCTGGCTGGCCGACGAGGACTCCCTCGCCTGGGGCCTCTGCCTGTTTCGGGAGGACTGGCACCAGGGCGTGATCGGGATCCTGGCATCGCGGATCAAGGAGCGTTATCACCGGCCGGTGATCGCCTTTGCCGCTGCCGGCGACGACACCCTCAAGGGGTCAGCGCGTTCCATCCCCGGGCTGCACATCCGCGATGCCCTGGACCGGGTCGCCGCCCGGCATCCCAGGCTGCTGCAGAAGTTTGGCGGCCATGCCATGGCGGCGGGGATGAGTATCGCGCGTGAGGATTTCGAGGCCTTCTCGCGGGCCTTCGACGAGGTGGTGCGCGAGCTGCTGGACCCCGAGGCCCTGCAGCCCCTGGTGGATTCGGACGGGGCCATACCGGCGGAGGAGCTCAATCTGGAGACCGCGCGTTTGATCGCCGATGCCGGCCCCTGGGGTCAGGCCTTTCCCGAGCCCCTGTTCGACGACTGCTTCGAGATTCGTTCCGGCCGCATCGTGGGCGAACGACATTGGAAGCTCCTGCTGCACCATCCCGAGAGCGGGCAGAGCATCGACGGGATCGCCTTCAACGCGGTGGAGCGGCACCCCCGGCTGCCGCAACGCGCGCGGGTCGCCTATCGTCTCGATGTCAACGAATGGCGAGGCCAGGTGGCCCTGCAGCTGCGGATAGAGCACATGGAGCCGGCATGAAACAGGACGAGGAGCAGACCGAATATGCGGTCCGTCCCAACAAGAGCCAGCAGAAGCGGGAGCTGGCCGAGCGGGCGACCCTGATCGAAGGGGCGGCGGGGCTCAGCGACGCCGAACTGGAACGGCTGGGTTGGGATGCCGATGCAATCGCCGAGATCGGTAAACTGCGGGCGCTCAAGCCCTCGGGCGCGCGCAAGCGGCAGCTGAAGTTCTGTGTGAAGCGCCTGGGTGATACCGATCTGCAACCGCTTGCCGAATATCTGAGGGATCGCAGCTCGCAACAGGTGGCGGCCAATCGCCGGTTCCATCACCTGGAGCGCTGGCGTGACCGCCTGATCGAAGCAGGGGATGCCCTGCTCGGCGAGGCAATGCAGGAGTGGCCCGATCTCGATCGGCAGCGGCTGCGCCAGCTGATCCGCGAGGCGCGGCGCGAACGCGAGGCCGACAAGGCCCCTGCCGCGGCACGTCGCCTGTTCCGCTATCTGCGCGAACTCAGCGGGCTGTGAAGGGTGCCGCCGGGTCTATTGAAACAATTCATGCTCCAAACCGGTGTCATTGGCGGGCGTAAAGGTGTAAGTTTTCAGCAGAAGGCGCCACGCGCGGCAGCAAACAAGAACTTTGGGGAAGCATCGCAATGCCTCTCAGCAATGCCAGCGATCGACCGGTCTATCTGAACCTGCTCAGGATACGCCTGCCGATTCCGGGTCTGATGTCCATCGTCCACCGCCTTACCGGCGTGCTGATGTTCATCGCCATTCCTTTCATGCTGTACCTGTTCGATCTCTCCCTCGCCAGCGAAGCGGGTTGCCGAGAGGCAGCCGCGCTGCTGCAGACCCCGATCGGCATGCTGTTGCTGTTCGGGTTGCTGTGGTCGTTGTTCCATCACCTGTTCGCCGGCATCCGCTACCTGCTGATCGATGTCGATCTGGGTGTGGACAAGGCGATCGCACGGACCACCGCCTGGATCGTCCTGCTGGCCGCGCCAGTGGTGGCCCTGCTGGTCACCTGGGGGTTGCTGTGAGCCGTACCGCATCGGGATTGAAGGCCTGGGTGCTGCAACGCGCCACGGCCGTCTATATCGGACTCTTCTCCCTCTATTTCCTTTTGCAGATGTTGTTGGCCCCGCCCGATGACTGGGTGCAATGGCGGGCGCTGTTTGCGGCCACGCCCATGGCCGTGGCGATGCTGGTGTTCATGCTGGCGATCCTGCTGCATGCCTGGGTGGGGGTGCGTGACGTGCTGATCGACTATGTGAAACCCTTCTGGCTGCGACTGAGCCTGCTCACCCTGATCGCCCTGATCCTCGTGGCCTGCGGTCTCTGGACGCTGCAATTGCTGATCCTGGCGAGGCTGAACTGAATGGCGCTGATCAAGAGACGATTCGATGCATTGATCATTGGGGCCGGTGGGGCGGGCCTCAACGCGGCCCTGCAGCTGGCCCGGACCGAGGCCCGGGTGGCAGTGGTCTCCAAGGTATTCCCAACCCGGTCCCACACGGTAGCGGCACAGGGGGGGGTCAACGCGGCACTCGGCAACGTGATGCCCGACAGTTGGCACTGGCACATGTTCGACACGGTCAAGGGCTCGGACTATCTGGGCGATCAGGACGCAATCGAATACATGTGCCGCGAGGCGATTCCGACGGTCTACGAACTGGAACACAATGGCGTCCCCTTCTCCCGCCTGGACAATGGCAAGATCTATCAGCGCGCCTTCGGTGGCCAGAGCCAGAACTTTGGTGGCGCCCAGGCCGCGCGGACCTGCGCCGCGGCGGACCGCACTGGGCATGCCATCCTCCACACCCTCTATCAGCAGAACCTGCGTGCCCGCACCCACTTCTTCGATGAATATTTCGCCATCGACCTGATTCGCGACGACGAGGGGGCCATCCTCGGTGCGCTGGTGCTCGAGATCGAAACCGGCGAACCCCTGTTGATCGAGGCCAAGGCCACGGTGCTGGCCACCGGTGGCTTCGGCCAGGTCTTCCGCACCACCTCGAATGCGCACATCAACACCGGCGACGGCATGGCGATGGCGCTGCGGGCCGGTATTCCACTCATGGACATGGAGTTCTTCCAGTTCCATCCCACTGGCATCGCGGGCAAGGGGATGCTGATCACCGAAGGGGTGCGTGGCGAGGGCGGTTATCTGATCAACAAGGATGGCGAACGCTTCATGGAGCGCTATGCGCCAAACGCCAAGGACCTGGCCAGTCGCGACGTGGTCTCGCGTGCCATCGTGACCGAGGTGAAGGAGGGGCGTGGCTGTGGTCCGAATGGAGATTACGTATTGCTCAAGCTGGATCACCTGGGCGAGGAGATTATCAGCAGGCGTCTGCCGGGCATCCGCGAGACCGGCAAGATATTCGCCGGCGTGGATGCCGCGAAGGAGCCGTTGCCGGTCTTTCCCACCGCCCACTATGCCATGGGCGGTATCCCCACCGATCGCTTCGGCCGCGTGATCACCCCGGCCGGCACCGGCGAAGAAGTGGTGCCGGGGCTCTACGCGGCAGGGGAGTGCGCCTGTGTCTCGGTCCACGGCGCCAACCGCCTGGGCGGCAATTCGCTGCTCGATATCCTGGTCTTCGGCCGCGCCGCCGGCCTCGACATGCAGGAGCAATTGCGCGAACACCATCGGCCCATGAACGAGGCCGGCGTGGAGCAGGCGATGGCGCGCCTGGAGCGCTGGGACCAGAAGGGCGAGGGGATTGGTGTGCGCGAACTGCGCGACGAGTTCCGCAAGGCCATGGAAGATCATGCCGGGGTCTTCCGTACCGAAGAGATCATGACCGAGGGCCTGCAGATTCTGCGGGAGCTGCGCGACAAGTTGTCAGAGGTGCGCCTGCAGGACCACTCCAAGGTCTTCAATACCGCCCGCATCGAGGCCCTGGAGCTGGAGAACCTCATCGACTGCGGGATGGCCGTTGCCGTATCCGCCCTGGCGCGCCAGGAGAGCCGCGGCGCCCATTCGCGACCGGACTATCCCAACCGTGACGACGTCAACTGGATGAAACACACGCTCTACTACCGTGACGGCGACCGGCTCGACTACAAGCCGGTCAAGACCCGGCCGTTGACCGTCGAACCCTTTCCGCCTAAAGAGCGGGTCTACTGAGCGAGGGAAACGATGCAATTCCTGGTATCCCGCTTCAATCCCGAGCGCGATGAAAAGCCCTGGATGCAGACCTTCGAGGTGGAGACTTGGCGCGGCATGATGCTGCGGGATGCCCTGCTCGAGATCAAACGGCAGGACGAGTCCTTTGCCTTCCGCCATTCCTGCGGCGAGGGGGTCTGCGGTTCGGACGGCGTCAATGTCAATGGCACCAACCGTCTGGCCTGCATCACCCCGGTCAGCGAACTGAAGGCGCCGGTCGAAGTCCGGCCCTTTCCGGGTCGCCCCATCATCCGCGACCTGGTGGTGGACATGAGCCAGTTCTACCGGCAGTACCGGGCCGTGGATCCCTGGCTGGTGCGCAAGGACCCCATGCCCGAGCAGGAGATCCTGCAGTCGCCGGAAGAACGGGAGAAGCTCGACGGACTGTACGAGTGCATCCTGTGCGGCTGCTGCTCCACCGCCTGCCCCTCCTTCTGGTGGAACCCGGAGAAGTTTCACGGCCCCCAGGCCCTGCTGACCGCCTGGCGCTTCCTGGCGGACAGCCGTGATCAGGCGGAGCAGGAGCGACTCGATGCCCTGGAGGGGCCCTACAGGCTCTTTCGCTGCCACACCATCATGAACTGCGTCGAGGTCTGCCCGAAAGGACTCAACCCGACCAAGGCCATCGGACACATCAAGCAACTGATGTTGAAGAACGCCATCTGAATGGGCCGACCGGATGCCGAGACCCTGCATCGACTGCGCTGGCAATGCCGCCGCGGGATGCTGGAACTGGACGAGATCCTGCTGGCGTACCTGGAAAACCGTTACCCTGAAGCCCCTGAGGCGGAGCAGGCCGCCTTCCGCGAACTGCTGACCTGCGAAGATCCGCTATTGCAGCGCTGGCTGCTGCTGGGGGAGGAGCCGGAGACGGCGTTGAGGGACTTGGTGGAGCGGTTGCGGGGTAGCAGGCTGGCCTGAGCCTTTTCGCCTTCATGTGTTGGGGCGCTATTGAATCTCCTACCAACTTCACTGACTCTAAAAACACAAAATCATCGAAATGTAGTACCACTCGATGATTTTTGGTTCAGCAAGTGACTGAATCACAAGGAAGTGTCAGAGGGGGTGACAAACTTGGG
>RFHJ01000307.1 GCA_003696905.1 Gammaproteobacteria bacterium | reverse complement strand
TTTCAACACCGGGTACCACCCCGGTTGGCTTGCGCCTCCCTTGCGGCTTCGACTGAATCGCACAAACAAGGTTTGTCGTCTACTCACATCGCTCCCAGCCATAGAACTCCCCCGGTACCACCCGGGGTGCAAGCGTTCCTTAGGCCTTCCCGCGTTAGCACGCAGATGTCGATGAACTAGCCAGCGCCTCATGTTCACGACGGGGTGTTTTCCACCTCACCAGTTGGTTTTCAGGGGGCCGAGATTCCAAAGCACCTCCCTTACCACCGCGAACACTTCCAGCTTCAGTCATCTAGCCACTGCAGGGCTGGACACTGGCATCGCCAACTTACCCGACAGCATCCTCCTGGGATGCCGTTACTGGCTTGAGCTGTGCATCGATCCCCCCGGGTTGCCCCGGTTGGTACCGGTTACTCCAGATTTCTCCTCGTAACCTCACGGCAGTTTCCCACCGTGCGTGAAGCCCACCAGTCGGGTCCAGGTTGTACCCTCTCGAGCACCCCCTGGCAGAGACTTGCTCTCCTTATCATCTGCGGCAGGGATCCGCCGGTTTCAGTGTACGAAGCACCTCCCCCTTTGGCCCGTTTCCGCGTCGCCCAATCTCGCCCAAAGGCGGAGTGGGTCGAACGGGACATTTCAGTCCCGAGCGCCCTTCGCAGCCGTACGAGCCCCATTACGGGCATACGGCTACAGCGCATGCTCGGCCAGGGGCGGTAATCCCTGGCCTGGTCGGGTTGGTAGCCCGACCCTGACCCTCCCGGGTCAGTGACAGCGGTGTTCGGGGGCTGGTGAGGCCCCTCACAGGTGGTGTGGAGCCAGGCCCCCGGCGATGTTCGTCGTGCGACGAACGATCACTGGTGTCCTGGTTCGTATAGCGATCGTGGGCGCCATGCCGGGCGCCCACTATTGGAATCTCTATGAGTTTGCTCTGAATCGGCCGTCGGCCGATTCAAAGCAAACAGCCAAATCAAGGAATTCTTCCGTTTGAAGTCCCTTGCCGGACTCGCCGGCAAGGATTCGGGAAACGCATCGTTCCGATGGGCCCGGTGAGTCGCTATACCAAGTGACCTGATAGCGAACGGAGAAAGCACATGTACGACCCGCCGGTTCACCTCTACAAGACGATTCTGATGCAGCGCCTGATCGATGCCGTCACCCGAGGCTATGTCCATCATACGAGTGGCGCGGTGCCCCTGGCGCGAGCGCAACGCCTCGCCGACAAATTCGCACGACGTTATGGTGTCCACACCAACAGCAATCAGCGCGCCTACGCGAAGCGCCAGGGCAGGGCGAATGCGCGCCTATACCTGCTTGCCTATGACCAATCAGACGAGCTGGACTGGTGGCTGCTTGCGACGCCCGGAAGCGGGCGGGTGCACGACGAAGAGCGGCTGCACCTTGCAGCGGACCGGCGTCACCGCATCCGCATCAAGGACGACTACGAACTGGTGCGCGCCCCGCGCAGGAAGCACCATGGCGGTCGCCACGTCTGGACATGGCGGATGACTCGCCCATGTTACGAGCGCTGGCGACACCGCCTGATCCAGGCGTGCCGCATGCCCTCTCCACGGGGCATCACCGAATCGCTGCAGTCCCTGCGGCGCGTCCCGGGATTCTCGGGGACGCGTCAGCAGGCGATCGAGCTGCTTCGCCTGGCGCATCGCGAATGGCGCCGGCGCCATGGCAAGATTGCTCTCCCTGGCGGCGAAATCCGTCTTCCTTATGTAGAGAGAACTGCAGACAGTACCGAGCAGCTGAGTGCCCTCCTCGTAGAGAACGGATTGATGCAGGGAGGGGCGTGAGGTTACGGGGTCTGCGAGCAATACTGCCGCCGATACGCTGTCTGCCGGTGTCGTATGTTGTGGCTCAGGCGGGGATGGCGCTTGGTCGAAGTGGCGCATGGGGCTGGTAACTGGCAATGCGCTGCGTGGCGGAGCGCGAACCGTCGCACCGGCTCACGCTTCGCCACTCACAATGTCATGCCGCTTCAGCAAGGATCTCTGCGAGGCGTTCTTCCACCAGCCGTCCCTTGGCAGCGAGAGAAAGTGCCTCATGGCCCTGCAGGGCGTTGTTGATCCATCGGCGAATGGCGTCCGCGTTGTTGACTGCCTCTTCAATCCGCAGCAGATAGACCAGCGCAGATTCTGAAGGACGGAAGCCCGCGCGATTGGCCATTCGGATCATGGCCTCGGCGATGGCGCCGTTGTGCCGCTCCACCTGCTCCGGGTCGAACGGTAATTGAGGTTGTGGTGCAGTCCCAGAGGTCGACACCAAGTCGGGCTTACTGCCAGCGGGATAGAGCGGCGGGAATTCGAGTTCGTTCATGTCGTACCGGTCGGTGATGTAAGTCGTTCTGCTCATAGGAAACTCCTTGGGTTGTTTCGATTAAGGGTTGGTCACAGCCTACAGGTATATCTTACAGATGCAGTCCCCGAAATGCAAGTAAGGCCGGTAAGTCGATGCAGTTAATTCCTGTATACTCTCCTCATGACCATCGCCGCACGCATCGCTGAAGCACGCACCCGGGCTGGCCTGAGTCAGTCGGAACTGGCGCGCAAACTGGGCATCCGGCCGCAATCGGTGCAGGGATGGGAGAGCGGGGCGACCGCCCCCCGGGCACGCCGAATTGCACAAATTGCCGAGGTGTTGGGCGTCCCCGAGACCTTTTTCTTCGAGTCACCCTCGGATTCGTCGCGTGCCGAGGAATCAGAGGCCGTGATGGCGGCCAGGGCCTTGGGGCAACAATTGGTGCGTCTGGCAGAAACCGAGGCGGTCGGAAAGGAAGAGATCGCGGTGCTAGGAGAGGTCTTGAGGCTGGTCGCAAGACAAGCTCCGAGGAATTGAGTTCAGCCCCGTGGGATGACCTTGTCGATAACGAAGCGAGTCACCAACGGCTGACGCCGCTGGGCTTGGTGAAAGGAGATTTGCTCTTCCTATACTCGCATCATCGACCTCGGCAAACCGGCCAGCAGGCGCCCGTCGCCGCCCGGGCCCGCGATCTGGGCGCCAAGGTGAAGCAGGTTGTCACCACCGACGAGAGCAAGCTGCAGATCGTCCTTCAGGCAGAGGGCATGGACAACGAGGCGCTGGACCAGGTGCGCGAGCTGCTGTTGCTGCAACAGGCCTGCCCCGTGCTGGCAGCGGCCCGGCAGCAGGTTCTGAGCAGCTTTCTCGATGAGGTGGCCGGGCTGGTCGAGCTGGAGGACAAGCGGGCCGAGGCGGACGAGATGGCCGCTTTCTACCGCAACCGCCTCGAATACTTCAAGAAGGCGGTGGACGAGGGGCGCGTGGAGTCCGACACGCTCTGGGGCTATGCCGAGAAGGCCAAGAAGGCGAGCACGATGCGGCCCAGGGCAAGGGCAAGCTGGCCACCGTAGCGCAAGCTGGCCGCCGTGCTTGAGGAGAGCGCCAGGCGCTACGGAGAGGGCGAGTGGAAGAGACTACGGGCTTTGTTGGCCGCGCACGTGAAACGGAACAGGCCCTAGACGCCATCGGCCGCGGCAGTAACGTACTGGTGCGGGGCAGGGCGGGGATCGGCAAAAGGGGCCTTCCTGTGGCACGTCCGGCGGCGGCTGCAGGGCCATGACGGCCCGGTGATCTGGGTGCCGTCCGGCACCACAAAGCACGCCATGGAGGTGATCTGCCGCCAGCTTCACGAGGCGGTGGGGCTGCCCGTGCCCGCCTCGCTGCTGGGGCCGCGCACCACCGCCAGGGCCCGGCGCGAGGGCGGCCTGCCGTGGAAGGACCTGGCCCGCCCGATCCGGCGCCTGTCGGTGGCCGACACCGCGCAGATCATTGTCGCGGCCCTGCGCAAGCGGCGGGCGCTGGTGTTCATCGAGAGCCTGGAGG
>RFHJ01000306.1 GCA_003696905.1 Gammaproteobacteria bacterium | reverse complement strand
TGCAGATCGATGTCGTCGAACACCGTGATCCCCGGATGCCTCGGCGCCGTGATCGCGGCTTGCGTCCAATCGATCGGCGTGCGGTTGGCTTGGGCCTCTTCCAGGCTCACCAGATCCTGCCGCTGCTGCTTGCCGGCCCGCGCCTGGCGCACCTGTTCGTATTCCTCCCTCAACTCCGCAAGAAACTGCGGCTTCTGCTCTTCCGAAAGCAGCGCCGAGGCCACGCCCACCGCGCGTGAGGCATCAGGCACATAGATCACGCCATGCGCGTATTCGGGCTCGATCTTGACTGCGGTATGCGCCTTGGATGTGGTGGCCCCGCCGATCATCAGAGGAATGGTGAAGCCACGCCGCTGCATCTCCTTGGCGACGTGCACCATCTCGTCCAGCGAGGGGGTGATCAGCCCAGACAGGCCGATGATGTCCACCTGTTCTTCGATGGCGGTCTTGAGGATGGTCTCGGCCGGCACCATCACCCCCAGGTCGATCACCTCGTAGCTGTTGCATTGCAGCACCACGCCGACGATGTTCTTGCCGATGTCGTGCACATCACCCTTGACCGTGGCCATCAGGATCCTGCCCGCCGCCTCGGCACCGCACTCGGCCTTCTCCGCCTCCAGGAAGGGCTCGAGGTAGGCGACTGCCTTCTTCATTACCCGCGCCGACTTCACCACCTGGGGCAGGAACATCTTCCCCGCACCGAAGAGATCGCCGACCACGTTCATGCCGGCCATCAGGGGGCCTTCGATCACGTCCAGTGGGCGGCCCAGCTTCTGCCGCGCCTCTTCGGTGTCCTCGTCGATGAACTCGGTGATGCCCTTGACCAGGGCGTGTTCCAGGCGCTTCTCCACCGGCCAGGTCCGCCATTCCTGGTCGTCCGCCTTCTCTGCCGCCGCACCATCGCCGGCATACTTGGGCGCCAGCTCCACCAGGCGCTCGCCGGCCTCGGGATCGCGGTTGAGGATCACGTCCTCCACCGCGTTGCGCAGCTCCTCGGGGATCTCCTCGTACACCGCCAGCTGGCCGGCATTGACGATACCCATGTCCATGCCGGCACGGATGGCGTGGTACAGGAATACCGCATGGATGGCCTCGCGCACCGGGTTGTTGCCGCGGAAGGAGAAGGAGACGTTGGACACCCCGCCGGAGACCAGGGCATGGGGCAGGTGCTGTTTGATCCAGCGGGTGGCCTCGATGAAGTCCACCGCGTAGTTGTTGTGCTCCTCGATACCGGTGGCAACGGCGAAGATGTTGGGATCGAAGATGATGTCCTCGGCCGGGAAGTCCAGTTCGTCGACCAGGATGCGATAGGCGCGCTCGCAGATCTCGATCTTGCGCTCGAAGGTATCCGCCTGGCCCTGCTCGTCGAAGGCCATCACGATCACCGCCGCGCCATAGCGGCGGCACAGGCGCGCCTGCTCGCGAAACTTGTCCTCGCCCTCCTTCATGGAGATGGAGTTGACGATGGGCTTGCCCTGTACGCACTTCAGGCCCGCCTCGATGATCTCCCACTTGGAAGAGTCGATCATCACCGGCACCCGGGCGATGTCCGGCTCGGCCGCCATCAGATTGAGGAAGCGCACCATGGCCGCCTTGCCGTCGAGCATGCCCTCGTCCATGTTGACGTCGACGATCTGCGCGCCCTCTTCCACCTGGGTCCGGCAGACGTCCAGGGCCTCGTCGTATTCCTCGTTGAGGATCAGGCGCTTGAACTTCGCCGAGCCGGTGACATTGGCCCGTTCACCCACATTGACGAACAGCGAGTCCTCGGTGATGTTGAGCGGTTCCAGACCGGACAGGCGACAGGCCGGTTCGAGCTGCGGCCGCTTGCGCGGCGGCAGGCCATCGACCGCCTCGGCGATGGCGGCGATGTGTTGCGGGGTCGAGCCGCAACAGCCACCGACGATGTTGAGAAAGCCGCTCTGCGCCCATTCCCCGATCTCGACAGCCATGTCCTGGGGCGTAAGATCGTATTCGCCAAATTCATTCGGCAGCCCGGCGTTCGGATGGGCATTGACGAAACACTCGGCGACCCGCGACATCTCTTCCACGTATTGGCGCAGCAGGTCGGGGCCGAGGGCGCAGTTCAGGCCGATGGAGATGGGTTCGGCGTGCCGCAGGCTGTTGTAGAAGGCCTCGGTCACCTGCCCCGAGAGGGTCCGCCCCGAGGCATCGGTGATGGTGCCGGAGATCATGACCGGCAGGCGGATGCCCTTCTCTTCGAAGTAGCGCTGGATGGCGAAGACCGCCGCCTTGGCGTTGAGGGTGTCGAAGATGGTCTCGATCAGCAGGATATCGGCCCCGCCCTGCACCAGGGCATCGGTCGCCTCGTGGTACTGCGCCTCCAGTTCGTCGAAGGTGATGGCGCGATAGCCTGGGTCGTTCACGTCCGGCGAAATCGAGAGCGTCCGGCTGGTGGGACCCAGTACCCCCGCGACGAAGCGCGGCTTGTCCGGTGTGCTGTACTCATCGGCCACCTGGCGCGCCAGCTTGGTGGCCGCATGGTTGATCTCCCAGGCCAGCTCCTCCATGCCGTAGTCCGACATCGATACCCGGGTGCCGTTGAAGGTATTGGTCTCGATGATGTCCGCGCCCGCCTGCAAGTACTGCTCATGGATGTCGCGGATGATCTGCGGCTGGGTGATCGCCAGCAGGTCGTTGTTGCCCTTCAGCTCGCTGGGCCAGTCGGCGAAACGCTCGCCACGGTAGTCGGCCTCCTCCAGCCGGTGGCGCTGGATCATGGTGCCCATGGC
>RFHJ01000041.1 GCA_003696905.1 Gammaproteobacteria bacterium | reverse complement strand
CGCGAAAAACGTCGGCGGCAGGGATGCCGGGAGCGGCCACGGAGGTATTTACGGCGTTTTTCCGGGCAGACGGCCCACTTCGCTACAGTTAGTGTGGAAATACCCGATGTTGGCAAGCGATTCGCTCTGCGTAGGGTGGGTTGAGCGTAGCGAAACCCACCGTTTCAGGCCGCGTTCGATGGGTTTCGCACAGTCGGAGGATGACGTAGGATGCGGTGAGGCACGAACCGCATCGATGACATTTTCCATGATCAGGGGTGTGGCCAAGGCCTCATGGAAGTTTGGATGGAGCAATGCGAATCGCACTGGGGGTGGAATACGACGGTCGCGGCTTTCATGGCTGGCAGGCACAGCAGAAGGGCGTGCGTACCGTCCAGGTGACATTGGAACAGGCATTGTCGAAGGTGGCCGATCATCCGTTGCGGGTGGTCTGCGCCGGACGCACCGATACCGGGGTGCATGCCCTGGGCCAGGTCGTCCATTTCGATACCGATGCGGTACGCAGTGAACGCAACTGGCTGCTCGGCAGCAACGTCAATCTGCCGCCGGATGTCAGCGTTACCTGGGTACGCGAGGTGAGCAGCGAGTTCAGTGCCCGATTCTCCGCCGTCTCTCGCCGCTATCGCTACTTCATCCTCAACCGCACCGCGCGCAGCGCCGTGCTGGCCGGGCGGGTCACCTGGGTACATCGTCCGCTGGACGCCGAGGCCATGCATCGCGCCGGCCAGGCGCTGGTGGGAGAGCATGATTTCTCCAGCTATCGCGCCCTCGGCTGCCAGGCGAAGAGTCCGGTGCGAACCCTTCATTCCCTGGTCGTGGAGCGGCATGGCGACTTCGTGGTGCTGTCGGTGCATGCCAATGCCTTCCTTCACCACATGGTGCGCAATATCGCCGGCGTGCTGATCGCTATCGGCAAGGGCGACCGGCCCGAGACCTGGGCCGGCGAGGTGCTCGCCCTGCGCGACCGCACCCTGGGCGGGGTCACCGCCCCGCCCGAGGGGCTGTACTTCGAGCAGGTCGAATACCCGCCCGAATTCGGTATCCCGACACCGACTCTGAGCGGCTTTCCGTGTGAAGGGGTTTTTTAAACCGCGAAGGACGCAAAGGTACGCAAAGGTCTTTGTGGAAAGTGACCTGAGCGCAGCGTGTTGATCCGAGCGCGGCGTAACTTCCGTGATCTCGTGCCTTTTGCTGCCCGCCAATCCTCGATCGGCGAACCCGGGTAGGAACTTGCATGGCGCCAGCTCCTCGTACTGTTTCCCATTGAAGATCACTTTGCGTAACTTTGCGTCCTTTGCGGTTCAAACCAACGACAGAATCCCGCAGAAGGTTGCGGGTAGGGCATAATAGGCACCCATGCGAACCCGCGTGAAGATCTGCGGTATCACCCGCCCCGAGGATGCCGAGGCGGCGGTCCATGCCGGCGCGGATGCCATCGGCCTGGTGTTCTATCCGCCCAGTCCCCGTCATGTCGAGCTGGCTCAGGCGGTCGAGATCGCCCGAGGATTGCCGCCGTTCGTGACCACGGTGGGCCTGTTCGTGAACGCCGATGCCGAGACCATCGCCGAGGTGGTGGCCGAGGTGGGCATCGATCTGATCCAGTTCCATGGCAACGAATGCCCGGATTATTGCGCCAGCCACGGCCGGCCGTGGATCCGGGCGTTGCGCATGAAGGACGACATCGACTTGGAGGCCGAGGCAGGGCGTTTTGCCGCGGCGAGGGGCATCCTTCTGGATGCCTATCGGCCAGGCGTGCCGGGAGGCACCGGCGAGACTTTCGACTGGTCGCGGATTCCGCCTGCTCTGGCGCATCGGATCGTGCTCGCCGGCGGGTTGAATCCGGACAATGTGGAGCAGGCGGTGCGCCAGGTGCGCCCCTTCGCGGTGGATGTGAGCGGGGGCGTGGAATCGGAACCGGGCATCAAGGATGCCGACCGCATCGCGCGCTTCATGGCGGCGGTGCGACGAGGAGACGAAGCGAGATGAAACAGACCGAACTGCCCGACGAGCGGGGACACTTCGGGCCCTATGGCGGCATCTTCGTCGCCGAGACGCTGATGGCCCCCATCGAGGAGCTGCGCCAGGCCTACGAGCGCTACCTGGGTGATCCCGAGTTCCTCGCCGAGCTGGACGCCGACCTGCAGCACTATGTGGGCCGTCCTTCCCCCATCTACCATGCCGAGCGCCTCAGCCGCGAGCTGGGCGGGGCGCAGATCTATCTCAAGCGTGAGGACCTGAACCACACCGGCGCCCACAAGGTGAACAACACCATTGGTCAGGCGCTGCTGGCGCGGCGCATGGGCAAGACCCGGATCATCGCCGAGACCGGCGCCGGCCAGCACGGGGTGGCCACCGCCACGGTGGCGGCGCGCCTGGGACTCGAGTGCATCGTCTACATGGGCGAGGTGGACGTGGCGCGTCAGGAGGCCAATGTCTATCGCATGCGCCTGCTGGGGGCCGAGGTGCGCAGCGTCTCGTCCGGCTCGAAGACGCTCAAGGACGCGCTCAACGAGGCGATGCGCGACTGGGTGGCCAATGTAGACAACACCTTCTACATCATCGGTACCGTGGCCGGTCCCCATCCCTATCCGGCGATGGTGCGCGATTTCCAGGCGGTGATCGGGCGTGAGGCCAGGGAACAGATCCAGGCCATGACCGGACGCCTGCCCGATGCCCTGATCGCCTGCGTGGGCGGCGGATCCAATGCCATCGGCCTCTTCTACCCCTTCCTCGAAGACGAACAGGTGGCGATGATCGGCGTGGAGGCAGCGGGCGAGGGCCTGGAGACCGGCCGTCATGCCGCCCCCCTGTGTGCTGGCCAGCCCGGGGTGTTGCATGGCAACCGCACCTATCTGATGGAAGACCCGGACGGTCAGATCATCGAGACCCACTCCATCTCCGCCGGCCTGGACTACCCGGGCGTTGGGCCGGAGCACGCCTGGCTGAAGGACAGCGGTCGTGCCCGCTATGTGGCCATCACCGACGATGAGGCGCTGGAGGCCTTCCACCGGCTGACCCGCACCGAGGGCATCATCCCGGCACTGGAGTCGAGTCACGCGGTGGCCCAGGCCATGAAGATGGCGCCCGAAATGGATCGGGATCAGATCCTGCTGGTGAATCTGTCCGGTCGGGGCGACAAGGACATGCACACGGTGGCCGCACGGGAGGGGCTGAAGCTATGAGTCGTATCGAGCGCACCTTCGCCACGTTACGTGAGCAGGGCCGTACCGCCCTGATCCCCTTCATCACCGCCGG
>RFHJ01000305.1 GCA_003696905.1 Gammaproteobacteria bacterium | reverse complement strand
AGCGTCTCGAACAGATGGGTGACGCTCTCGTCCTCCCACCGCTCGCCCAGCGTCACGAGGATGCCCTGATCGGGAAGGGTGAACTCCCCCTCGTCGGGCAGGTACGTCCGCACGAAGCGATCACGTCCCTCGGCGTTTTGGGTCTGGACCACCTCGACCACCTTGGCGACCCACCGGGCGAGCGGATGGTCGGCCAGCGAGGGCGACGCGCTCGCCCACGCATCGAGCCAGCGCCGCAGCATCGCGGACTTCCCGGCCGGTGACATGCCGTGGCAACGGTCGGCGGCGGCCTTGGCCGCTGGCGGCGGGGCGCTCAGGTCACGCACCCGGTTCAGCAGCCATTCCGGGTCGTTGCCCATCGAAAGAATCTCCCAAATCGCCGGGTAGGTGTCCGACGCCGGTTCGATCAACTCGGCCAGCGCATCGGGGGTCAGCGTGGACAGATCGGTTTCACGGGCGAGCGCCTCGGCTTCCTCCAACAATTCCCGCTCGTACCAGAGAAAATCCAGCATGTCGGCACCGATCAGCAGCGGCATCATCTGTTGCACCAGGTCCAGTGCGACGCAGACCGCCGTGCCCAACGGCAGCGGCAGGGTATCGATGGCCAGCGGCTCGTGGTAGAAGGCCCGCAATTCGACCGTGAGTGCGGGATCGCTCGGCGGGGAATAGAAACGATCATCCGGCAGGCCGATGGCCAGCAGGCAGAAATCCGATCCCTCGGGCACGATCCCTTCGCCCACCCGCCACGCCGCCGCTTCGAGCGTCCGCGCCAGTCCGTCGGCCACCGCCTTGAGCAGCCTGTCCGCGTCACTCCGGCGCAGCCCCCGCCGCGTCAGCAGGGGGGCCGCGTCGGCCTCGGTGATATAGCCCTGCTCGATGCCGTAGAGCAGCACGGCGGCAAGCTGGGCGTCCGCGGCCGCGCCCTCGTCGGGCAACGGACCGCGCACCGCCAGCGCCTCCGGTGCGGCCTGAACCGGGCGCAGCATCATGGCGGGAGCACCCGGTTCAATTGCGGTGAACGGGGCAGCGCCGCCGGACCCTTCAGCAATCCCTTCAACTGCTCTTTGGCAGGCCATGACAGCCGCACCAGCCGCTCCGTGGCATGAAGGCCCGGGCCTTTCCCGGCGGCGATCTCGCGCAGCGTTTCGCGCACGTCCATGTTGTTCAGCCCTTGGTCTTGGCCGGTGCGCGCTGCACCTCGTAGATCACCTGTCCATCCGGCCCGATCTCCGGCCCGGAGAGGGTGGCGGCCGCCACCTGGGGATAGGTGGGCGCGTAGAGCTTGACCGCTTCCTCCGGGGACAGCGAGGGATCGGGGTCGGGCAGCGAGAGGCTGCCCAGCTTGAAGATGCGCGTTGCTTGTTCGATCTGCATGATCTGTTCCTCCTCAGAGCAGAATGTCGTCGTCGGTCGCCGTGGCCGGAGCCGATGCCGCCTTGGGCGCATCGGCGGCGTTCTTGGCCGGTTCGGGCGGGGTCGCGGCAGGCTTGCTCGCCTTGCTCGCCGCCTTCGCGTTGGCCTTTTGCAACGAGTCGATCACCGCCAGCGATTGCTTGAGGCTGGCCCGTTGCGCGGCGTATTCCCGCAGGATTTCGGTGAACCCGGCATCCAGCCGTGCGGGATCGTCGGTCAGGACCAGCGGCAACGCCAGTGCCGCCCGGAGGTCCGCGCCGTCGCCCTCGGTGGGCGCTTCGCCCTTGAGTTCCGGTATCACAGTCAGCCGCAGCTTGCCGTTCTCGGCCCCCTGAATGCGGAAGGTGAGGGCATCGGCGGTATTGAGCGCGAGCGCCAGATGTTGGAACAGGCTCATGCCGCCACCTCCTTGCCTGCCAGCGGCGGCATCGCCGGACACTCGGCCCAATGGGAGATCGCGTCCGAGTAGAGGTCGCAGAAGTCGCTGTCGCCTTGCAGGCCCACGTCGATCTTGCCCATCCACGCCTTCTCTGCCGGTTGCAGATAGAACTGGTACGCGCCGAAATCGTCCTCACCGGCCAGCCAGCTCTTGTACTCGCTGCGCGCCGCCTCGTCGTTCGGACTCTCCTGCACGAGCCGTGCGATCAGCATCCGATGGGTCTGCGCCCGTCGGGCGGGGTCTGCGAACCGACCCGTTACCACGAGCAGGTAGCGACCGAACGGTGGCGGCGTTTCGGTGGCGTCGATCCATTCGATGGCGGTTTTCGTCTCAGGCATCGTCGCTCTCCTTCGTTGCGTGTTTCTCGACTTGCGCTTTCAGCTTATCGACCTCACCGGAAATGCAACTCGGCACCCACTGGCTGAAGTCGAAGTCCGCTTTGAGGATCGCCTCGATGATCTCGCTCGACTTCTTGCCCATGAGCTTCTTGAAGGGGCCGCGTTTGGCGGACCACCACTGCGCGAAGGTCTGGCCGGAGGGATCGGTTGCCTCGTGCATCAGCGCCTCGATGCCGGCCTTGGTGTGGGCTTCGAGAAACTCGCGGGTGAGGGTGAAGCGCCCGGTCAGGTCCACCTGGGCGGTCGCCAGGGCCGCGAACGCGGCCTGTTCGATCCGGTCGCTGTCGCCATAGGCGGCCTTGTGCTGGGCGAGGTAGTGCGCGGCCACTGCCTTCTCCAGCGCGGTCAACGCCTCGTCATCGAGGGCGTAGAGAGCGGGGATCGCCTGCGCCGGAATGTTCGGGACGCCCTTGGGATGGAAGGTCGCCATCGAGCAAAGCCCGATCAGCGCCAGCACCCGGCGAAGCTGGGCGTCTTGTTCGGCGGCCATCCCGGCCTGCTCGCGGAGAAAGGCCACCGACAACTCCCGCACCTTCTTCGGCGCGGCGGCGGTCGTCTTGTCCTTGGGCTTCCCTTTGGCCTTGCTCGTCGTGGCCTTCGCGCCGCTGACCTTGACCTGCTGGGCCTGCTTCGCCTCGGCCTGCGCGGCCTTCACCTTCTCGGCGTTGCACAGCGGATCGAAGCAGACGTTCTCCTTCACGGTGCCCTCGCAGCCCGGTTCGGACGAGAGCAGGGCACCGAAGTTCGCGCAGCCCTTGCAGGCGTTGTATTGGGCCTTGCCCACCCCGGCCTCGCCGTCCGGTAGCAGATAGACCCAGGAACCGGCGGTTTTCTCGATGTCGAGAAACACTGCGTTGTACTGATGCTGCAACTCGGTCTGCTTGGCCTTGAGCGCGGCTTGGGTCTTTTCGCTGAAACATGACCGGCCCACGCATTGCCCCTCGCTCATGCCGTCATCGAACAGGGAGGCCTGCGTGGTGGTGTTGTGCGGACAACCGGCGCACCCGCTGGTATCGAAGATGGCCGTGGCGAGCTTCTGCGCCATCGATTCGAGCTTGCCCCGAACCTCGGCCACCGAATAGCCCTTCTCGATGATGATCGGCAGGTTCTTCTCCTGTGCCGTCTTGGGCAGACCCGAGAGCAATTCCGCGATGCCGAGCTTGATCCGGCGTTCGGCCAGTGCCTTGAGCACGTCCTCATGGGCGTGCAACAGCAGCAGTCGGGCATCGAGCTTGCTGCGCGACCAGCCCAGCACGCGCGCGGCCTCGTCCCGGTCGCCATCGCAGGCATCGAGCATCCGCCGCGCCTGTTGCGCTTCTTCGGCGGGACTGATGTTCTGGCGCTTCTCGTTTTCCAGCGCGGCAATCGCCAGGGCTTGCCGCTGATCGACATGGCGCACCAGACAGGGGACTTCTTCGAGGCCGATCGCCTTGGCGGCCCGCAGTCGCCGTTCGCCTGCGATCAGCAGATACCGTCCCGGCTCCGGCGCGGGGCGAACCACGAGGTTTTGCTGGATTCCGTTGGCACGGATCGACTCGATCAGTTCATCCAGCGCCTTTGGATCGAAGTAGGACCGGGGATTGAATCCCGGTTGCACATCGATCTCTCGGGGGGAGAGGTAAATCAGCTGCCCGTCCTCGACAGGTTTGAGTTGTGCGCTCATGTGTGCGTCTCCTTGTACTTGCGGTTGATCCACCCGGCATCTGCACCGGGCACAAGTCCAAGATCGCACGTCTGCGGAAAACGCAAGTTGCGGGGGATTAACCGCTTTGCCCCTCCGAAAAACGGGGGGCAAGCTCAAAAATCGGCGGCTTGCCGCCGTGTACCATCACGACATGGACAGACGCCGAACCGCTGCATGGCTACTCGCGCTGGCCTGCCTGAACGGGCTGCCGTCGCTCGCGCCCGGTGGGGAGGCCATGCCCGCCCAGCCCACCGAAACGACAGCCGAGGCGATACTGGCCGAGTACGCACGCGGCAAGGCGCTGTATGAGGCGGGGCGTTACCGGGAGTCGTTCCCGATCTTCGAGCGACTGGCGAAGGCTGGCTTCCCGCAGGCGAAGATGTCCCTGGCGTACCAGTACGAGAAAGGGCAGGGGGTCTTCCCCAATCCTGGGCAGGCAAAACGCTGGTATCTGCGTGCCGCGAACGATGGGCTGCCCGCCGCGATCATCGCGCTCGCCTTCCAGTATCGGGAAGGCAAGTGGGTAAAACGCAATCCGGTGCTGTCCTATGCGCTTTTTCTCGTGGCGCAACGCCTGACGCCGGGACCGGCGGCGGACGCAATGGTCAAGGCGGCGGCCGAGTGGCTGTCGGACGACCAGAAGCGACTGGGCGAGCGGCTGGCCCGTGAAATGCAACCCGGCCAGGGCGCGATCAGCCGCATCATTCAACAAGCCGAAAAAATCGGGGAGCCCGTTTTATGAAACTGTCCTATCTGTTGCGTGGCGTGGCCGTTTTCGTGGCCGCTATCCTCATTGCCGCCAGCGCCTACGTGATCGAGACGGGAAATGTTGGCGTCAAGCGCACGCTGGGCAAGATCGATCCGGAAGAAGTGGGCGCCGGGCTGCACTTTAAGCTGCCGTTGGTCACCACCGTCGAGGAGTTTTCGGCCAAGGAAAACCAGATCGACTTGGAGAACCTCACGCCCAAGGCAAAGGACAACCTGTCGCTGAGGGATTTCGATGTCACGGTCTATTACACGGCCAGGCCGAACAAGATCGCGGACCTGCGCATCAAGTATGCGTTGCCGCCGGTCGTTAACGCCAACGGTGTGTTGT
>RFHJ01000304.1 GCA_003696905.1 Gammaproteobacteria bacterium | reverse complement strand
GCGTTTCTCGCCCCGCTGCGCCGCGCCCTGGGCGCGCACAACGTGGTGACGATCGGGCCCCATGACCTGGACAGCCAGTTCAACGACCAAATAGCACACAAGAAGCTGGGCGTGCTCAACGAGATGCTCGCCTTCCGCGACCGGCGGCTGGAAAACACCCTAAAACAATATGCGGCATCGCCACCCGAGGAACTGCAAATCAACCCGAAAGGTGCCGCCCGGTACACCGTCCCCAACGTCATCGCGCTGGTGGCGATGACCAATCACCGGTCGCGCGGGATGACGCTGAGCCAGCACGATCGGCGCTGGCTGGCCTTCTGGTCGCCGGCAAAGCCCTTGCCGGATGATTACTACACGGAGCTTTGGGCGTATCTCGAAGGCGACGGCAGCCTGCATGTCTGGCATTGGCTGGCGAATCGTGACCTGTCCGGATTCAACGCCAAAGGCCGGGCCCCGGACACCGCCTACAAGCGCGAGCTGATCGAGGTATCGGAAGACCCGCACCTGGCCAAATTGCGCGAGGCCATCGAAGAGGAAGTCTGGCCGTTCAATCACGACCTGGTGACCATGGATGCGGTCTTGCAGTTTCTGGACGATCCACGCATGGATGCGGGCCGAGCTGGCGGGCTGCTGCGCGAACTGGGTTGTGAGTCGTATCGCCCCGCCAGAAAGATCGGTGGGAAAACGCAAAGGGTTCGCGTTTGGTCCGTCCGGCGACATGCACATTATCAGGCGCTTCGGCCTGCTGAACTCTTCGACGAGGCGGAGCGGGCAACTGCCGGCAACCTTGGCCCTTCTGGGGGTGGTCATGCGTAGGTTGCCGCCCCAGTTGCCCCTCGGTTGCCGACCCTCTGGCAACCAGGAACAGCATGACAGATCAATCGGTTACCTGGTTACCACCTTTTCTTCTTTATATATAGAAAGAAAAAAAGAAATAAAGAGAAGGAAAAGAGGCTGTTTTCTGGTGAGTAAGGAAAACCCCCGGCAACGGGGCAACCCCGGCAACCTTGGACACGCCACCGCCCTGGCGGGTCCTTCCCAGAGTGTCGGGTAAGGGTAATGCGAACCCCGTGGGGTGGGTAGGCAGCAGGCCCGCACCTCGGTTAACCAAAACTATGGATATGGCTTAATTGATTGATAAAGGCAAAGATATGAGCTCCGAGAAAGGTGCCGACAGCGCGGCGTTAACCTTGCCGTTCGATCCCGAGGAGGTGGCCGGTGTCCGCCTGCGCCAGGCCGAGATCGCGCGACTTTTCGGGGTGACCCCGGCGGCCGTCAGTCAATGGGTCAAGCGGGGCAAGATCTCCACCTTTCCAGACGGGCGCATCGATCCAAACCGGGCCGCCCGCGAGCTGGCGAAGAATTGCGATCTGAATCGCCTGCGGGCCAAGCCCTTTCGTCCGCTCCGGCAGGAACTCGAACAGCTGCGGGAACGGGTGCGCGACCTGCGCCAGGAGCGCGCCGCACTGATCGAGACACGCCAGGCCCTGGAGGACCGCCTTGCCGATGCCCTGGCGGCCCTTGGCGAGCAAGCCGCCTGGCTCGATCTGTTCCTCGAGGCGGTCCGCCGCATGACACTGCCTAGAGCGGCCGACGCTGAGGCATTCCAGGCCGCTGTCCAGGAGGCCTTCGACGCGGCCGGCGAGGTGGTGCTGTCGCTGGATCGTGCCGCCAAGATCAATGCCGGCGAGCAGGCCCTGGCTGACCCCTTCGCCGTTGACCTCGAGGCAAAGTCCGAACCGCCCCCGCTGGTTTCCGCTGGTGGCCAGCCGCGAAGCGATCCAGAGGGCGAGGGAGCATCCCCTAGCGGTGATGAGCTCGCCGATTCCCATCCCAAAGAGGAGAACCTGAAGTGACCCCCAACGAAAACAGCGAACACCCACAGATTCCGAGCGCGCCTGGCATCGGTCGGTATGTCTACAGCCGGCCGGGGCTTTTTCGCCGATATGGCGAGGTGATCTCTGCCTATGACCCCAAGACCCAAGTCGGCGGCATCTACCATCTGGCGTGGCAAGAGTGGTGCGTTTGGTATCCACTTACCGCCGATGAATTCGCCGAGCGGGTGGCCCGAGCGGTGGCCATTGCCGAGGCCGTCGGCGATGGGCAAAAAACAATTGCAACTCACTAGCGGATGTGGTTACCTCACGTCAACGCGTCGCCAGCCGACGCATTGACCTGGAGCGGTACAATGCTACGCGCTTGCCGTGGTGCCGGGTCAATCGGGCGAAGGCTGGCAACAGGACGACCCCCTCCAACGGGGCAGGGCCGGAGTTCTGGTAAGCGGAGATCCGCATCTTTGGTGCGGGGTTTTCGTATGCCAGGCTCCGGCCCTTTTGGTTTCGGCGCCTGGCCAGGAACGGAGTAACCAGGTGACCGAGCAGACCAAGACCCGTTATCTGACTTTCGCCCTCGATCGAGGTGCACCCGCTGAAAGCGGCGAGTGCGTCGCGCCCGCCACGTTAAGCACGGACAACCCGGTCAAGCGCGATGGCTTTATCGAGGTACTGGACCATTCCCCCGGTGCCGTGGACCTCTCGCGCGCGCCCCTGCCGCTGATCGAATCCCATGACAAGCAGCGCGTGAACATCGGTGTCGTGGAACAGCTTCGCGCCGATGGGCATCGGCTTCGCGGCCAGGTGCGATTTGGTACCAGTGCGCGCGCCCAGGAGCTATGGGGGGACGTGCAGGCGGGCATCGTGCGGCATCTTAGCGTCGGGTATCTGTGGGCTGACTATGAGCAGGATGGCGACGTGGTCCGCGTCACCCGGTGGATGCCCTTCGAGGCCTCCGTTGTATCTGTGCCGGCCGACCCCTCGGCAGGCTTCTATCGTTCAATGTCAGGAGATCAAGAGATGAGTGCCCAAAGCACTGACAATAGTGAGATGCAGCATGGTGATGAAACCCTTACCCTCAGCCGATCGCAGCGGCGCGGCGCACAGTTCAAGCGCCGGCTGGAGGAGGTCGAGGACATCGCCGCCATCGGCAAAGCCTTTGCCCGCTATGGCGCGGACAAGCTGGTACCTATGGCGATCGAGCGAGGCCTGAGTGTCGAGGCCTTTCGGGAGATGGTGCTGGACAAGATGGACGCGGCGCCTATCGACACGTCCGATATCGGTTTCGAGGGCATTGGCCTGACCCGCTCCGAGGCCGCCGATTACTCTTTCGTGCGAGCCATCAGAGCCCAGGTGGACCCCAAGTTCGCGCAACGCGAAGCCGGCTTCGAGCTGGAGGTGTCCCGCTCGGTCGCGCAGAAGCTGGGACGTGAGCCTCAAGGCCTCTTTGTGCCACACGAAGCGGTAGTCTTGAGTCGTGGCCTGGTCACGGGTACGCCATCAGCTGGCGGCGATCTCGTGCCCGATCAGCTGTTGGCGGGCGATTTCATCGAGCTGCTGCGTGCCCGCACCGTGGTGCTCGAACTCGGGGCGACCGTCATGAGCGGGCTTCAGGGTAACGTTTCCATTCCACGGCAGACCGGTGCGGCCACCGGCAGTTGGATTACCGAGGGGGCCGATGCACCAGCCAGCGACCCGAGCTTTGACCAGGTGACCCTCACGCCGAAGACAGTGGCAGGCCGCACGGAATTCACCCGAAAAATGATGCTTCAGGCGACGCCTGATGTGGAGCTTCTGGTGCGCCGGGACCTGGCGGCGGTGCTTGCCTCGGCAATCGACGCGGCGGCGATCAACGGATCGGGCACAGGTGCCGAGCCGCGCGGTATCCTGCAAACGGCGGGGATCGGTGCGGTTTCGCTGGGGACGGATGGCGCGGCACCAGGCTATCAGTCGATCATCGATCTACTCACCGCCGTGGCCAACGCCAATGCCGATGCCGGCGCCCTGGCATTCCTTACCAACAGCAAGGTACGTGGCAAGCTGCTGGCGACGACCAAGTTCGGAACGGGAACTTCCGATGCCATTTGGGAGGGCGGTGCGGGCCCCGAG
>RFHJ01000303.1 GCA_003696905.1 Gammaproteobacteria bacterium | reverse complement strand
TCATCCGGCCTCCCCTTCTTTGACCCTTCTATCGCTACCAGCACGGCAGGCCCCTGGCGGAACACCACCCGCTTCCGAAAAGGCGAGGGCCGGCGCATGAAGTCATCCAGCTTGTCGACGCGGAGATAGACCCACTGCCCAGGGGCCGGTTCCCCACGCCGGATCACCTGGCCAGCATAGAGGCTCCCGCTCGGCTGATAGACGCGGTAGAACACCAGCGGCTTGCCGTGCGCTCGCGCGAACAGCGCGGCGGCCTTGGGACCATCCTGAAGCACGCCCATGACCCCGGGCAGAACCAGAAAGGCGACCAGTGCCGACTGCAGGAAACCGGCCAGTACCAGCTTCTGCCAGACCGCCAGCCGGGTCAGCGCAATCCCCAGGGCCACCAGCACGCCAGCGATCAGCAGATATTGAGGGATACCGGAGAAGACCTGGATGCCCGACTCGAACAGGGTGCGCTCGTAGAGCCGGTCCGTTTGGGTCATCGCAAAGACAAGCACTTGGGGCAGTGCGGCGAACAACGACAGCAGCAGCAACACCGGCAGAAAATGCGGCCAGGTCCGCCGCAGTACACCCCGATGGCGGGCCATCACCAGCAGCACGCCGGTGGTGCCATACAGCAGGTAGTGGGGCAGCTTGGTGGCCGAGAAGGAAAACACCAGCAGTACCGAGAAGAACCACAGCCAGAGGTAGCGGTCCAGCGGGTCGTGCAGGATGCTCTTCAGACGCCCGAGGCTGGCGACCAGCCAGCCCGCGAAGGGCATCACCACCAGGGGGGCGACCAGAAAGTAGTAGAGGAAGCTCCCGCTGTGTCCCTCCATGGCGCCTTCGTAGCGATCCAGGTTGTGATGCAGATAGAAGCCCTTGAAGAAGGCCCAGCCGCTGTCGAGATAGACCGCCACATGCCAGGGCAACACGATGGCCAGGAACAGGAACAGCCCCGGCCAATGGAACACCGCCTTCAGCCAATCCCGCCAGGCGCCCTGCCAGAGATAGAAGAGGCCACTCACCAGGAAGGGAAAGAATACCGCCACCGGTCCCTTGGTGAGAAAGCCCAGCCCCAGCCAGAGAAAGATCCGTAGATGCAGACGCCGGTCGGGAGCCTTCCAATAGCTGTAGATGTCGAACATCGCCAGCGCGAGGAACAGGTTCAGCAGGGCATCGGCCACCGCTGCACGGGCGATCAGACCCACATACAACGACAGGCTCAACAGCAGTCCCGCCAGGATGGCGGTGTCGCGGTCGGTATGGCGTCGTGCAAAGGCGACCAGGGCCCAGACCCAGCCGATGGCCGCCAGTACGGAGGGCAGGCGCAGGGCGAACTCGTTGAGCCCGAACAGATGGGCCGAGGCCGCCTGTAACCAGTAGATCAGGATCGGCTTGTCATGACGGGGGGCGCCATTGAGATAGATGGAGACATAGTTGCCACTGGCCATCATCTCGCGGGTCGCCTCGGTGAAGGCACCCTCGTCCAGATCATAGAGGGGTGCCGACCAGAACGCCCACACCATCAGCAGCACTGCCAGCGCCAGGGCGCCGGGACTGAGCAGCAGCCGGCCCGTGCGATCCATTGCAGAGATGCTCAATGTCCGGGTGCCACGCCTTGTTTCGGTGCGCACCAGTCTGCGTCCTCCCCGTCGGCCTCCAGCACATGGTAGGCCTCACGCCCGGCACTCTCGAAGAAGGTGCGCGCCAGCAGTTCCGAGAGCACGCCAGTGGTCAGCATCTGCACCGACATCACCAGGCAGAGTACCGAGATGATCAACAGGGGGCGTCCACCGATCGACTCGCCGAGGACGAATTTCACGAATCCCAGCCAGGCCATGCCCGCGGTACCCAGGGCGCCGAACACCAGGCCGATGGAACCGAAGAAATGGCCGGGTCGTGCACGGAAGCGTAGAAAGAAGAAGACCGTGAGCAGATCGACGATCACCCGAAAGGTACGGGAAAGGCCGTACTTGGAGCTGCCATACTGACGCGCCCGATGGGTCACCACCGTCTCGCCGATACGCCGTGGCGAAGTAACGCTGGCCACCCACACCGGGATGAAGCGATGCATCTCGCCGAACAGCCTGACCCGCTTGATCACATCGGCACGATAGACCTTCAGGCTGCAGCCGTAGTCGTGCAGATTGACGCCGGTCACCCGTGCGATCAGGCGGTTGGCCACCCGCGACAGGAACTTGCGCACCGGCTCGTCGTGGCGTTGCTTGCGCCATCCCTGCAGCAGGTCGAGATCCCGTGCCTGCAGCTCATCGAGCATGCGCGGGATATCCGCCGGGTCGTTCTGCAGATCGCCATCCAGAGTAGCGATGAAGACCCCTCGGGCTGCGTTGATGCCCGCCTGCATCGCCGCGGTTTGACCAAAGTTGCGCCGCATGCGAATCAACCGCACATGGCTGCCGTAGCGGGCCTGTCCCTCCTTGAGCCGTTCCCAGGTGTGATCTGCGCTGCCATCGTCGACACAGACGAGCTCCCAGGGACCAGGGTAGTCGGCCAGCCCTTCGTGCACGCGCGCCAGCAGCGGTGCCACATTGTCTTCCTCCTGATAGAGGGGAATGACCACCGACAATGAGTTGTTCGATTCCATCGGTTCTTTCCAGATCTCTCCGTCTCGAGAAACGAGAAAGGGGCCTTGCGGCCCCAGCTGTGCTGTCGGGCTAAAGCCCGACCTACAGGTCTGTACATGGAGCCGTACCCTGCAGGTCGGAATTCATTCCGACATTCTCGCCCGGTTGCCGGGTAGGGCTAGGCGTCTTCGGCCCCCACGGCCTTCATGCTGAGACGGATGCGACCCTGCTTGTCGACCTCGAGCACCTTCACCTTGACCATCTGCCCCTCGGAAAGCTTGTCACCCACCTTCTCGACGCGCTCGTCGGAGATCTGCGAGATGTGGACGAGCCCATCCTTGCCAGGCAGGATGTTGACGAAGGCGCCGAAGTCCATCAGGCGCACCACCTTGCCCTCGTAGACCTTGCCGACCTCGATGTCGGCGGTGATCTGCTCCACCCGGCGGCGGGCCTCGTCACCTGCGGCCTTGTCCACCGAAAAGATCTTCACCGTGCCATCGTCGGAGATATCGACCGTGGCACCGGTCTCCTCGGTAATGGACCGGATGGTCGCCCCGCCCTTGCCGATGACGTCGCGAATCTTCTCCGGGTTGATCTTGAAGGACACGATCCGCGGCGCGTGCTCGGACATCTCCTCGCGAGGCGCGGAAATGGCCTTGTTCATCTCGCCCAGGATGAACAGTCGGCCATCCTTTGCCTGGTCCAGCGCGATCTGCATGATCTCACGGGTGATACCGTTGATCTTGATGTCCATCTGCAGGGCATTGATGCCGTTTTCGGTACCGGCCACCTTGAAGTCCATGTCGCCAAGGTGGTCCTCGTCGCCCAGGATATCGGTGAGCACGGCGAACTGGTCACCCTCCTTGATCAGGCCCATGGCCACGCCAGCCACCGGTGCCTTGAGCGGCACTCCGGCATCCATCAGGGAGAGGCTGGTGCCGCAAACCGAGGCCATGGAGGAAGAGCCGTTGGACTCGGTGATCTCCGAGACCACGCGGATCGAATACGGAAACTCTTCCATATTGGGCATGACCGCGAGCACGCCCCGCTTGGCCAGACGCCCGTGGCCAATCTCGCGCCGCTTGGGGCTGCCGACACGACCGGTCTCGCCCACGCTGAAGGGAGGGAAGTTGTAGTGCAGCATGAACGGCTCCTTGTAGGAACCGGTCAGGGCATCGATGATCTGTGAGTCGCGCTCGGTGCCTAGGGTAGTCACCACGAGCGCCTGAGTCTCGCCCCGGGTGAACAGGGCCGAGCCATGGGTGCGCGGCAATACCCGGGTCTTGATGCTGATGGGCCGCACCGTCTTGGTGTCACGACCGTCGATCCGCGGCTCGCCGGCAAGGATCCGCCCACGCACGATCTGCTTCTTGAGCTTCTCGATCGCCTCTTCCACCTCGGCTTCGCCGAACTGCGGCTCGTCCCCGCTGCACAGCTGCTCCTTGGCCGCGGCCTTGGCGGCATCGATGGCCGCATAGCGCTCCATCTTGTCGGCGATCTGGTAGGCGGCGCGCAGGGCGTCACCGGCGGCGGCCTCGACCGCTGCGACCAGTTCCGGGGCCAGCTCCTTGGGCGCCACCTCCATCCTCGGCTTGCCGGCCTCGGCGGCCAGGGCCTCGATGGCATCGATCGCCACCTGCATCTGCTCGTGTCCGAACAGCACAGCGCCCAGCATCACCTCTTCGGACAGCTCGCGCGCCTCGGATTCGACCATCAGCACCGCCTCGCGGGTACCGGCCACCACCAGATCGAGGTCGCTCTCATCGCAAAGGCCGGTCTTCGGCTGGTTGAGCAGATACTGGCCATCCTTGTAGCCCACCCGGGCGGCCGCAATAGGGCCTTCGAAGGGCAGGCCCGAGATGGCCAGCGCCGCCGAGGTGCCGATCAGCGAGGGAATCTCGGGATCGACCGCCGGATTCAGCGACATCACCGTGCAGATGACCTGTACCTCGTTGGTGAAGCCCTTGGGGAACAGCGGACGGATCGGGCGATCGATCAGGCGTGCCGTCAGGATCTCCTTCTCCGAAGGCCGGCCCTCGCGACGAAAAAAGCCGCCGGGAATGATGCCGGCGGCGTAGGTCTTTTCCTGATAGTCGACGGTGAGAGGGAAGAAGTCGCGCTCGGCCGAGGCGTTCTTCTCGTAGACCACGGTGCATAGCACCACGGTATCCCCCATGTTGATCATCACCGCACCGTCGGCCTGGCGGGCCACCTCGCCCGTCTCCAGGACTACCTTGTGCTCACCGAACTGGAACTCTTTTCTGACTAGACTCACGTGGAAATCCTCAACCTAATGAAGTGTCGGGTGCCGCCTCAGCGACGCAGACCCAGTCGCTT
>RFHJ01000302.1 GCA_003696905.1 Gammaproteobacteria bacterium | reverse complement strand
CGTGATCGCCGCGGTCAGCGTTGTCTTGCCATGGTCAACGTGACCAATGGTCCCGACGTTGACATGCGGCTTTGTACGTTCAAATTTTTCCTTTGACATCTCTCTAGCCCCTTAACTGATTTGCTCGCAAATCTTTGCGGAGTGGATTACCAAGTTGTAAGTGTCGCCTAGTATCGGTTGATGATCTTTTCGGCGATCGCCTCCGGCACCATCTGATACTTGGCAAATTCCATGCTGTAGCTCGCCCGACCCTGGGTCGCGCTGCGCAGGGCCGTGGCGTAGCCGAACATCTCGGCCAGCGGCACCTCCGCCCGGATCACCTTGCCCGCCGGCGCATCCTCCATTCCGGAGATCATGCCCCTGCGCGAGTTCAGGTCGCCCATCACATCGCCCATGTATTCCTCGGGCGTGGTCACCTCGACCTTCATGATCGGCTCCAGCAGTACCGGATCGGCCTCCTTGGCGCCATTCCGCAACGCCATGGAACCGGCGATCTTGAAGGCCTGTTCACTCGAGTCGACCTCGTGGTAGGAGCCATCGAACAGCGTCGCCTTGATCCCCACCAGGGGATAGCCGGCGAGCACACCGCCCTCCATCGCCTCTACCACACCCTTCTCCACCGCGGGGATGAATTCCTTCGGAATCGCCCCACCGACGATGGCGTTCTCAAATTCGAACGTCTTCTCGGCATCCTGTCCGAGCGGCTCCAACCGCAGCCATACGTGGCCATACTGACCGCGCCCACCCGATTGGCGAACAAATTTTCCTTCCGCCTCGACCGTCCTGCGGATGGTCTCGCGGTAGGCCACCTGGGGCGCACCCACGTTGGCCGCCACCCCGAACTCCCGCTGCAGGCGGTCGACGATGATCTCCAGGTGCAGCTCGCCCATGCCGGAGATGATCGTCTGACCGGACTCCT
The DNA here is from genome assembly GCA_003696905.1 of Gammaproteobacteria bacterium. Lineage (GTDB taxonomy): Bacteria > Pseudomonadota > Gammaproteobacteria > Chromatiales > Chromatiaceae > MONJU. The sequence continues at coordinate 15,128 of RFHJ01000302.1, read as the reverse complement.
CGTCCGTGCGCACGCGAAAGGACGGGTCCTCCTGCGCGAGCTTGGACAGGGCCACGCTCATCTTTTCCTGGTCCGCCTTGGTCTTCGGCTCCACCGCCACCGAGATCACCGGCTCGGGGAATTCCATGCGTTCCAGGGTGATCACATGCTTCGGATCACACAGGGTGTCACCCGTGGTGACATCCTTGAGACCGACGGCTGCAGCGATGTCACCCGCGCGAACCTCGTCGATCTCCTCGCGGTGGTTGGCGTGCATCTGCAACAGCCGCCCGATCCGCTCCTTCTTGCCCTTGACCGGGTTGAACACCGTGTCGCCGGACTTGACCACCCCCGAGTAGCAACGCAGAAAGGTCAGCGTTCCCACATAGGGATCGGTCGCTATCTTGAACGCCAGCGCCGCGAAGGGCTCGTCATCCGATGGATGGCGTTCGCCCATGCTGCCGTCCGGCAGTTCACCCTTGATCGCCGGCACGTCCACCGGCGAGGGCAACAACTCGACCACCTTGTCGAGCAGCGCCTGTACGCCCTTGTTCTTGAACGCGGAGCCCACACAGACCGGCACCACCTCCAGGGCCAGGGTGCGCTTGCGCAGTCCCTGCAGAATCTGTTCTTCCGACAGATCGCCTTCCTCGAGGTAGGCGTCCATCAGCGCTTCGTCGGCCTCGGCCGCGGCCTCGAGCAGCTTCTCCCGCCACTCGTCACACACTGCCTGCAGCGCGTCGGGCACTTCCTCGTAATGGAAGTTGACCCCCATGTTCTCTTCTTCCCAGATGATCGCCTTCATCTTGATGAGGTCGATCACCCCGGCGAAATGCTCTTCCGCCCCAATGGGGACCTGGACCGGTACCGGATTGGCCCCCAACCGGTCGCTCAGCTGCTGGACCACGCGGAAAAAATCCGCCCCCACCCGGTCCATCTTGTTGACGAAGGCCATGCGCGGCACTTCGTACTTGTTGGCCTGGCGCCAGACCGTCTCCGACTGGGGCTCGACCCCACCCACGGCGCACAGCACGAAGACCGCACCGTCGAGCACCCGGAGGGAGCGCTCGACCTCGATGGTGAAATCCACGTGTCCCGGCGTATCAATAATGTTGATACGGTGCTGCGGGAACTGTCTCGCCATGCCGGACCAGAAACAGGTGGTTGCTGCCGAGGTAATGGTGATACCCCGCTCCTGCTCCTGCTCCATCCAGTCCATGGTCGCGGCGCCATCGTGTACCTCACCGATCTTGTGAGAGACACCGGTGTAGTACAGTATCCGCTCGGTCGTCGTCGTCTTGCCGGCATCGATATGCGCCATGATGCCGATATTGCGATAACGCTCGATGGGCGTACTGCGCGCCACGATCTACACCTCGTTGTTCGGAGCGCCTAAAGGGCTCCGGCCTCTTTACCAGCGGTAGTGCGAGAAGGCCTTGTTCGCCTCCGCCATGCGGTGCGTATCCTCCTTCTTCTTCACCGCTGCACCCTTCTGCTCGGCCGCATCCATCAGCTCACCGGCAAGGCGCGCCGCCATCGACTTTTCACTGCGCTTGCGCGCCGCCTCGATCAGCCAGCGCATCGCCAGCGCATTCCGCCGCACCGGACGCACCTCGACCGGCACCTGGTAGGTGGCACCACCCACACGCCGCGACTTCACCTCGACCATCGGGCGGACATTGTCCAGCGCCTGCTCGAGCAGCTCCATGGGGTCGCCGCCACGCCGTTCGGCCACCATATCCAGGGCGCCGTACATGATGCGCTCGGCGACCGACTTCTTGCCGTCGACCATTACCATGTTGATGAACTTCGCCAGCACCTGGCTCCCGAACTTGGGATCCGGCAAAATCTCGCGCTTGGCTGCTACGCGTCTTCTTGGCATGTCTTCCTTCTCTCTTGGTTCGGCATGTCGCCGGAGATACTCTGTAAATCAGTCGATCTGATCAGGACTTGGGACGCTTGGCGCCATACTTGGAACGCCCTTGGCGCCGCTTGTCGACACCCGAGGTGTCGAGGGCGCCGCGCACCACGTGATAGCGCACACCCGGCAGGTCCTTGACACGGCCGCCTCGGATCAGCACCACACTGTGCTCCTGCAGGTTGTGACCCTCACCGCCGATGTAACTGGTCACCTCGTAACCATTGGTCAGACGCACCCGCGCCACCTTCCGCAGGGCCGAATTCGGCTTCTTCGGCGTGGTGGTATAGACCCGGGTACAAACCCCCCGTTTCTGCGGGCAGGCCTCCAGTGCCGGCACGTTGCTCTTTTCGGGCTTGCGCTTGCGCGGCTTGCGTACGAGCTGATTGATTGTCGCCATTTACTCTTGTCCGCCTGAACGATCCTGCCTTGCGGCAGCCTGGTTACCAAAAAATGGGGGTAGCCGACCCTTGCCGGGCGATTCCCTCGGAACCGCGCGGCGGATTCGACTACCCGGATTCTCGCCTTCAAACGGCCTTCAGCCGCAGAAAAAACAGGCCAGCGCTCGAGCCAGCCTGTTTGGAAGACCGCGAATTCTATGGAGGTAAGACGCGGATGTCAACCGCGAATTTCACCAATCCCCGGGGCGGCGTCCCTGTCCGCCCCCGGGACATCTACCGCTACTCGTCCTCGGAGGTGTTGAGTTCGGCCTTCAGCGCCTGTTCCACCTCTTCCGCCGCCATCTCGACCTTGCCCCCGGCGAGGGCGGCACGCCGCGCGGCACGCCGTTCCTTGTGGTGCGCCAGCCCGGTACCGGCAGGAATCAGGCGACCCACGATCACATTCTCCTTCAGACCGTTCAACGAGTCGCGCATGCCGCGCACTGCCGCCTCGGTGAGCACCCGGGTGGTCTCCTGGAAGGAGGCCGCCGAGATGAACGACTCGGTTGCCAGCGAGGCCTTGGTGATGCCGAGCAGCAGGGGCTCCCACTTCGCCGGATGACGATTCTCCGCCTCCGCCTGCTCGTTGGTCTCGAGCACGCGGGCCTTCTCCGCCTGCTCACCCCGCAGCAGCTTGGTCTCGCCCGGATCGGTCACCTCGACCTTGCGCAGCATCTGGCGAATGATCACCTCGATGTGCTTGTCGTTGATACCCACGCCCTGCAGACGGTAGACGTCCTGGATCTCCTTGACCAGGTACTCGGCCAGGTCGGTCACCCCGCGCAGCCGCAGGATGTCGTGGGGGTTCAGTTCGCCATCGGCGATCACCTCGCCCTTCTCCACGTGTTCGCCCTCGAAGACGTTGACGTGGCGCCATTTCGGGATCAGCAGCTCATGGGTCTCGCCTTCTGCATCGGTGATCACCAGCCGCTGCTTGCCCTTGGTCTCCTTGCCAAAGGACACGGTGCCGGTCGCCTCGGCAAGGATCGCCGGCTCCTTGGGCTTGCGCGCCTCGAACAGATCGGCCACCCGCGGCAGACCGCCGGTGATGTCACGGGTCTTGGACGACTCCTGCGGGATGCGCGCGACCACGTCGCCCACCTTCACCTCTACGCCATCACTGACATTGACGATGGCGCCGCCCGGCAGGAAGTAGTGCGCCGGCAGGCTGGTACCGGGCAGATTGATGTCGTTGCCCTTCTCGTCCACCAGCTTGATCATCGGACGCAGGTCCTTGCCGGCGGTGGGACGCTGCTTGGGATCCATCACCACGGTGGAACTCAGGCCCGTCACCTCGTCGGTCTGCTGCTGTACGGTCACCCCGTCGATGAAATCGACGAAACGCAGGGTACCGGCCAGCTCGGTGATGATCGGGTGGGTGTGCGGATCCCAGGTGGCGACGGTCTGACCGCCTTCCACCTTGTCGCCCTCACGCACCTGCAGCTCGGCGCCGTAGGGCAGCTTGTAGCGCTCCCGCTCGCGACCCATCTCGTCGACGATCACCACCTCGCCGGAACGAGAGACCGCCACCAGCTTGCCGGCGGCATTCTCGATGGTCTTGATGTTGTGCAGCTTCACCGTGCCGGGGTTCTTGGGTTCGATACTGTTCACCGCCGCTGCCCGCGACGCGGCCCCACCGATGTGGAAGGTCCGCATGGTGAGCTGGGTTCCCGGCTCGCCAATGGACTGGGCGGCGATCACGCCAACCGCCTCACCGATGTTCACCCGGTGACCCCGCGCGAGATCACGGCCGTAGCAGGAGGCACAGATACCCTGGCGGGTTTCGCAGGTAATTGCGGAGCGTACGCGGACCTGGTCCACGCCTGCCTCTTCCAGCATGTCGACCAGCTTCTCGTCCAGCAGGGTGCCGGCCTCCACCAGCACTTCGTCACTACCCGGACGCGGGACATCGACCGCCGCGACGCGGCCGAGAATGCGCTCGCGCAGCGGCTCGACCACGTCACCGCCCTCGATGATCGGCATCATCAGCAGACCGTTCTCTGTACCGCAGTCCTCTTCGGTGATCACCAGGTCCTGCGCCACGTCCACCAGACGGCGGGTGAGGTAACCCGAGTTGGCGGTCTTGAGCGCGGTGTCGGCCAGACCCTTGCGTGCGCCGTGGGTGGAGATGAAGTACTGCAGTACGTTCAGACCCTCGCGGAAGTTCGCGGTGATGGGCGTCTCGATGATGGAGCCGTCCGGCTTGGCCATCAGACCCCGCATCCCGGCCAGCTGCCGGATCTGAGCCGCAGAACCCCGCGCCCCGGAATCGGCCATCATGAAGATGGAGTTGAACGAGTCCTGCTCGACCTCGTTGCCATCCTTGTCGATGACCTTCTCCTTGCCCAGCTGGTTCATCATGGCGCGGGCGATCTGATCATTGGTGTGCGACCAGATGTCCACTACCTTGTTGTAGCGCTCGCCATTGGTCACCAGACCCGAGGCATACTGATCCTGGATCTCCTTCACCTCGGCCTCGGCCTGGGCCAGGATCTCGGCCTTCTCGTCCGGTATCACCATGTCGTCCAGACCGATGGACGCGCCCGCCTTGGCCGCCTGGGCAAAGCCCAGGTACATCAGCTGGTCAGCGAACACCACCGTGGACTTCAGTCCCAGTTGACGATAGCAGGCGTTGATCAGGCGCGAGATGGCCTTCTTCTTCATCGGCTGGTTGACCAGGTCGAAGGACAGACCCTCCGGCACGATGTCCCACAGGATGGCGCGGCCGACGGTGGTCTCGCGCAGTTCGGTGGTCTCGCTGCGATTGCCTTCCTCATCGAAGGCCACCTCGGTCAGCCGCACCTTGACCCGTGCATGCAGTGAGGCCACACCGGTCTCATAGGCCCGCTTGGCCTCGTCCACACCGGCGAGCACCATGCCCTCGCCCTTGGCGTTGATACGCTCACGGGTCATGTAATACAACCCCAGTACCACGTCCTGGGTGGGCACGATGACCGGCTCGCCGTTGGCCGGCGACAGCACGTTGTTCGAGGACATCATCAAGGTCCGGGCCTCGAGCTGCGCCTCCAGCGACAACGGGACGTGGACCGCCATCTGGTCGCCGTCGAAGTCGGCGTTGAAGGCGGTACAGACCAGCGGGTGCAGCTGGATCGCCTTGCCCTCGATGAGCACCGGTTCGAAGGCCTGGATGCCCAGACGATGCAGGGTGGGCGCCCGGTTGAGCAGGACCGGATGCTCGCGGATCACCTCTTCGAGGATGTCCCAGACCTCCGGCGCGCCGCGGTCCACCAGCTTCTTGGCCGCCTTGATGGTGGTCGCCAGGCCGCGGAACTGCAGCTTGGAGAAGATGAAGGGCTTGAACAGCTCCAGTGCCATCTTCTTGGGCAGGCCACACTCGTGCAGCTTGAGGGTGGGGCCGACCACGATCACCGAACGGCCGGAGTAGTCGACCCGCTTGCCCAGCAGGTTCTGACGGAAACGCCCCTGCTTGCCCTTGATCATGTCGGCCAGGGACTTCAGCGGCCGCTTGTTGGTGCCGGTGATGGCGCGCCCGCGGCGGCCATTGTCCAGCAGCGCATCCACCGATTCCTGCAGCATGCGCTTCTCGTTGCGCACGATGATGTCGGGCGCGGCCAGATCCAGCAGACGCTTGAGCCGGTTGTTGCGGTTGATCACCCGGCGGTACAGATCGTTCAGGTCGGAGGTGGCGAAGCGGCCACCGTCCAGCGGCACCAGGGGGCGCAATTCCGGTGGCAACACCGGCAGCACGGTGAGGATCATCCACTCGGGACGGTTGCCGGACTGCTCCAGGGATTCGAGCAGCTTGAGGCGCTTGGAGATCTTCTTGATCTTGGTCTCGGAACGGGTCTGCTCCATCTCCTCGCGCAGTTTCTCGATCTCCTTGGGGATATCGAGGGTGCGCAGCAGCTCGTAGACCGCCTCGGCACCCATCCGCGCGTCGAACTCGTCACCGTTCTCCTCGACCGCCTCCAGGTACTGTTCGTCGGTGAGCAGTTGGAAACGCTCCAGCGGCGTCATGCCCGGGTCGACCACGACATAGCTCTCGAAATAGAGCACCCGCTCGATATCACGCAGGGTCATGTCCAGCAACAGGCCGATGCGCGAGGGCAGCGACTTGAGGAACCAGATGTGCGCCACCGGGCTGGCCAGGTCGATATGCCCCATGCGCTCGCGCCGTACCTTCGCCAGGGTCACCTCGACGCCGCACTTCTCGCACACCACCCCGCGGTGCTTCAGCCGCTTGTACTTGCCGCACAGGCACTCGTAGTCGCTCACCGGGCCGAAGATCTTGGCGCAGAACAGGCCCTCGCGCTCCGGCTTGAAGGTGCGATAGTTGATGGTCTCGGGCTTCTTGACCTCGCCATAGGACCAGGAGCGGATCATCTCGGGTGATGCGAGCCCGATGCGAATGGCGTCGAACTCCTCGCTCTGACCCTGTTGCTTCAGAATCTTCAGAAGATCTTTCATTAATCCTGCTCCAGTTCAATATTGATACCCAGCGAACGGATCTCCTTGACCAGCACGTTGAAGGATTCGGGCATGCCCGGCTCCATGCGGTGATCGCCATCCACGATGTTCTTGTACATCCGGGTACGTCCGTTCACGTCGTCCGACTTGACCGTCAACATCTCCTGCAGGGTGTAGGCCGCACCATAGGCCTCCAGCGCCCACACCTCCATCTCGCCGAAGCGCTGACCGCCGAACTGCGCCTTGCCCCCCAGCGGCTGCTGGGTGACCAGGCTGTAGGGCCCGGTGGAACGGGCATGCATCTTGTCGTCCACCAGGTGATTCAGCTTGATCATGTACATATATCCCACGGTGACCGGGCGCTCGAAGGCATCGCCGGTCCGCCCATCGTACAGGGTCACCTGACCACTGGTCGGCAGATCGGCCAACTCCAGCATGCGCCGGATCTCGTCCTCGTCCGCACCATCGAACACCGGGGTGGCGAAGGGGACTCCCCCGCGCAGGTTGCCTGCCATCTCCAGCAGTTCATCGTCCGACAGGCTATCGAGATCCTCCTTCTTGCCGCTGCTGTTATAGACCTCGTCGAGGAACTTGCGCAGCTCGGCCACCTTGACCTGCTGGTCGAGCATCTGCCCGATCTTCTCGCCGATGCCCTTGGCGGCAAAGCCCAGATGGGTCTCGAGCACCTGCCCGATGTTCATCCGTGAGGGCACGCCCAGCGGGTTGAGCACGATGTCGACCGGACGACCGTTCTCGTCGAAGGGCATGTCTTCCACCGGCACGATGCGTGAGATGACACCCTTGTTGCCGTGCCGACCCGCCATCTTGTCGCCGGGCTGGATGCGGCGCTTCACCGCCACATAGACCTTGACCATCTTGAGCACACCCGGTGCCAGATCATCGCCGGCGGTCAGCTTGCGCTTCTTCTCCTCATAGCGCTTGCGGAACTCCTCGCGCTGCGACTCCACCTGCTTGGCGATCGCCTCCAGTTGCGCTGCCGCCTCTTCGTTCTTGAGGCGAATCTGCAGCCACTGGTCGCGATCCAGCTCGGCCAGGTACGCCTTGGTCACCTTGGAGCCGGCCTTGAGCTTGTTGGGACCTCCCTCCGCGACCTTGCCCAACAGCATCTTCTCGACGCGGGCAAAGGTATCCTCTTCCATGATGCGCAGCTGGTCGTCAAGGTCCTTGCGCACCCGCTTGAGCTCTTCTTCCTCGATCTGCAGCGCACGGGCATCCTTCTCGACACCGTCGCGGGTGAATACCCGCACGTCGATGACCGTACCCGCGGTGCTGGAGGAAACCCGGGTAGAGGTGTCCTTCACGTCCGAGGCCTTCTCGCCGAAGATCGCCCGCAGCAACTTCTCCTCCGGGGTCAGCTGCGTCTCGCCCTTGGGCGTGACCTTGCCCACCAGGATATCGCCCTCACGCACCTCGGCGCCCACATAGACGATACCGGACTCGTCCAGCTTGGCCAGTGCCGCCTCGCCCACATTGGGGATATCCGCGGTGATCTCCTCAGGCCCCAGCTTGGTATCGCGGGCCATGCAGGTGATCTCCTCGATGTGAATGGTGGTGAAGCGATCCTCCTTCACCACCTGCTCGGAGATGAGGATGGAGTCCTCGAAGTTGTAGCCGTTCCACGGCATGAAGGCGACCCGCAGGTTCTGACCCAGGGCCAGTTCACCCATGTCGGTGGAGGGGCCGTCGGCCATTACGTCACCGCGCGAGACCTGGTCGCCCACCATTACCAGCGGGCGCTGGTTGATACAGGTATTCTGGTTGGAACGGGTGTACTTGGTCAGGTTGTAGATATCCACACCCGGCTCGCCCGGCACGGTTTCGTCGTCGTTCACCCGCACCACGATGCGCGCGGCATCCACCGACTCGATCACACCGCCGCGACGCGCCACCACCGTGACACCCGAATCGACCGCCACGGTCCGCTCCATGCCGGTACCGACCAGCGGCTTCTCGGCACGCAGGGTGGGCACCGCCTGACGTTGCATGTTGGCCCCCATCAGCGCCCGGTTGGCATCGTCGTGCTCGAGGAAGGGAATGATGGAGGCGGCCACCGAGACGATCTGCTTCGGCGACACGTCCATGTAATCGATGTCCTCCGGACGCGCCAGAGTGAATTCGTTCTGGTGACGACAGGAAACCAGCTCGTCGGTCAGGCGGCCCTCGTCGTCCAGGTTGGCATTCGCCTGGGCGATCACGAAGCGCCCCTCCTCGATGGCAGACAGATAGTCGACCTGGTCGGTCACCTTGCCGTTCTCCACCTTGCGATAGGGGGTCTCGAGGAAGCCATACTTGTTGGTCCGCGCATACACGGCGAGAGAATTGATCAGGCCGATGTTCGGACCTTCCGGCGTCTCGATGGGGCATACCCGGCCGTAGTGGGTGGGATGTACGTCGCGCACCTCGAACCCGGCACGCTCACGTGCCAGACCGCCCGGACCCAGTGCCGAGACACGCCGCTTGTGGGTCACCTCGGACAGCGGGTTGTTCTGGTCCATGAACTGCGACAGCTGCGAAGAGCCGAAGAACTCCTTGATCGCCGCGGAGACCGGCTTGGCGTTGATCATCTCCTGCGGCATCAGCCCCTCGGACTCGGCCAGGCTGAGACGCTCCTTGACCGCCCTTTCCACCCGCACCAGACCGATGCGGAACTGGTTCTCGGCCATCTCGCCCACGCAACGCACACGGCGATTGCCCAGGTGATCGATGTCGTCCACGGTCCCGTTGCCGTTACGAATGTCCACCAGGGTCTTGAGCACGTCGAGGATGTCGGACATCTCCCCACACTGCTCGACCAGGGCCTTCGCCTCATCGTCATCGCGGGCGCTGAAGTACTTGTGGTCATACAACACCCCGGGACCTTCCGCGCTCTCGCGACCGAGCCGGCGATTGAACTTCATGCGACCCACCGCCGACAGATCGTAGCGGTCGGAGGTGAAGAACAGGTTGTGGAAGAGATTCTGGGCCGCATCCTTGGTCGGCGGCTCGCCGGGGCGCATCATGCGGTAGATCTCCACCATCGCCTCCAGGGCATTGGTGGTGGGATCGATGCGCAGGGTCTCGGAGATGAAGGGCCCATGATCCAGATCGTTGGTAAACAGGGTCTCGATCTCCTTCACGCCCTTCTCGACCAGGGTCTCGAGCAGCGCCTCGGTGATCTCGTCATTGGCCGCCGCGATCAGCTCACCGGTCTCGGTATCGACCACATTGTGCGCCAGGCTCTTCCCCACCAGATATTCGCGCGGCACCTCCAGCTTCTTGATGCCCGCCTTCTCCAGCTGCTTGATATGACGTGCGGTGATGCGCTTGCCGGTCTCGACGATCAACTCCTTCTTCGCCTTGATGTCGAAGGTGGCCAGCTCGCCGCGCAGACGCGCCGGCACCAGGTCCAGTTCGATCTTCTTCTCGCTCAGGGTGAAATGATCGGTTTCGAAGAACTGGCCCAGAATCTCCTCGGTGTCGTAACCGAGGGCGCGCAGCAGGATGGTCGCCGGCAGCTTGCGGCGACGGTCGATACGCACATAGACGAGATCCTTGGGATCGAATTCGAAGTCGAGCCAAGAGCCACGGTAGGGGATCACCCGCGCAGAGAACAGCAGCTTGCCCGAGGAGTGGGTCTTGCCCTTGTCGTGGTCGAAGAACACGCCGGGCGAACGGTGCAGCTGGGAAACGATGACCCGCTCGGTGCCATTGATGATGAAGGTGCCGTTCTCGGTCATGAGCGGCATCTCGCCCATGTAGATTTCCTGCTCCTTGATGTCCTTGACCTGCTTGGCGCCGGCCGGCGCGTCCTTGTCGTAAATCACCAGGCGCACCAGTACACGCAGCGGCGCCGCATAGGTGGTTCCGCGCAGCTGACATTCGCGCACGTCGAACACCGGTTCGCCCAGACGGTAATGCACGTACTCGAGCGCGGCATTACCGGAATAACTCACGATCGGGAAGACGGACTGAAAGGCCGCATGCAGCCCCTGGGGCGCACGCTCGTCCGGATCGGTGTCCGCCTGCAGGAAATTGCGATAAGACTCGATCTGGGTGGCAAGCAGGAACGGCACCTCGAGGATGCTCGGCCGCTTGCCGAAGTCTTTGCGGATACGCTTCTTTTCAGTGAACGAATAGGCCATGCTTGCCTTCCCTCATCTCTAACGCTGAAACACCTTCAGCAGCCCGGCCATTGGCCAGTCGCCGAATTCGGACGTCGCGTGTCCACCACGCCCGGTAGAACGGCGCACAAACGGGAAAAGGCCGGCGATCTGACGACCGCCAGCCTGGTCCCGTTTGCCGCCGGCTACGCCCAAGTCTTACTTGACTTCGACGGTAGCCCCTGCCTCTTCCAGGGTCTTCTTGGCCTCTTCGGCCTCTTCCTTGGAAACACCTTCCTTCAGCGTGGTCGGGGCACCTTCCACCGCCTCCTTGGCCTCTTTCAGGCCCAGGCCAGTGAGGCCGCGCACCGCCTTGATCACGGCGACCTTGTTGTCGCCGAAACCGGTCAGTACCACGTCGAACTCGGTCTTCTCTTCGGCACCACCAGCAGCCTCACCACCGGCACCCGGCGCGGCAACTGCCACGGCAGCTGCGGCACTCACGCCGAACTTCTCTTCCATGGCCTCGATCAGCTCGACCACCTCCATGACGGACATGTTGGCAATGGCTTCCAGGATTTCGTCTTTGGACATCGTACACTCCAGATTAAAAAGTCTTTGCTCGATTGGGATGAATGCCACCGTCTCAGGCGGCATCCTTTGCGTCGCGAATTGCTGCAACGGTGCGAACCAGCTTGCCCGGCACCTCGTTCAGGGTCTGCGCCAGCTTGGTGATCGGTGCTTGCATCACCGACATCAGCATGGAGATGGCCTGATCGTAGGTCGGCATCTTCGCCAGCACGTCCAGCTGCGAGGCATCCAGACGCTTGCCGCCGATGGCAAGCATGGTCACCTTCAGATGCTCGTGCTCCTTGGCGAAGTCCTTGATCACACGCCCGGCGGCTCCAGGATCTTCCTGGGAGAATGCCAGCACCAACGGACCCACCAGCCCGTCGGACAGACACTCGAACTCGGTGCCTTCCAGCGCGCGACGAGCCAGCGTGTTCTTGACCACGCGAAGATAGACACCATTGTTGCGCGCCTCTTTGCGCAACTGGGTCATCTCTTCCACGGTCAAACCGCGATACTCTGCCGCCACGGCGGAATAGGCACTGCCCGCCACTTCAGCAACTTCGGCGACGATGGCCTTTTTCTGCTCAAAATTGAGTGCCAAGGTCGTCACCTCCCGACAACGTTGGGGCCTGCGCCCCGTTGAACACCACAGGGTCGCCTGTCGACCCTGCCTGGTCTGGTGCACCGTCATCGGAAGCCAATCCGATTACGGAGCGCCATCTGCGCAGGAAATTAAGCCCTTCACACGAAAAGCACCTGCGGTCTTTGACAGCCACCGCCTGGGCGGTCGCTCCAAAGCCATTTTCGGGCCAAAGCCCGTCGATTCGTTTACCTGCCCGGGCGATGCCGGGCCGGGCATCAATGAATATTGAGCGAACCCTGATCCACCGCGAGACCGGGACCCATGGTCGAGGACACGGTGATCTTCTTCAGATACACACCCTTGGCCGACGCCGGCTTGAGCTTCTTCAACTCGTTTACCAGCGCCTCGAGATTGCTGATCAAGGCCGAGGGCTCGAAACCCACCTTGCCGATGGAGGCATGCACGATGCCCGCCTTATCGGTGCGGAAGCGGACCTGTCCGGCCTTTGCATTCTTCACCGCCGTGGCCACATCCGGGGTCACGGTGCCCACCTTGGGGTTGGGCATCAGGCCACGCGGACCGAGAATCTGCCCCAGCTGGCCGACCACACGCATGGCGTCGGGCGCGGCGATCACCACATCGAAGTCCAGGTTACCCTGCTTCACCTGCTCGGCCAGATCCTCCATGCCGACCACGTCTGCACCGGCCTCCTTTGCCGCCTCGGCTGCAGGGCCCTGGGCGAACACGGCGACGCGCACGTCCTTGCCGGTACCCGCCGGCAGGATCGCAGAACCCCGTACCACCTGATCAGATTTACGAGGATCCACGCCGAGATTAACCGCCACATCGATACTCTCGGGAAACTTGACGCTGGACAGTTCGTTCAGCAGGGAGAAGGCCTCTTCGGCCGGATAATAGCGGCTCGGATCCACCTTCTCCGCGATTGCCTTCATGCGCTTGCTCATCTTGGCCATCACTCCACCCCCTCTACGTCCAGCCCCATGCTGCGCGCGGAACCGGCGATGGTACGCACTGCGGCATCCAGATCGGACGCGGTCAGATCGGGCTCCTTGGTCCTGGCGATCTCCTCGAGCTGCTCACGGGTCACCTTGCCCACCTTTTCGGTATTGGGACGACCCGAGCCCTTGGCGACACCAGCCGCCTTCTTCAGCAGCACCGATGCCGGCGGGGTCTTCATGATGAAGGTGAAGGACTTGTCGTTGTAGACGGTGATCACCACCGGGATCGGCAGGTCCTTCTCGATGTTCTGGGTCTGGGCATTGAATGCCTTGCAGAACTCCATGATGTTCAAGCCATGCTGGCCCAGGGCCGGACCCACCGGCGGACTGGGATTGGCCGACTGCGCCGGCACCTGCAGCTTGATATAGGCTGTGATTTTCTTGGCCATGAGTACCTCTCAGTGAGTACAAGCGGACGGGACTCTCACCCGGCCTCCTCGCGTTCGGCCCGCTTGCCGCGGGCGGGAAGATCAGGTCTTCTCGACCTGACCGAATTCCAGATCCACGGGCGTGGAGCGCCCGAAGATCAGCACCGACACCTTGAGTCGGCTCTTGTCGTAGTCCACCTCTTCGACCACGCCATTGAAGTCGTTGAAGGGCCCGTCGATGACACGCACCACCTCGCCCGGCTCGAACATGACCTTTGGCTTGGGCTTTTCCACACCCTCCTGCATACGCTGGAGGATGGCCTCGGCCTCCTTGTCGGAGATCGGCGCAGGACGGTCACCGGTACCACCGATGAAGCCCATGACCTTGGGGACGTCCTTCACCAGGTGCCAGGCGTCGTCTGTCATCTCCATCTGCACCAGGACATAGCCCGGGAAGAACTTGCGCTCGCTGCGTCGCTGCGTTCCCCCGCGCATCTCGACCACCTCTTCGGTGGGCACCAGGATCTCGCCGAACAGGTCTTCCATGCCCGCGCGTTTGATCCGCTCCTCGAGGGAGCGCTTAACCTGCTGCTCGAAACCCGAATAGGCATGTACCACGTACCATCGCTTGGCCATATCAACCCTGCCCCGTCGCGTAACGCACGATCATGAAGAGTATGGAGTCGACTGCCCACAAAAAGAGCGCCATCACCAGCACGAAGATCATGATGATGAGCAGGGTCTGCAGCGTCTCCTGACGCGAAGGCCAGACCACCTTGCGCACCTCGGTCCGAGACTCCAGCGCAAAACGCCAGATACCGCGGCCGACCCGCGTCTGCACCGTCACCACCCCGGCCACCGCCACGATGGCCAGCAGGCCCAGCAGGCGCACCCAGGTGGGCTGATCTTGAAACTGGTAGAAACCGACGATGCCGATCACCAGCAATCCGAGGGCCAATACCAGCTTCAGCGTATCGGCGATGGATCCGCCTTCGTTTTGTGCTTCTGCGCTCATGCTCTGCCGAATATGGCAGGCCAGGAGGGACTCGAACCCCCAACCTGCGGTTTTGGAGACCGCTGCTCTACCAATTGAGCTACTGGCCTAGATTACTCTTTTACCAACGTCCAAATGGGTGACCCATCCATGGGGCGCCTACCAGCTCGGCCATCCACGGCCTCGCGTTCGCTGCTACAAAAGCCATGTTAAATGGCTTTTGTTTGCCTCCGGCAACCGCAGCTCACCCAATTGAGCTACTGGCCTAAATTACTGCGTCGAGGCGACTTCGATGCCCCAACTTGAAAAACACAAACGAGCCGACCCAACCAGGGCCGGCTCGTCGATCCCGAAAGATCAGCCGATTACTCGATGATCTTGGAGACCACGCCGGCGCCCACGGTACGGCCGCCTTCGCGAATCGCGAAGCGCAGACCCTCTTCCATGGCGATCGGCGCGATCAGCTTCACCGTCATCTGCACGTTGTCTCCCGGCATCACCATCTCCACGCCTTCCGGCAGCTCGCAGGCCCCGGTCACGTCGGTGGTACGGAAGTAAAACTGCGGACGATAGCCGTTGAAGAACGGGGTATGACGGCCTCCCTCGTCCTTGCTCAATACGTAAACCTCGGCCTCGAAGTGGGTGTGCGGGTTGATCGAGCCCGGCTTCGCCAGCACCTGGCCACGCTCCACCTCGTCACGCTTG
>RFHJ01000301.1 GCA_003696905.1 Gammaproteobacteria bacterium | reverse complement strand
GCCGGGCCGGTGGCCTGCTGCTGGCGCTGTGCTTGCTGGCGTTCTGGCGCCCAGCATTGGCCGAATCGGTACTGGTGGTGCCCGGCACGGGGGATGCCATCGCGATCCTGCGTGCCTTGGCAAGTGACTTCAATGCGCTCCATCGTGGCGACATGCGAGTGGATGTGCCCGATAGCGTGGGCTCGAGCGGTGGTATCCGGGCGGTGATGCGCGGTGAGGCGGAGTTGGCACGCACTGCGCGCCCGCTCAAGCCCCAGGAGAAGGGCGCAGGCCTGAGAGCCGAGCCTTGGGCGACCTACCCGGTGGTCTTCTAAGCCCACCCGGATGTGACGGTGAAGGAGGTATCCTCCCAGGCGCTCGCCGCGGTATATCGCGGCGAGATTCGCGACTGGGCCATGCTCGGGGGCGTCCCTCATAAGATCCGGCTCATCCATCGAGAAAAGGGCGACAGTTGCCGCCGTCGCCTGGAGGCGGACCTGCCTGAGCTCTTTCCGGCGGAAGGGGGGCCGCCGGCCATGACCACGGTGACCACCCAGGCCACCCTGCGGGCGGTCAGGGAGTACCCGGGGGCCTTGGCCTATGGCCCTTATCCCGAAGTCCTGGGGCGAGAATACCGGGTCTTGGAACTCGATGGTGTCGCACCCGACGAGCCGCGTTATCCACTGCGCAACCGGCTCTACTTCGTCTGGTCCGCCGATGTGCCTCTTTCGCCGCAGGCGCAGGCCTTCCTTGCGTTCATTCGATCGGAACGGGGGCAGGAGATCATCCGCGCGCGGGGCGCCAACCCGGTCGAGGGGGAGAATCTGCCGTGATCAGTCTTGGGCGGCTGATCCTGGTGGTCCTCGGCGTGTTGCTTCTCGTGGAGCTGTTTGCGGGGTATCAGGTCCGGACCCTGCTATTGAACGATTCCGCTGAGAAGGCGCGTCAGGTCATCGGCATGCAGGGAGGCGAGCTGGCGAGGGAACGTCTTCGGGCGGGTTTGAAGAACTTGATCCTCACCCAGGAGGAAGGTGGGGAACCCGCGCGTGAGATTGGGGAGGCGTTCAGCTATTCCGACAGTCTTTTGATGCTCGTGCGCAAGGCGCATACCACGGCCCTGGAGGATGTGCTGAGGCGGATGGCGGTGCGGCAGAAAGTCGATGGGGCGGTACTCTTCGATGCACGTGGTGAGCGTATCGCCCAGTATCGAGGCCAGGCATTGCAGGCCTGGGCGCCTCCTCCACGCATTGCCATGCCGGTCGAGACCACAGCCCGAGGCGACCGCGATGAGCGGACGCCATCCTTGCAGCAGATCTCGTTGCAGGGCGAAACCCTGTACCTGTGGCGGTATCGTATCCCACTGAATGATCCCTTTGGCGACCCCCTCGCCGAGCTACGGGTGTATCGGCGGGCGGATCGGGATGTTGCATCTCTGGAACGCGTCGCCCAATCCTTGGGGCTGGGTTGGATGCGGTTGTTTCGGGGGCACCTGTTGGATAGCTCTCCTGCCTTGTCTCCCGTGAAGGTAACTGGAGAGGGGCTGCCGCTGGATGCGCCGTTTGATCTTGCCGGCTACATGGGGTTCTGCAGTGCCTTTGGGGATACAGAGGTACGGCTGTGCGCCCTCGAATCCCGCGCAGTGGTCGAGAATTGGGACAGGCGGGTATTGAGCGCGTTGTCGGGGGGTTGGCGGACGGTCGATCGTTATCTGATGGGCTCTCTGATGCTGACCTTGCTGGCAGGCCTGTCGTTTTACTGGGGCCTGAGGTACTGGCTGTTGCGGCCGCTCGATCAGGATGTGGAGGCCCTGGAGGGAGTGCTGTCTCTGCGCGGACAGGAGGAGACGGAATCGGATCGCCCCTCTGTCATCAAGGAGATTGCCACCCTGCGCAGGACGCTTGGTCGATTGCGGGAGGGGGCACGTGAGCGAACACGGCTCTTCGGTCAGCTTGACTACCAAAGCCTGCACGACGAAATGACGGGGTTGCCCAACCGCCGGGCACTGCATTTGACCATTGCGGCGATGGAGGATGTCTTTGAGGCTCGCCGCAAGACGACGGGGCTGATGCTCCTGCATCTACGCAATCTGGGGAGGATGAGCGAGCATTACGGGCTCCACTTCGTCGATCGGACCCTGCAGGTGATTGGCGAGCAGCTGCAGGCTCTCTGGGCGGAAAACTGGCATCTCTTCCATCTTGGCGGGTCGCGTTTCCTGGTGATCACGCATCGGGAGGCGAACCTCGAGGTGGCCGCCCATCGCCTGTTCGATGATCTGGACGAGGCTCTCGCCGCTCATCAGGAGAATCTCCTGCAGAGCGTGGATCTGGCCATTGCCTGGGTGAACGGGGACGACTTCGAGCTCGATCTCGTCTCGTTGATTCGGCAGTTGTTGGCGGCGGAAGAGAAGCTGGGGAAAGACCAGCGGAAACGCGTGTTTCGCGCCACGGCGGACCTGTTTCAGGCCGTGGAGCTCGACCTGGCGATCGAGCGTGCATTGCCCGAGGCGTTGCTGAACCAGGAGTTCGAGCTGGCGTATCAGCCCATCTGCGAGACCGGTACCGGCCGGCTGCGTTATTTCGAGGTCTTGTTGCGCTGGCGAAAATCCGCCCTCGGGGAGGTCGGACCAGGGCGTTTCATTCCCATCGCCGAGGTTACCGGGCACATCATCGACCTGGGTGAGCTGGTGCTGAGGAAGGCGATGGCCCAGCTCGCCGAATGGGATCGCGCGCACGTCTTCTCGCAGCCGGTGGCCCTGTCGGTCAACCTGTCGCCCCTGCAACTCAACGAGCCACGCCTCGCCATGCAGGTTCTGCGCTGTTGTGATGAACATGGTGTGGCCTTGTCGCGTCTGGTCTTCGAAGTCACCGAATCGGACATCACGCGTCTGACCGATGCGGCGCGCCACAACCTCCGGGTGTTGCGCAAGAATGGTGCCCGGCTCGCCATCGATGACTTTGGCACCGGCTATTCATCCCTCGGACGGCTGTTGCGCATCGACGCTCAGATCCTCAAGCTGGACCGCGCCTTCATTGCACTCATGGATCGCCATCGCAATGCACCCGCCTTGGTCCGGGCAGTCGTTCACATGGCATCGGAAATGGGGATGATGGTGGTGGCAGAAGGCGTGGAGACGATGGATCAATACGAATTCCTGTGCGAGATTCAATGCGACGCCATCCAGGGTTATCTCGTCAGCAAGCCGATGCCCCCTGAAAAGGCAGCGGGGTGGCGTTCCCGCGTGGTGATCGAGGGCGAGCCCAAGACCGAGATTCTGTCACTTTCGCGCGAGAGACGAGGCGAGACCTGATTCGGTGTCCCGCCTCTGAAACCCTGATAAAAAGCCGTCCTTGGCTTTATCAGGGTACGCTGCGCCGCAAACGTGGTTTGCGGCTGGCTTCCCTCGGCGATCCGTGCGGATATGATTGCTTACGGCGCATGAGGGCCGCGCTTTTCCCAATCCGCTACCTTGTCCAACACCATGGCCTGGAGTTCGCGCTTGTATTCGCGTACTCGCTGTGCCAGGGCGTGATCGGAGATCGCCAGCATCTGCGCAGCGAGGATGCCGGCATTCCTGGCCCCGTTGATGGCGACCGTGGCCACCGGCACACCGGGTGGCATCTGGACGATGGAGAGCAGCGAGTCCTCACCACCGAGGGCAGAGGATTTCACCGGCACGCCGATCACAGGCAAGGGGGTGATCGCCGCGGCCATGCCCGGCAGGTGGGCGGCACCGCCGGCGCCTGCGATGATCACCTTCAGCCCGCGTTCCTCGGCGCTACTGGCGTACTCATAGAGTCGCTTCGGGGTGCGATGGGCCGAGACGATGGTCATCTCGTAGGGCACCATTAGCTGGTCCAACATATCTGCAGCTGCCTGCATGACCGGCAGATCCGAGTCACTGCCCATGATGATGCCGACGACGGTGTCTTTCATGCGCTTTCCTCCGCGCCAATCTCAATGGTGTCGCGAACCTGCAGGGCCTTGGCCCGGGCGCGGTGCCTGTCCGGGTCCAGGACGGTGATGTGTCCCATCTTGCGGAAGGGGCGAGTCTCGCCCTTGCCATACAGGTGCAGGCAGACCCCGGGTATGGCCAGGGTCTCTTCCAGGCCGCGAATCACCGGCCGTCCGGTCTCGCCGGGTGCGCCCAGCAGGTTGAGCATGGCTGCGGGACAAAGCGTGGCGGTGCTGCCCAGAGGCAGGCCGAGAATGGCTCGCAGATGCTGTTCGAACTGGTCGGTGACATTGGCCTCGATGGTGTGGTGGCCCGAGTTGTGGGTGCGCGGGGCGATCTCGTTGACCAGGATCTCGCCGTCGTGGCTCAGGAACAGCTCGACGCCGAAGATGCCGACACCATCCAGCGATTCCACGGTCTTGATCGCAATGGCCTCTGCCTCGGCCTGGGTTGCATCGTCGATGTCGGCTGGTGCGAGCAGCAGGTCGAGTACGTTCTCGCCCGCGCGGAAGCACATCTCGACCGGCGCATAGGTGGCCACCTCGCCCTTGGTGTTGCGTGCCACCAGCACGGCGATCTCCTTGTCGGCCTCCACGAACCGCTCGATCAGGGAGGGAACGGGCAGGTGCTGGTCGAAGTCCTCTGGCGTCTTCAGTATCGCCACGCCCCGGCCATCATAGCCGCCCCGCCGGGCCTTCTGCACCAGCGGGTAGCCGAAGGCGGCGAACTGTTCCGGTGTGGGGGATTCGACCGCCTCGAAGGGGGCAGTAGGGATGCCGTTGTCGGCCAGAAACTGCTTCTGCGTGAGCTTGTCCTGAATGATCCTGAGT
>RFHJ01000300.1 GCA_003696905.1 Gammaproteobacteria bacterium | reverse complement strand
GTCTACGGCACCATCGAAGAAGATGCCTTGCGGCGCGATTTCACCGTCAACGCGCTCTACTACAACATCGCTGACTTTTCGGTGGTCGACTATGCGAACGGCGTGCAGGACCTGGAGCACGGCATTCTGCGCCTGATGGGTGATCCGGAAATCCGCTATCGAGAGGATCCGGTACGCATGCTGCGGGCTGCGCGCTTTGCCGCCAAGCTCGGTTTCGTGCTCGATCCCGCCACTGAGGCGCCAATCGCCGAACTGGCTGGCCTGCTCGGCGAAGTTCCCCCGGCGCGTCTGTTCGAAGAGGTCTTGAAGCTCTTCATGGGTGGCTATGGTGTCGCGTCTTTCGAGAAGCTGCGCCACTTCGGTCTCTTCGAACAACTGTTTCCCGCCACCGAGGCGGCACTGGCGACCGAAGAGGAGGGCTTTCCTCACACCATGGTGTTGCAAGGCCTGCAAAACACGGATGCCAGGGTCAGGAGCGGAAAACCGGTCACCCCTGCCTTCCTGTTCGCGGTACTGCTCTGGGAGCCGGTGCGCTTGCGTGCGAGGGAATACGAGGCACAGGGAATGGCGCCCTACGCTGCACTCCAGGCAGCCAGCTCCGACATCATCGAGCACCAGCTCGCCCGGGTAGCCATCCCTCGGCGCTTCAGTACGCCGATGCGCGAGATATGGGCCCTCCAGCCGCGCTTCCAACACACCAAGGGCAAGCGGCCGCAACGCCTGTTCGCTCATCCGCGCTTCCGGGCCGCCTATGATTTTCTGCTGCTGAGGGCCGAGTCGGGCGAGGCGGACAGGGAGCTGGCGCAATGGTGGACCGATTTCCAGAAGCAGCATGCGGTGCCGGAACCAGATGCTCGCGTCGAGGAGCAGCGTTCCCGACGGCGGCGGCGAGGAGGGCGCCGTCGGCGCGGGCCTGCCACGGGAGGGAAGGGTGAATGATCGAGGCGGTGCCCGCCTATGTAGGAGTGGGCAGCAACCTGGGTGACCCAAAGCAGCAGATGACTCGGGCGCTGCAGGCCCTGCAACATCTGCCTGACAGTCGTCTTCTCGCCTGCTCCTCGCTCTATCGGTCTGCCCCCATGGGGCCGGCGGACCAGCCAGACTATCTCAATGCAGTGGCGATGATCCAGACCGCGTTGGCGCCGCTGGCACTGTTGGATGCATTGCAGGCCATAGAGCAGCGTCAGGGAAGGGTACGAGAGCGCCGTTGGGGTCCGCGTACCATCGATCTGGACCTGTTATTGTATGGTGACCGGCAGATCGACCTGCCACGGCTGCAGGTGCCCCATCCGGGCATCGGACAACGTGCCTTCGTCCTGGCGCCGCTGCTGGAAGTGGCCGGTGACATCTGCATACCGGGGCAGGGGTCGGCACGTGAGCTGTTCGCTGCCTGCAACGATTCCAGTCTGCGGCGGTTGGAACCGTCCACTCAGAGCTGAAGAGGCGCCAAGATGAATCGCAAGACCGTCACCACCCTGCACAAGATGAAGGCCGATCGGGAAAAGATCGCCGCCATCACCGCCTATGACGCCAGCCTGGCCCATGTCTGCGAAATGGCTGGCGTTGACCTGCTGCTGGTAGGCGATTCCTTGGCCATGGTCGTGCAGGGGCATGAAAACACCCTGCCCGTGACGGTGGACGAAATGGTCTACCATACGGCCTGTGTCAGCCGGGCCAGCCGCCAGGCCCTGCTGGTGGCAGACATGCCTTTCATGGCCTATGCGACCACCGATCGTGCCCTGGAAACTGCGGAGCGGCTGATGAAGCAGGGTGGCGCGCAGATGGTCAAGCTGGAAGGCGGGGTACCACAGCTGGAGACGGTACGTTATCTCAGCGAGCGCGGTATCCCGGTGTGTGGTCACCTCGGCCTCACACCGCAATCGGTGCACCGGTTGGGCGGGTACCGGGTCCAGGGGCGGGATCAGGCCGCTGCGAGGGCGATGCTGGAAGAGTCGGCTGCCTTGCAGCAGGCTGGGGCCCAGTTGCTGGTGCTCGAGTGTGTGCCTGGCACCCTCGCCAACGAGATCAGTCGGAACCTCGAGATTCCGGTGATAGGCATTGGTGCCGGCCCGGATACCGATGGCCAGGTGCTGGTGCTCTATGACGTGCTGGGTATCAGCGTCAATCGTATCCCCAAATTTGCGCGTGACTTCATGCGAGAGGCCAAGAGTGTGGAGGCGGCAGTGCGGGCCTATGTGGAAGCGGTGCGACGGGGCGACTTTCCGGGACCGGAGCACAGTTTCGAATGATGCAAACCCTCGACGATCCTGCTGCGTTGCGGGAGGCACTGGGCGACCGCGGATCGGCCGGCTCGGTCGCTTTCGTGCCCACCATGGGCAATCTCCACGAGGGCCACCTGGCATTGGTGCGCGAGGCGCGCCGACGTGCCGAGACGGTAGTGGTCAGCATCTTCGTCAACCCGTTGCAATTCGGCCCCAACGAGGACCTGGAAAGCTACCCGCGTACCCTGGAGGCGGATCGGCAGGCGCTTGATCGGGTGGGCGCCGATTTCCTCTTTGCCCCCTCGGCGGAGGTTATCTATCCGACTCCTCTGGAGCAGCAGACTCGGGTGGTGGTGCCCGGCATCAGCGACGTTCATTGTGGCGCCTCGCGGCCCGGTCACTTTACCGGCGTCGCCACGGTGGTGTGCAAGCTGTTCAACATGGTTCAGCCCGATATCGCGGTCTTCGGCAAGAAGGACTACCAGCAGCTGCTGGTGATCCGGCGCATGGTGCGCGACCTGGCGATGCCGGTGGAGATCATTGGAGTGGACACGGTGCGCGAGCCCGACGGGCTGGCCATGAGTTCTCGCAATCAGTATCTCAACGAGGACCAGCGGCGCATCGCCCCCCGCCTGTATGCGACGCTGCAGGAAGGGCGGAATCGCATTCTTCGCGGAGCGGCGGACTGGGAGTCGCTGGCGCGTGAGATGGCCGCTGGCCTGGATGGCGCGGGTCTGCGCACCGACTATGTCGCCGTGGTCGATGCCGATACCCTGCTGGCACCGACGCCGGAGAGTGATCGACTGGTGATCCTCGCTGCCGCCTGGTTGGGGCGTGCCCGGCTGATTGATAACATCGAGGTCGATCTCACCGAGCGAGAGTCCACGGGGGCGTCATGAAACCGTTTCGCTGGCTCGTCCTGCTGTTCTGCCTGATGGCCGGTGGTTTCGTCTCGACTGCCGTTGCGGCCACGTCGACGACTACCGCGGCCAAGGAGGCCGCTGAAGAAAAGCCGGTAGTGCCTCCCGGGCTGGCCTCGCCGCGCGATACCCTGGCGACCTTTCTGGGGGCGATGAACGACATCAAGCGCGGCGATCCCAAACGTCTGGACGACGCCTTGGCGACCCTGGACCTCTCCGACATCAATCCCCTCGTCCGGCGCGAGCGGGGGGAGACTCTCGCCTGGCAGTTGCTTGAGGTGATGGATCGCACCCGGGTGGTCGATCTGAAGAAGGTGCCACTCAGGCCGCGGGGCAACGAATGGATCTTTGCCCGCTACGACAAGGGCGTGATCCGCCTGAGGCGACAGGAGGACGGCCGCTGGCTGTTCGATGCCGCGACCCTGCGCCAACTGCCGGCGATCTACGAACATCTCTCCAGGGCCGAACCGGTGAAGGGGCTGGAGGACAACAGCGAATACCTGCCCTGGGAGATCCGCCTGCAGCGGATGATGCCGGCGCCATTGCGGCACAAGACCTTCCTGCTGGAGAACTGGCGCTGGCTGGCCCTGCTGGTCACCGTGGTGCTGGGCGTCCTGGCCGACTGGATCGTCAGTTTCCTGCTGCGCCACCTGATGCGCCGCTGGCTGCGTCGCAGCCGGGGTGACTTCAGCGCGGTGGCGGACAGCGAGAACCGACTGCGCCCCCTGGGCCTGGTGGCGATGGCGGCCGTCTGGTGGGCGGGAATCAACGCGGTCGGACTGCCCGAGCTGGCGCTGGTGATCCTCTCGGTGGCGGTCAAGGCATTGGCCAGTCTGGCCGCGGTCTGGGCGGCCTATCGCCTGGTGGACATCATCGCCGCCTGGTTGCGCGCCCGGGCGGCGGCCACCGACAACAAGATCGACGACGTGCTGGTCCCGCTGGTCTCGCGTTCGCTGAAGATCTTCGTCACCGTGGTCGGCCTGGTCTTCATCGCCGACAATCTCAATATCGACATCACCGGCCTGCTCGCCGGCCTCGGGCTCGGTGGCCTGGCCTTCGCCCTGGCCGCCAAGGACATGGTGCAGAACCTGTTCGGCTCGGTAACGGTGCTGCTGGACCGGACTTTCACCGTGGGCGACTGGATCGTGCTCGACGACATCGAGGGCACGGTGGAGGAGATGGGCTTTCGCAGCACGCGCATCCGTACCTTCTACAATTCGTTGGTGACCGTCCCCAACTCCCGCTTCATCACCGCCAAGGTGGACAACATGGGCAAGCGCCGCTATCGCCGCTACAAGGCCCATTTCGGCATCGCCTACGACACCCCGCCCGAGCGCATCGAGGCCTTCTGCGAGGCCCTGCGCGAGCTGGTGCGCGAGCACCCCTATATGCGCAAGGACTATTTCCATATCTACCTCAACGACCTGGGCGACAGCGCGCTCTCGGTGCTGGTCTATGTCTTCTGGGAGACGCCCGACTGGGCCACCGAGCTGCGCGAACGGCATCGGTTCCTGCTCGACTGTCTGCGTGTGGCCCATGAGCTGGAGGTGGAGTACGCCTTCCCGACCCAGACGGTCTATCTGCGCAACGAGGAGCACCAGCCACCGCCAGCGGGGGATCCCCCGCTCTCCGAGGCCGCCGAGCGGGGCCGCGAGACGGCGCGGCGGGTGGTGGCGGCGTCGGGTACGACTGCCGCCGGTTAGCCAACGATGCGGCACCTGCTGCTGTTGCTTACGCTGTGCATTCCGCTGGCCAGGGGGGATGCGCTGACCGATGGTCGTCTCGCGCTGCAGATGGCCGACTATGCGAAGGCCAGGGCGTTGCTGGAGCCACTGGCGGCAGAGGGCAACCCGCGTGCCCTGTTCTATCTCAGCCTGATCTATCAGGAAGGTCTGGGTGTTTCGGAGGACCCGGCGCGGGCGCAGGCGCTGTTGCGCCGCGCAGCGGAGGCCGGCGATCCCATGGCCCAGTACAATCTGGGAAGCGAGGCCTTGGAAAAGGGTACTGAGGCCGGCGCGCGGCGGGCGGCCGAGCTCTATCGCGCGGCGGCGGTACAGGGGCTGGTGTTGGCGCAACATAACCTGGGCAGTCTGTATGCCCTAGGGAAAGGGGTGCCGCAGAATCTCGACGAGGCACGGCGTTGGTATCGCATGGCGGCACGCAACGGTTCCCGACGATCCGTTGCGGCACTGGCCGAACTGGAGCGACTGGAGCGCAAGCCGGTGGCCCAGGAGCGGGCGGCAGCCGCCAACGCATCGCGGCTGATCGTTCCGGACAGGGAGTGGTTTGGCCGGCAGGGCGAGAAGGCAGTCACCCTGCAGCTGCTGGCAACCAGCCAGCGAAAAGAGGCCGAGGCCTTGTATCGACGCCACCAATGGCAGCGGGATGTGCTGCTCTATCGCATCGAAACGGCTGCCGACGAACCCTTATGGGGACTGGGCTACGGAGTGTTCCCCAGTGTCCCTGCCGCCCGGCGCGCGATCGCGGAATTGCCCGAGGCGCTGCGCAGGACCGGCCCCTGGGCGCGCAATCTGCGCGACCTGAGACGGTTCGCAGGCCATTAAGGAAGATCTGAAAAATTCAGACCTTCCGCGGCTGAGGGAAGAGCCGCCAAAATCGATCGCTATAAGCGATTGATTTTGAAGCCAGCCGCAAACCGCGTTTGCGGCGCAGCGTAC
>RFHJ01000299.1 GCA_003696905.1 Gammaproteobacteria bacterium | reverse complement strand
TCGCCTCGGGGGCGGCCGATGCCACTATCGGCGCCCTCGGGGTCAACACCTTTCTCGCCCGTCGACTGGGATTGACGAATCTTCAGGTCAATGCCGCGGTGGACATGTACACCAACGGCCAGCGCATCGGGGTGCGCAAGGACTGGCCGGAGCTGGCCGCGATCCTCGACAAGGCACTGAAGGCCATTCCCGCTGCCCGGAAAGAGGCCCTGTTCCGGCGCTGGTTGCCGACAGAAAGCGCCGAGCTGGCGCGACTCGGGGCGGCGGCATGGTGGGTCCGATGGGGCCCTTGGCTGCTGGGCGCAGCGGCCGCGCTCCTGGCGGCCGGTTTCGTCATCTGGCTGTGGGGCTGGCAGATGCGCCGCCGGCTGGCCGAGCGAACGGCCGAGCTACGCAGCAGCCTGTCGGCATTGGAGGCCGCCAACCGCCGTCTCGCCCATCTGTTGAGGGCCAGTCCGGTGGTGCTCTACAGTCTGCGGTTCGACAGCCAGGGCAGGCTGGTTCCCACCTGGGTGAGCGACAACATCGAACGAGAATTCGGCTATTCGATCGATGAGGCGTTGCAGCCGGACTTCTGGTCCGCGCATCTGCACCCGGACGACCGTGCCTCGGCGCAGAACGGGATCGATCCATTGATGGAGAGCGGGCGTCACGAGCACGAGTATCGCTTTTTCGATGCCAAAGGCAGGGTTCGCTGGATCCACGACGAGATGCGTCTGGTGCACCCGGCCGAAGGCGAGGCGTCCGAGGTGATCGGCGCCTGGCGGGACGTCACGGCGGAAAAATCCGAGGATCTGGTGCAAGAGACCCGCCTCTGGGTGCTCGAGCAGGTCGCCGCCGAGATCCCCTTGCACGAGATCCTGGAGAATGTGGCCCTGACGCTGGAGCGACTGCGCCCCGAGTTGCGTGTCTCGATCCTGTTGCGCGATGAGCGCACGGGACAGTTGGCGACGGCTGCGGCCCCCAGTCTGCCCGAGGAATACAATCAGGCCATCGATGCCCTGGGCATTTCCGGTGGCGGCCCCGGCATGGGCTCCTGCGGAAACGCCATGGCCCTCGACCAGGTGGTGGTGGTCGCCGACGTGTTCAATCATCCCTACACCGAGGGGGGCGAGGAGCTGGCCAGGATGGCTGGTGTGGGCGCCTGCTGGTCGTTCCCATTGCATGACGAGAAGGGCCGTGTGGTCGGTACCTTCGCGGTCTATTCTGCCGGGCCGGCCGAGCCGGACCGGCACGACATCGCATTGCTCCAGGAGTTCGCGCAGATCACCGCGCTGGCGGTGCAACGCGCGCGCCGGCAGACTGATCTATTGCAGGCCGCGGCGGTGCTGGAGAGCACGCAGGACGGAGTCTTCATTACCGAGCTGGACGGTACCATCATCAGCGTCAATCGCGCCTTCACCTCGATCACCGGCTATAGCGCCGAGGAGGCGATCGGTCAGACCCCGCGGCTACTCAAATCCGATCGGCACGACGAAAGTTTCTACCGAGCGATGTGGGTTGCGATTCGAGAGACGGGCCACTGGAGCGGCGAGATCTGGAATCGGCGCAAGAACGGCGAGGTCTATCCGCAGTGGATGAGCATCAGCACGGTGCGCGACATCGCCGGCGAGCCGACCTGCTACGTGGCGGTCTTCAGTGATCTGAGCGAGGTGCGCGAGTCCCAGGAGCGGGCAGAGTTTCTCGCCCACTACGATCCTCTCACCGAGTTGCCAAACCGGCGTCTCTTCCAGGCACAGCTGAAACACGCGCTGCAGCAGGCGGCACGTCACGATTCGCGTCTGTCGGTGATCATGTTGGACCTGGACCGTTTCAAGCCGGTCAACGACAGCTTCGGTCATCCGGTAGGGGATGCCCTGCTCTGTGCGGTGGCCGAACGGTTGCGCGGGCTGCTGCGGGTCAACGATACGCTGGCTCGCATCGGGAGCGACGAGTTTGCGCTGCTGCTCGAAGAAATCCACAGCGATGCCGACGCGATGGTGATCGTCGAGAAGGTGCAACAGGCCTTCAGGGCGCCGTTCCGGGTGGCCGAACAGAATCTTTTCGTCACGGCGAGCCTGGGCGTTGCGCTCTATCCCAACGACGGGGAGAGCGGCGACGTGCTGATCCGCGCCGCCGACGCGGCCATGTTCTCCGCCAAACAGCAGGGCAGCAACACCTTCGCCTTCTACAGTGAGCGGCTGACCGCTGCGGCTTTCGAGCGGGTGATGCTCGAGTCGGGATTGCGCAACGCCATCGAAGAGAATCAGCTGCTGCTCCATTACCAGCCCCAGATCGACCTGCCCAGCGGCAGGATGATCGGGGTCGAGGCGTTGCTCCGCTGGCGACATCCCGAGTTGGGGCTGGTGGGACCGGATCGGTTCATCCCACTGGCCGAGTCCACCGGGCTGATGATCGAGATTGGCGAATGGGTGCTGCAGACGGCGTGCCGTCAAGCCCGCGAATGGCTCGACCAGGGGCTGGACCTTCGCATCGGGGTCAATGTGGGCGACTTGCAGATCCGCCGTGGGGTGATCCAGCGTCAGGTCGAGGAGGCATTGCGCAGCAGCGGTCTGCCGGCCGACCGGCTCGAGCTGGAGATTCTGGAGAATCTGGTGATGGACAATGCGGAACAGAACGTCGCCATGCTGTCGGCACTGCGCGAGCGCGGCGTGCGGCTCGCGATGGACGACTTCGGCACCGGCTATTCTTCATTGTCTTATCTGCAGCAGTTGCCGTTGCATCGGCTCAAGATCGACAAGGCCTTCGTTGGCGACATTCCCACCCATGCCGACAGCCGTGCCATCGTGCGGGCCATCATCGCGCTCGGAACCAGCCTCGATCTGGAGGTGTTGGCCGAGGGCGTCGAAACACCGGAGCAGATGGATTTCTTGATCGAAGAGGGCTGCCAGATGGGGCAGGGCTACCTTTTTGCCCGTCCCATGCCTGCCGATGAGATCCCGACGTTCTCAGTCGGATGGCGATGATCCAAAGCTCAGTCCAGTAGCGAGTCCTGCCGCACGCCCTCGAGCGAAATCCAGATCCGAATCTCCTCGGAGTGAGGACCCAGTTTCGGGGCATCACGCATCGCGTAGTCGGAAAGACGCAAGGTGGTGGTCGCCTCGAAGCCTCGCCGGTAGCCGCCCCATGGATCCTTGCCATGCCCCATCTTGCGAACCGTCAGCTCGATCTGCTTGCTGACCCCGCGCAGGGTGAAGGTGCCCGTCAGGGTGGCGGTGCCATCCCCGTGGTCGGTCCAGGCGGTGCTGACGAAGTGCGCCTTGGGATAGCGCTTCACGTCCAGGTAGCGTTCGCTGCGCAGATGCTTGTCGCGCACCGCGTGATCGGTGTCGATGCTGGCGACGTCTATCTCCACCTCGACCTTGTTCAGCGCGGGATTGGCCTCGGCATAGTCGAAGCGTCCGGAGAACCGCTTGAAGCGCCCCTCCATCCAGCTGAACCCCAGATGCTGGATGCGAAAGGTAATGAACGCATGGGCATCCTTGGTATCGATGACGTAGTGTTCATAGGCGAGGGCAGGGGTGACGGCGAGGCTGCTCGCCAGCAGAAAGAGCAGGGTAAGGGCGTATCTTTTCATGGTAGTCGCCTCAGCTTGTCTCGGTCGAATCCAATGATGCGAGGGTCGAGAGAATGTCCGCCGGCTCCATGCGGCGAGTGTAGTCCGCATGCACGAACCCACCCGCGATCCGCCCATCCTGGCCCACGATATAGGTCGCCGGCATGGGCAGCTCCCAGCGGTCGTTGCCGTCGAAGGCGGGGAGGTCGATTCCGAGGTCCCGGTAGACGGCAATCAGGGACTCGGGCAGGGAGAACACCAGCCCATACGTCCTGGCGACCTGATTGTCGGGGTCGCACAGCACGTCGAAGGAGAAGGGATTTTCGGCGAGGAAGGCGGCACTTTTCTCGGGCAGGTTCGGGCTGATGGAAACCAGCTCGGCGCCTCGCGCTCGTACCGCAGGCACGATGGCATCGAGGGCCTTGAGCTCCATGTTGCAATAGGGGCACCAGGCGCCGCGAAAGAAGTTGAGCACCACCGGGCCCTCGGCGAGCAGGGCAGAGAGTGACACAGGGTGGTCCTGCGGAGTCGAAAGTACGAAGTCGGGGGCCTCGTCACCGACTGCCAAGGCCTGCTCGGTGATGCCGGACTCGATCAGTCCCTCAGTGGCTTCCTGCATGATGGCCCGCTTTTCTTCGGGGATGCGACCGGCGTTCTCCTGTTGCCATTCGCGAATCGTTTCTTGCAGGCTCATGGAGTTTCTCCGGGCTGTCCGAATAGATTATCTGGGTTCAATATAGACCGGCTTTGCATGGCCGTCATTGCATGGGTCAGCACGGGGTGCGAAAAGTCCGAATCTGGACTAGACTTAAAACAAGTCTGTTTTCAGACAACTGATGGAATATCTGATCAATACCTCCCCCCGCTCGCAGGAGAGGCTAGAAGAGGGCAAAAGGTGCAGAATCGAACGTTTCAGATTTCTTC
Organism: Gammaproteobacteria bacterium; assembly: GCA_003696905.1. Lineage (GTDB taxonomy): Bacteria > Pseudomonadota > Gammaproteobacteria > Chromatiales > Chromatiaceae > MONJU. Next base: position 3,217 of record RFHJ01000299.1, on the reverse strand, counting down.
GCGGAGTTGCCCATGAGTCTTGCACAGCCCAGTGAACTGATCGAAGTCGAGGCGTTGCCCGATGTCGACCGCGAGGCCCAGGCGAGGGCGGGTCTCAAGGCCTTCTTCGCCATCGCCGACGAATGGGGCCTGACGGCCGAACAGGCGCGGCAGCTACTGGGCGGGCCGAGCCGGTCGCGCTTCTATGATCTCAAGCGCGGCAAGGCATCGGCAGTGCGCAGTCTGTCCGACGACGAACTCGACCGCCTCGCCTACCTCTCGGGCATCTATGCCGATCTCAATCTGCTGTACGCCCCCGAGAGCCATCAGGAGTGGCTGAGGAACCGGAGCCAGATCCCGCAGGACGCCTTTTACCGGCCCTGGGGCCTGGGCAATCCACTCAACTACATGCTGCAGGGCGGGCTCAAGGCACTGGCGGATGTCTATGAATATCTGAACACGGAGCGGGGCGGGCATTGAACCCAGATATTCCATCAGGAGGCGTGATGATCGCGCAGAGATTTGGAGTCACAAGGAATTTTCTGAAGGAGTGGCATAGCCAGCTCTATGCCCGACTGAAGAAAATTACCTGTGGATTCAAAGATCAAGTGAGGGCGCGTCACCTAATGGAGCATCTGGGTTGAAGCTCCCACCCAAGCGGCAGATCCGCTGGAAGGCCCAGTACCGGATCATCCCCACCCGTATTCCCCTGGCCGATCTGTTCGAACGCCTGGATCTGGACGAGGACGAAAAACGCGCCCTCTGGGCCTTGCAGGCGCGCGTCAATCCGCGCCTCCGGCAGGAGCTGGGCGATCTGCAGCTGGTACGCCACGGTGACATGCTCCACGGTCCCCATGCCAGCATCGTGATGGGTGCCTTCACCCACACCCGCAACCCGACGCGCTTCTCCAATGGTCGTATCGGCATCTACTATGCGGCACGCACCCTGCATACGGCCATCCACGAAACCGTCTATCACAAGGCACTCTATGCCCGCGAACGTGGCGTGCGGGCGCAAGACTTTCACACACGCGCCTGGATCGGCACGGTGCACAAGCCCTGTTACGACGTGCGCGGAAAGGGCTATGCCCGGCTGCACAGACCGGATGATTATGGACCATCGCAGCGCTTTACCCGCGATCTGCTGGCACGGGATCCCGACGCCTATGGCATCGTGTATGCGAGTGTGCGACACCCAGGCGGTGATTGCCTGGCGGCACTGCGACCGGTGACCGTATCGTTGCCCACCCAAGGGCCGCATCTGGTCTATCACTGGAACGGTGCCCGAATCACCCACGTGGTGGAGCAATCCGAGCCGCTGGTACGGTTCGACGAATAGGGGGTCTCGGTATGTGCGGGCGCTTTGCCAACCATATCCAGCAGATGCGCGAATGGGCCGATCTGTTCGCCGACTGGCCGGAGGGAGCCTATGTGGGCTTCAACGTGGCCCCGACCATGATTATCCCGGTCTTTACGCCCCAAGGCGGGCACGCCATGCGTTGGGGGCTGATCCCCGTCTGGGCGAAGGAGATTGGCAAGTTCTCCACCTACAACGCGCGGCTGGAGAGCGTCACCGATAAGCCGGCCTATCGCCATGCGTGGCGGGCCGGGCAGCGCTGCCTGGTGCCGATCCTCGGATACTATGAATGGCGCAGGGAGGGCAAGATCAAGCAACCCTATTTCATCCGCGCCGAAAGCGGCTCACCGTTGGCGATGGCGGGTCTGTGGGAGCCGGGCAGGGACGAGTTCCCTGCCTCTTGCACCGTGCTCACCACCGAGGCGCTGCCCGAACTCGCCGACATCCATCCGCGCATGCCCGTGTTCATTTCGCGCGCCCACGCCGAGCAGTGGTACCAGGCACCGCCGCAGGGCCTGTTGAACCAGATGCAGACCTGGGAGCCGGAGCCTCTGGTGGCGTATCCGGTCAGTACGGCGGTCAACAGTGGCAAGGCCGAGGGCCGGGAGTTGATCGAGCCGATCGAGAGATAATCCTATAGTAATGCGCATAATGTATATTATGTTAAATATTGTCTTGGGCTTCTTTGAGATGGCTATCCCCGCCTGCTACAGTCCTGCCCATAACGAGTTCACTCGTGATGCGGTGATCCAACGCTTCGAGTTCAGTTTCGAACTCGCATGGACAATGCTCCGGTTGAGGCTGGGGGACGAAGGCATCGATGCCCCCACGCCGAGAGCCGCGATTCGCGAAGCCGTGGCCGCACAGTTGCTCGATGACGGTGATCGCTGGTCGGACATGCTGCGGTACCGAAACGAGACCAGTCACATCTACGACGAAGCCCTCGCCCGCAAGGTGTCTTCCTTTGTCTGCAGTACGGCGCTTCCGCTGCTGAAGGCGTTGGGAGAACAGGCACGGTCATGGTAGCTGCCGCCACGGCCCAGGAGCTTGGCCTGTCGCCGTCTATTCTGAGCGACCTTCAGAACACCTTTGCGCGTTATCCAGAGATCGCGTCCGTCCTGGTTTTTGGCTCCCGCGCGCGTAGCGACTATCGACCCGGATCAGATATCGACCTTGCGGTGCTGGCCCCTGGCATGTCGGACCAGACCTTTTCCCGGCTCTGGAACGAGATCGACGAGCTGCCGATCGCCTACAAGATGGACGTCCTGCATCTCGATCGCCTGGCCGATGCGGCCTTGCGGCAGCAGATTCTGCGGGATGGCAAGGTGATTTACCGGGGCGTTAAACACGGAGCACCCTCTACGCCCTACTACGCATAGATCTATCCCCTTATCTCAGGCAGGCCAATAGATCTTGGTCAGCGGAATAAGCCGCTTGGCCTCCATATCCATTTCGTCATAATGCCGCTGAATCTCGGTGGCCACGTTGTCCAGGTCCATCAAGACCACGGGGATGGATGCGCGCTCGGCCTCGTAGCGGGCATCCTTGTAAGTGGCTCCCAAAACCCGCGCATAAATGGCGAAGTCAGCATCGAGGCAGGGAGTGGTGATCTGCCGACGCTGTGACCGGGGCAACATCTACTGCCCTGACGGTTGTGCCGGGAAGGCCCGCCAGGATTCCCTCCGCAACACCGGCAGGCGCTATCAGCAGACCCTCCGGGGACGCCTCAGGCATGCCAAGCGGCAGCGTCACTACGCTCCCCTGATAACGCAAAAGCCCCCTGACGGGGGCTCTTGCGTTATTGGCGGAGAGGGTGGGATTCGAACCCACGTCTCCATAAGGAGAAGCGGTTTTCAAGACCGCCGCCTTAAACCACTCGGC
>RFHJ01000298.1 GCA_003696905.1 Gammaproteobacteria bacterium | reverse complement strand
GATAGAGGAGAAGCCCGAGCGGCCAAAGAGCCGTTACGCGGTCACCGGGCTCTATTTCTATGACAACGACGTGGTGGAGATCGCCAAGGCGGTCGAGCCCTCGGCCCGGGGCGAGCTGGAGATCACCAGCGTCAACCAGGCCTATCTGGAGCGGGGTGATCTGGATGTGAAACTGCTGGGTCGCGGCTTTGCCTGGCTGGATACCGGCACCCATGAGAGCCTGCTCGATGCCGCCCAGTTCGTCGAGACCATCGAATCGCGCCAAGGGAAGAAGGTGGCCTGTCCCGAGGAGATCGCCTTCGAGAACGGCTGGCTGAGTCCCGATCAGTTGCGCGAGCTGGCCCGTCCCCTGGAGAAGAGTGGCTATGGGCAGTATCTGCTGGCGCTGCTGGAAGAGCGGGGGTTGTGATGGAGATCGAACCGACCGCCATCCCCGATGTCAAGCTGATCGAGCCAAAGGTGTTCGGCGACGAGCGAGGCTTCTTCTACGAGAGCTGGAACAGGCGTGCCTTCGCCGAGGCGGGACTGGACGTCGACTTCGTGCAGGATAATCACAGCCGCTCGCAGAAGGGCGTGCTGCGAGGCCTGCATTATCAGATCCAACACCCCCAGGGAAAACTGGTACGTGCGGTGGTGGGCGCCGTGTTCGATGTCGCGGTGGACCTGCGACGTTCGTCACCGACCTTTGGGCAGTGGGTCGGTTTCGAGCTTTCGGCCGAGAACAAGCGGATGGCCTGGATCCCGCCGGGCTTTGCCCATGGCTTTCTGGTGCTGTCGGACTGGGCGGAGTTTCTCTACAAGACCACCGACTACTGGTACCGGGAGCACGAACGCACCCTGATGTGGAACGATCCAGCGCTCGGGATCGAGTGGCCATGGGACGGTGAGCCCATCCTGTCCGGCAAGGATGCACAGGGAAGTGTGCTGAGCGAGGCCGAGGTCTTCGATTGACCGGTGGGTCCGGGGCTCACTTCGTCGCCAGGGGACATCGATGCGGTTCGTACCTCACCGCATCCTACGCCGCTCGGAATTGCCACCTGTTGTTGGCTGTGGGAGCGGCTTCAGCCGCGACGGGACAAGGCCTTGTTTCCCGGTATCTGAATCGAGGCATTCGGGCAGATCTCCGCCAGCCTTTCGACCAGATCAACAGGATGCGGTGGCAGAAGAACCGCATCGGTCACCTTGCGACGGGCCTCTGCACGATATTGCTCGGGCCTTTTCAATGCCCGATCTCGTGACGGCACGCCTCGTCCGCCTGCTCCAGCTCGATGGTGGTGTGTGAGATATCACAGCTCTCGCAGGCCTTGCGGATCGCCTCCTTGACCTCGCGCTGGGTCTCTGCGCTGAGGGGAATGTCGAGCACCAGGTGGGCAGTGAGCACATGGTGCTCGCCGTCCAGTGACCAAAGGTGCAGGTGGTGGACATCCACCACATGGGGAAGTCGCAGCAGCTTCTGCTCGATCTCCTCGGCCATGCCCGCCTCGGGTGCCGCCTGCAGAAACAGCCGCACCGTCTCGCGCAGGTTGCGCACCACGTTGAACAGGATGAACAGGGTAAAGGCGATCGACAGCAGCGGGTCGAGGATGGGCCAGTCGGCGAACTGCAGGACGATCGCCACGATCAGCACCGCGACCCAGCCGAGCACGTCCTCCAGCAGGTGCCAGTTCAGCACCCGCTCGTTCAGGCTGCGTCCGCGACTCAGTGACCAGGCGGCGGCACCGTTGACCGTGACGCCCAGCACCGCCAGCCAGGCCATGCCGGTGGCGTGGGGCATGGGCGGATCACTCAGTCGCGGGATCGCCTCGGACAGTACCCAGAGGCTTCCGGCGATCAGCACCAGGGCGTTGATCAGGGCGCCGAGCAGGGACAGCCGCTGGTAGCCATAGGTGTACTGCCCGGTGGCCGGGCGGCGCCCCAGTCGCGCCAGCACCCAGCCGAGACCGATCGACAGGGAATCGCCCAGGTCGTGCACTGCGTCGGCGAGGATGGCCGTGCTGTTGGTCAGGATGCCGCCGATGAACTCGATAATGGTAAAGACCAGGTTGAGGGCGAAGGCGGTCCCGATTCGGCCCTCGGCCGCACGATCGTGGTGATGGTGGTGTCCCATCGCTTCAGCGGTCCTCGTCGCTGTGGAGATTCGGCCACAACTGGCGGGCCACCGCCCCGTGGCGGGCCAGGCTGTGGCAGCTGTCGATGAAATCCGCCGGCGGCTGGTTGTGGGCATCATCGAGGGCCTCGCCGCGCCAGGCGTAGACGGTCTGGATGGCGGTGGTGGCCAGGGGACCAAGGAGCTCCACCAGGTGGGTGCAGCCCTTGATCCCGCCCATGACGAGGCGGACCCGGGCGGTCCAGCCAGGTGCGATCCGCTGGCCGATCAGTTTTTGCAGGGGTGCCCGCGGAAAGTGCGGGCAGGAGGGGTAGGGAGCATGTTCGATGCTCGCCTGGAGGTCGCGTACCTGCAGCTCGTCGTCCACCGTCATGCGCATCCACATCTCGTGCAGCGGCTCGCCGGGTGCGATCTCTCCCCGGCCAAAGGTCTCCATCGGCTCGTCACGGACATCCAGCAGGTGCGCCTCGATGTCCCAGAGGCCATCGGCACGGCGATAGCCTTCGCAGTGGATGGTGCGGCTGTGGAGGGGCTGGCGCTCGGCGGGCGGGGGCAGGGGCATGCGTCAGTCCTGTGCAGGCCGGCTGGCGAACTGGCCATGGGCGATCTTCAACCCCAGTAGCACCCAGGGGGTGCCGTGCAGGACGAGGTCGAAGATGTCGATGGGGCGGTGCAGCTCGCCGGCGGCGAGCATCTTGAGCTTTTCCCAGACGTGCGGCTCGGGTACGAAGGGTGCGAGCCCCAGCGTCAGGGCAATGATCAGGACGATGGAGAAGGGGATCTGGGCAAGAAAATCGCGCATGGGGTCGTTCCGTCTGAAAACCGCATTCTACCAAGGCCGGTGACAGGAGCCGGCCCCAACCCTGCAAGAAACCGGGGTGGTTGATGGTCTCCTGGAGACCTTGATTGATTTGTGGGAGCGGCTTCAGCCGCGAGGGAAGTTACTGTCGGGCCTGAAGACCCTCCCACACCGATTGCGCCGGGTGCTGCGAGAGGGCTGGGGCGAGCGATGAAGTCCGGCTAGAATACCCGCTTCTGCCGTAACCCGAAGCGACAATATGACCTTCAAGACCCGTTTTGCCCCAAGCCCCACGGGCTATCTGCACGTGGGCGG
>RFHJ01000297.1 GCA_003696905.1 Gammaproteobacteria bacterium | reverse complement strand
TGCAGCCCGCGCCAATACACGCCCTGTTCTCCTAAACACCCGAATCGCCACCAGTGATGTGGGTGTGGATGCAATCGGTCCTGGACCCTCTCCGCTGCTCCATCGATTACTACGGCGCTGGCCGCTCAAAGAGTTTCGGATCCTGGGCACCGACCTGAACGTTCGTCAGTTCCGTCTCGGCGACCTGCCGCTTGCCGGCCACATCCACTTCCACCCGGCTCAGCATGGGAATGCCGTTGTTATCGACCCAGAAGGTACCCGTAACACCGCTCGTCGTGTTGCGCACTGCATATTTCTTCAGCCTGCGCCCCCTGATGACCTCTTCCCCCACGAGTTCCTTCTCCCATTGAGGGCCCTTGGGGATTTTGGACTCGACGAAGGTCACCCCATCGGGCGCAATATTCCAGGACAGGCCGAGATCCTCCCGGGTGATGATCACACCCCCAAGGCCCATTTCCATTCTCCTCCGTCCCGGCTCTTCATACAGGACGAAAGGGATGGTTTGCCTGCCACCACCCAGCCGCATGACGCCCTCGGCACGGTAGGCTGGTCCGCTGTAGGAATACTTCCCCGAGTTGCTCCCGCCGGCGCCATTTCCTCCCGTCACATGGCGCTGCCCGCCAGCGAGCGAAGACGCCTTGGTGCCACTGGTCCCCTGTTTGCTTTCGACCCTCGCGAGCCGTTCCTTCCAGCCGTCGTTGAGGGGACGCACGCTGCCCCCGATCGCCTTGCGTACTAGCTCCGGTACAGCGTCCAGTGGCCCACCCCTGCCAAAACGGGCTCGCAGCGTATCGGCTTTCGGCCCGGGCGAGGCGCTGACGTCTTCGATCAACGCCGGCGGTCGCGAGGCAATGCTCCACAGTGTCTTGCCTTCGCTGCGCAGCGTATTGACCGCGTAGCGATAGCGCCGTAGTCGAACCGCGCCGCCCTTCTCCTCGAGACGATATTCGACAATCTCGACCTCCGGCACCCGACCGTCCCCGCGTGAATGCGCCTCCACCGACCAGCTGGAGCGTGTCCAGGCGACTACCGGCGCGGATGTGGTGCTGCCTGTCGCGACCACCTCGAGGACCTTCCGTCCCTTCTTCATGGCGCGCGTCACAGGCGCGCCACGAGGGCCGGGCATCGCCATCAGCAGGCCATAGCCCGGCGCAATCTGTTGTTCGAGCAACGTCGGAATCTCGACCATGAAGGTTCCCGCACGGGTTCCCGCCGCGAGATTGACGGTAAGCGGCTGGGCAGGCCCCAGGAAACGGTTGGTATCGGGTCCGGTTTCAACGAGTTCGATTCGCTGTGGATGCGGTCGGCCCGGAAACCGCACTATGGCATGACTTTTCTCGATCGTGGCAGGGCAGCCCCAGTCGGCAGTGGCCTCCACCTGCACCTGGTCCCCGTCCCGGAGCTTTTGCCGCTCATGCCCGTCGATGCCGATCACACGGCTGTCACGAAGATGCGCCTTGGCACGCTCGATCACAGGCATGCCGGCAAAATATTCCACCAGCTCCCCATCACTTTGGAAATCCGGATAGGTCTGTTCGAAATCGATCTTGGGCAGCACCCCTTCGACCATCGTCACATCCGGCGTCGGCGTGGGCAGCCCGACCGGTTCTGATGGCAGACCATAGAGCATCATGCCGACGTCACCGACATCGTATTCTCCCAGGCCCTCGATGATGATCGATCCCTCATCCACATAGACCCCTCGGTGATCGATGCCCGGCCCGGAATTCCGGTCCGCTTCCGGCGTCAGGGAAGGCACCGGATCGGACTCGTTCAGTGCGTCACTCACGATTTTCTCGACACCGTTTTTATCGTCTAATTTCCAGGCCCAGATACGGCGCCAAGGCCGGCCCGGCCGAATGGCATGCCACTTCCACAGCTCCCGCTGTAAACCGTCCGCATCGGTAACCCATTTTCTGCAATGGAGCGCAGGCCGACTCCAATCCACCTTGTCGCATAATTCTTCACTGCCCCGGGGGGACTGAAGGGGCAACTCGACCGCCCCGGAGCCCATCGGCGCCGGCCGCTGATATCCGACGACAATGCGTTCCTGGCGTGCCGAGAGCGTCTCGAGAGTGGCCCTCACCCGCCCTTTCTCCAGCAGCCGCACCGCTCCGTCAGAGACCATCTCGACCGCCCAGGGCGAGCGAAAGTGGCTCCAGCAGCCTTCCAGCCGGCCGATTCTGGGAATGTACTTGCCGACCTGGAAGCCATTGTCACGGTCGGGCTGTGCCCCGGGTTCGACTGGATCCGTGTCGAGTTCCAGACCCGAGAGCGCCCTTGCGCCCACAACCAGCCGGTAGTTGCCCAGGGCCACATCCGGTGGCACCGACACGTCAAACCGCCAGGTGTGTTCATCCAGCCACTTGCCGCCCGAGACAGCTAGAGGCCCTGGCCCCTCGATACGCACGGAGGGTGTCGACGACAGGTCCATTCGGGTGTCGAAGCGGAGGGAAAAGGTCGCCTTGCCGGGTCGCACCGGATCGTTCCGGCTACCGTCCGGCAGCATCACGAATTGCCCATCCTGGTGGATACTGACACCCGTCAGCTGAGGTGGCCGGTAGTCGATTCGGACGAGGTAGTAGCCGACCGAGCGCACACCGTCATCGCGTTCGAGGCAGAGCCGATGAAGTCCGGCCGATGGATGTCCGGAACTGGCGCGGATGGCGGTCTGGCTCCACGATTCGATGACCAGATCCCGGGCATCCTCATGCCCGCAATCGAAGATCAGGCGTCCAGCCCCTTCACCCAGATCGGCACCGGCCAGGTGGAGCGTCTCGCCCACTTCGGAAAGGGTGGCGACGATGTGCCGGTTTCTGTTCTCGGTCTCGGGCAGGAAATCGAGCACGGGATGTCGCGCGCACCAGCGCGCCACCGATGCCAGCGTGATGCCGTCGCTGCTCCGATCCCCGGGCATGTCCACGTAGGCCGGCGAGAGATGCAACGGCAGGCGGGATTCATCCAGCCGGGAGTCGAGGCTGACGGCCAGACCCGGCACTTCACGCTGCCCCAGGCGACGCCGCTCGGACCTGGGCCCGTCATAGTCGTGCGGCGTTCCGTCGTAATAGAGATCCGCAATGAATTCACAGGCCTGCTGCTCCAGGGGGTCATCGCTCCCCCTGAAGCTGGCCAGCAGCTCTGCGTAGTCCTCTGCCAGGACCGTGGCGCCCGCGCGTGAGAAAAAGCCGAAGATGGACCGACGATCGCGG
>RFHJ01000296.1 GCA_003696905.1 Gammaproteobacteria bacterium | reverse complement strand
TGATGGACGCGGTGATCCGCCTGTTGCCGGGGGCCCTTGGGCATCAGGACTCGGCAAGCCAGGATTCCTTCATGGAGGGGTTGCTGGACTGCCCCCATTACACGCGCCCAGAGGAGATTCTGGGGCATCGGGTCCCCGAGGTGCTGCGCTCGGGCGACCACGAACGGATTCGCCGCTGGCGGCTGCAGCAGGCACTGGGCAGAACCTGGCTGAGGCGGCCGGATCTGCTGGCGGCGCGGCAGCTGAGCGAGGAAGAGCAGGCATTGCTCGAAGAATTCAGGCGCACCCATCGGGGTGCAAACGATTAACGTGATCGTGCCGGGAGGCACCAACAACCAGGAGCTAGGACGATGAGCAACATCATCCAGGAACTCGAAGCAGAGCAGATGAACAAAGAGGTGCCGGAGTTCGGTCCCGGCGATACCCTGGTCGTTCAGGTCAAGGTGAAGGAGGGCAACCGCGAGCGTCTTCAGGCCTTCGAAGGGGTGTGCATCGCCAAGCGCAACCGCGGCCTGAACTCGGCCTTTACGGTGCGCAAGATCTCCCATGGCGAGGGGGTGGAGCGGGTGTTTCAGACCTACAGCCCGCAGATCGCCTCCATCGAGGTGAAGCGCCGTGGCGATGTGCGTCGTGCCAAGCTGTACTATCTGCGCGGCCGCACCGGCAAGGCGGCACGGATCAAGGAGAAGATCTCCGGCAAGTAAGGAAGCGGCAATTTCCGCTTTGCTCGAGGCCACCCGGCTCCGGCCCGGTGGCCTTTCGCTTGTTTGTCTCCCCATCCCATGAACCCGCGGACCACCAGTTTCTATTGGCACGATTACGAGACCTGGGGCGCCGATCCGGCGCGCGACCGGGCGGCGCAGTTCGCCGGTCTGCGTACCGATCTGGATTTCAACCCCATCGGCGAGCCGCTGGTGATCTATGCGCAGCCGGCCGACGACATGCTGCCGCAGCCTGGTGCCTGCATGGTCACCGGCATCTCGCCACAGCGGGCGCTGGCAGAAGGCGTGCCCGAGGCCGACTTCTTTCGTTTCATCCATGCCGAGATGATGCAGCCCGGCACCTGCTCGCTGGGCTTTAATACCATTCGCTTCGACGACGAGGTCACTCGCTATGGCCTCTACCGCAACTTCTTCGATCCCTACGAGCGCGAATGGAAGAATGGCAATTCGCGTTGGGACATGATCGACGTGGTGCGCCTGACGCGCGCCCTGCGACCGGAAGGAATTGAGTGGCCGGTCAACGAGGAGGGCGTGACCAGCTTTCGCCTCGAGCATCTGACGGCGGCCAACGAGATCGAACACCTGGGTGCCCATGATGCCCTTGCAGACGTGCGGGCGACCATCGCCATCGCCCGTCTGGTGCGCGACCGGCAGCCGCGTCTGTTCGACTATGTCTTCACCCACCGCGACAAGCAGACCCTGGCGGCATTGCTGGATCCCGCTGCAACCCGACCGGTGCTGCACGTCTCCGCCCGCTATCCTGCCCGACTCGGGTGCATCGCGGCAGTGCTGCCCCTGGCGATGCATCCGCGCAACCGCAACAGTGTGATCGTCTACGACCTGCGCAGCGACCCCGAGCCCCTGTTGTTACTGGATGCGGAGGCGCTGCGCGAGCGCCTCTACACCCGCAGCGAGGACCTGCCGGAAGGGGTGGAGCGGATTGCCCTCAAGGAGGTCCACATCAACAAGGCCCCGGTGGTGGTGCCGCTCAATACCCTGACCGATCGGGCGCGTGAGGAGTGGCAGATGGATGCCGCGACCGAGCAACGCCACCTGGCGCTGCTGCTGGCCCACCGCGCAGAGCTGCAGGCGAAACTGGCGGAGGTGTATGCCGAGCGGGAATTCGAGCCGCGCGATCCCGACCTGGATCTCTATGGGGGGTTCCTCACGGATGCCGACCGGCGCCGTTGCGACAGGGTGCGTTCGACGCCCCCGGAGCAACTGGCCGGCCTCGATCTGCGGTTCGATGCGCCGAAGATGAACGAGCTGCTGTTCCGTTATCGGGCGCGCAACTGGCCCGACACCCTGGGCCCGGAAGAACGTGCCCGCTGGGACGAATGGCGGCGCGCCCGGGTACGGGATCCACAGGGGCCGTCCAGTATCACCCTCGATCAATATCGTCGCGAGCTGGCGCGCCTGGCGGTCGACGCCGATCTGCCGGAAGATCGCCGCAGGGTGGTCGACGATCTGCTCGAATGGCCGGAGCGGGTGGGGCTGGATTGAGGGGGCGTTGCTTTCGGGGCCACTCGGCCCTTTTCTGGTGCGGTTCGCTGCGCTCACCGCACCCTACGATATCTGCTGGTGCCCGCGTCCTTCTTGCTCTCCCCGGGCGCTATTCCGCCTCGTCCACCCATTCCTGCAGCGCGGCGATCAGCTGCCGTGCCTGGTCGGGGCTGGAGATATTGAACTTCGATTTCTGCTGGTATTCTCCGCTGCGCTTCTGATAGCGCCGGATGGAGTACTTGTCCTTGCCGTAGGCCTGTTTGGCGTTGTCCCATTCCTGGTAACGGAAGATGATGGTGGTCCAGGCGCCCTTGCTGAGGATGCGCTTGTCCAGTTCCTTGACGACATCCACGCCGCCTTCGTTGTAGTTGATCGTCAATTCATCCGGGGTGCTGGCCATGGTCCTGCGCTCCTGCTGCCTGAGAAAATCGCGCGGAAGATAACACAACCGCCGCTGTCACTCGATGGCGCCGTTGTTGCGCAGGAATCGCTCCAGCTCGGGAAGCCCCATGCGGCGAACGATCTGTAATGCCGTATCACCCGTCTTGTTGTGCGCATTGATGTCCGCACCGAACTCGATCAGGTGATGCACGAGACGGTGGTTGCCATGGCCGGCGGCGATCAGCAAGGGGGTGTTGCCGTTCTCGTCCCGCACATCCAGATCGGCGCCCTTGGCCTTGAGGTAGCGCACGACGTCCCGATCGGTGATGTCCTGGCGGGCAACCTCCAGGAGCATGTCAGAGGGATCGAAACGGGCCCCTGCCTTGATCAGGACATCGGCCGCCTGGGTGCGGCCATTGAGGATCGCCAGTTCCAGCGGGGTGTGGCCGTCACGGTCCCGAGGGTCGAGTTGAACCCCATGCTCGAGCAGCATGCGCATCATCACCACCCGTCCCTGTGCGGCTGCCTCGTGCAGGGGATAGCGTCCATTGGGTAAGGGGTCGTCAACCGGTGTGCCCCAGTACAGATGGCGCCGCAGTTGATCGATGTCGCCCCGCTGTATCGTGAGATACAACGAGATGGTGGGCTTGTCCGGTGCGCTGCAGCCACCCAGCCAACCGACTGCCAGCGCCATTGGCAACAGGGTGGCGCGAACCAGAAAGATGCGTCTGTTCATCATCTCAGCTTATCACCTTCACCCTGGACGCACTTCCTTCTGCAATGTGTTTTTTTCGGGGTCTGCCGGCCGATGGGGTATCCTTCCACCTTTTCGGGAGGACGGTGTCTTGGGGCTGCTGGGAAAAATCCTGCTCACGGCGATCGTGATTGCCATCGTGCTGTTGGTGGTTCGCTATCGCGCCCAGGCGCGCCTGCCGTCGACGAGACAACCGGTGACAGTGACCCTGCCGCGGCGTAATCCGCTGCCCATCGGCTGGGTGGCGAGCGCGGTGGTGGTCCTGATGCTGGCGGTAGCCAGCTACTGGCTGTACAGCAGCTGGCGCGACGATCACGATGTGCTCTCTGTGCGGGTGGTCGACGCGGGTACCGGCCATGTCGCCGAGTACCGGGCCTACCGCGGTGACATCGAGGACCGGGAATTCGTCACCACCGAGGGCGTTCGGGTCCGGCTGGCGGAGACCGAGCGCCTGGAGATCAGTACTCTCTCGGGCCGAAATTGAACGCCAC
>RFHJ01000295.1 GCA_003696905.1 Gammaproteobacteria bacterium | reverse complement strand
GGGGACAACGGAATCGGCGCCTGAGTCACAGCCCCATTGAGGGACACCGATGCAGGCCAATGCCATTGCCGTACTCGGTGCCGGCTCCTGGGGGTCGGCACTTGCCATTGCGCTCGCCCGTCACCAGCCGGTCCTGCTCTGGTCGCATAGCAGCGACGAGATCGACGCCCTGCAGCGGGATCGGGAGAACCGCCGCTACCTGCCCGGCATCCCGTTTCCCGAGGCCCTGCAGATCACCGGAGACCTGGCACAGGCCCTGGAGGGCAGCGATGAGGTCCTGGTGGTGGTCCCCAGCCACGCCTTTGCCGCAGTGCTCGAACGGCTCGCCGCATTGGCCCCGGCGCTGCCCAGCCTGTCCTGGGCAACCAAGGGATTCGACCCTGGCACCGGAAGGCTTCTCGGCGAAGTGGTCGCTCACTATCTGCCGAAAGCGTCACTTGCAGTCCTGTCCGGCCCCACCTTTGCCGCCGAGGTGGCCCGGGGCCTGCCCACTGCCATTACGGTGGCCTCCGACAGCCCGGCCCATGCCCAGCGCCTGGCTGCGCGCCTGCGCAGCGAGAGCTTCCGCCCTTATACCTCGGACGACCTGGTCGGTGTTCAGGTAGGTGGCGCGGCAAAGAACGTGATGGCGATCGCCGCCGGGATCTCCGATGGCCTAGGTTTCGGCGCCAATGCCCGGGCCGCCCTGATCACCCGCGGATTATCGGAGATCACCCGGCTGGGGGTGGCGCTGGGCGGGCGACAGGAAACCTTCATGGGCCTGGCCGGGCTGGGCGACCTGGTGCTGACCTGTACCGACGATCAGTCACGCAATCGGCGCATGGGCCTGGCACTGGCAGCAGGACAATCGATTGCCGAGGCACGGGCGCAGATCGACCAGGAAGTAGAGGGCATCAATACCGCCCAGGAGGTGCGCAGGAAGGCACTGGCACTGGGGATCGAAATGCCCATTACCGAACAGACCTACCGGGTCCTCTTCGAGGGCCTGGCTCCGCAGGAAGCAGTCCACAATCTGCTCACCCGTCAGCCACGGGCCGAGGGGCTCTAATCCCCGACCAGGTTCTGCGGATTGGCAGAGTCAGAGCTCCGTCATCCAGACGCCTAACCTCTTGAAAGTGGGGCGGGTGTCTGCTCGAAAAACGTCGGCGGCAGGGATGCCGCCGTCGAGCCTATCCAGCACAGGGTTGTGCGAATGCCGCGGGAGGGTGGATGCCGGGAGCGGCCAGGGATGTATTTACCGCGTTTTTTTCGAGCAGACGACCCGCTCCTTGCTTCCCGGATAAGGCCGAATGGCAGAAAGAGAAAAGGCGCACGCTGCGGGGAGTTACGGCAAAATGCCGGGTGACCAAACCATCACCTCGCAGGTGCGCCGATGACAAGCCTACATCCAATGCCCGCCAAGATCGAGATCGACTTCACCGATGAGAAGCTAACCAGCCATGGGGGGTGGATATTTCTCGGTCGCTTGTTCAATCGGTTGAGGCTCGGTAAGCGCATCGGAGAGACAATTCGCCTGAAGCAACGTGCCCGTGGCGCGAGTGATGCGGAGATGCTGTTGGCACTGGTGGCTTCCCAGGTGGCCGGTGGTGGGGCGTTGTCGGATGTGGACGTCTTGCGGGCCGATGAGGTGGGAAAGCGGTTGCTGGGGTTGCCGAACGTGCCCGACAGCCGGCGACTGGGTGAGTATCTTTGCCGTTTCGATGCGCAATCGATTGAACGATTGGAGGCGCTGGTGCAATCGGTAGCCGGTGAAGTGATGCCGGCGGTCATTGCCCATGAACTGGATCAGCGGGGCTATCTTCCCCTGTTCGTAGATGGCAGCGCCATCGAGGTGTCGGGACGTTTATTCGAGCAGGCGGCCAAGGGCTACAACGGCCAGGATCAATACTGGCTGCACGGCGTCTTCCTCGGCACCGCCTGGGGTGCGGCCCGGCTGCATCCGGGGGGCGTGTCGGTCACGGAGGGCTGGCGAGAACAGCTGGCGGCGGTGGCACCCTGGATTGCATCAGGAACCCCGGTGTGGGTTCATGTGGACAATGCCTATTACAGCAAGGATTTCGTCGAGGATTGCCATCGCCGGGGTTGGAACTACTCCATCAGCGTCACGCACGAGGGCTTTCGGCGCCCGGTGCTCGACTCGATCGAGGACCTTCCCGACGAGGCCTGGACCGACATTGGGCTGGGAGAAGAGGCCACACTGACTCGCCACCGTCCCCAGGGGTGGCGGGAACATCCCTATGTGGTGATCCGTCGGACCCACGATGGCGCACAAAAGCGCCTTCAGCCGGCCTATACCGTCATCCTGGTCTCACGTGACGATCTGCCATTGGAGGAGCTGGTACGTCGGCACCGCCAGAAACAAGGCCAGGAAAATGCCTTCAAGGGGCCGTTGATCGATCTCGATCTGCATCATCCGCCTTGCCGCGCTTTTCATGCCAATCAGGCCTATTACCTGTGTGGCCAGCTGGCCCAGTTGCTGTTACGGATGATCCAGTATCAGTTGCTGCCGCCAAAGGCCAGAGGGCATGGCATTCGTCCCTTGATCCGCCATCTGATCCGTTCCACGGCGCGTCTGGTCTGCCATGCCCGGCGCTGGCGGCTGGACTTCGCCAAGACAGCCTTCCGGCTCGACTGGCTGTACTACGCCAGTTGTCAGTTGGAATAGCCGCTCCTTTCCGGTTCGAGTCACCTTTTCTCCATCGATGCACCACTGGTGTAGGGCGGTGCTTGTCTTGACCGAGCCTGCACCTCGGCGGGCAGCCTCGCAGCGGCACCATTTTTTATCCTCAGAAGCGCCCGCCGCCCTGCCTCATGGCCATTTGCAAACAAACCCATATCCGCCTCATGGTAATTTGGTGCGGTTTCTTCTGGTGTCGCGGCTTATCAGGGAATTGGGGGGTACGCCAACAGCAACTTGACATCGATCGGCAGGCTCTCGGACTCTTGCCACAGCTGAAAGGCATGGAACTCCCCCGTGTAACATCGGAATTGCCAGCCGGTGAGCTGAGTACCCGTACGCGCGCATATACACTGCAGCAGATCGAATGCATATGTAACACGCAAGCGCCGAATTACGCATTTTCCACCCGGCTAGCCCATGCCACCAACGTGCGTGCCCACGAACTCCTGACGTTCCGCCCAGCCAGAGAACGCCCAGCTAGCGCTCACCGGACCTGGTCCAAGCAACGTTTCCTCGGGTTACAGGGTGTGCGATACACAGTGGCGGGCAAAGGCGGCCTCGTCCGCGAGGTCCTCGTTCCAAGCAACCTGGCGGAGACCCTTGAGAAGCGCCGCTATGTGGAACCTGCAATAGTCAAGGATCGAGGTATAAAATATCCAT
>RFHJ01000294.1 GCA_003696905.1 Gammaproteobacteria bacterium | reverse complement strand
TGGGACACCTGTTGGTGGCAACGACGCCCTTCCTGGCCTCGCTCGCCGCCTTTACCCTGACCTATACGGTGGTGCCCAACGTTCGGGTCCGGTTCGTCCACGCGCTGGTTGGTGGCGCGGTGGCTGCATTGCTGTTCGAGTTCGCCAAGCAGGGCTTCGTGGTCTATTTGCGAGCCTTTCCCACCTACGAGGCCATCTATGGTGCGGTGGCGGTGGTGCCCATCTTCCTGCTCTGGTTGTACCTGTCCTGGGTCGTCGTCCTCGTGGGCGCCGAGGTGGCCCATGGGCTCCGCCTGTACCACTGGCATCGTCCCAATCCGCGGGGCCGCGAGTTGGGGATGCTCGATGCGGTCTACCTGTTATTGCTTCTGGACGAGGCGGCGGAACGTGGGCAAGCACGTTCGCTCTGGGATCTGGCGGCCGCTCGGTCCGACTGGCGCGAAGACAGGGTGGAGGCGATGCTGGCCGACATGTTGGGCAAGGGCTGGGTGCAGCAGACACGTAATGGCGACTGGTTGCTGGCCCGGCGTGCTTCTGATCTCACGCTCTACGAGATTCTTTCCGAAGGGGGATATCCGCTGCCCGATGGGGAGCAGCTGGCGGCGGCCGATGAGCGCCTCGGCAGTCTGTTCCATCAGGTCCACGCCGAGGTGAAATCGCTGCTGGATGTACCGCTCGCGCGATTCCGTTTGCGCCGTGCCGAGGCCGCCTCTCTCAATCCAGTAGCCTCAGCGCAATGATCTCGCTGTTCCCTTGACGGCCGACACGTTGTTCGTGTCGCACCCGATAGTCCCGATGGGTGCCGGTCAGGATCTCTTCGTGCCCATGCCCCAAATAGTGCCCATCCGGCGCGATCAGGCTATATCTTCCTTGCCTGGGTTGCGCCCACAGCAGGCCAGGCCGCCGATGGGTGCCGAGGGTGACCGGGATGAGCTGGCCCGAGACGCGCTCCACGCCAATGTACTGGTATCCATTGTCGTCGACGAGGCGGCGCCGTAACCTGGCGACGAAGCCGCTGCCCGGCGAATCGAGCGCCTCGAACAATAGCCATGCGTCCGGTTCCGGGCAGGGGGTGTCGGGGCCCAATATGAAGCTGGCGCCACCCGCGGAAATATCGTTTTGACGGCAGGCGAATCGTCGATTCCTCGCCGTGTCGTCAGCGGTATCGGGCAGGGGCGCCAATCCTTCGGAGAGCTGCAACTGCAGAAGGCGTTCGTGCACCGCTTCGAGGCCTTGAACACAGAGGTATTCGGCGGCACGAACCTCGCGCGGATGGCAGCGATCACGTCTCCCCTCCAATAGGCCCAGAAGATCCTGTTCGAGCCGTCGGGCCGTTTGCTGTACCTGTTTGCTGCTCCAGAGCCTTCGCAGCCTCGCCAGCAACCTGTCCACCCCCAGGTAGTGATCGGGGGCACGACCTCGCGGGCGGCGCACGAAATCGAGCGGTGGAACCTCTTCTTGCAACAGCAATGGAATCGCTGCCTTGCCGGGACGTTCGCGGTACAGGTGCAATTCGGCCGCGAGTTCGGGAAGCATCCCGATCAGCGCCACCACCCCGCTCGGGGGATAGCGATAGCTGTCGATGAGCAGAAGCAACAGGGCGGCGACGAAGGTATCCCTGGTGCCAGCAGGGTCGGCTGCGGTGCGCAGCGGTGTCTCCGGAAAGGCTGCCCCCAGTCGGAAGGCAGTCGTCACATCGTAGAGTCGAATGATCTGGCGCCAGAGGTTGGGCCTGTTCTGTCGGTACTGGAGAAGGCTCCATTCCAGCAGTCGCAACGACATGAGCATCGCGGCATGCAGGTCCGGGGCCGGAGGGCGCCGTCCTTGCTCGAGGGAAAGGCGTACTACCCGGGTATGAGCGAGGGCAAGCTCTTCGAACAGGCCTGGCAGTACTTCGATCAATCCTTCCTGTTGGCGTGACGGCCTCTCGGGAGACGATGCGAGGATGTCCTGCCCTCGTTGCTGCAGCGCAGCGATCGGAACATGAAATGCCCTCAGCAGCTGCGGCAATACGGCAGGGGGCCTTGGATCTCGTACCAGGAAGGCCAGTTGACGTTGTACCGCCAGGGCAGCCCGGCGAGGCGATCGGGTCGCCAGCTCGTCGAGCCAGCAAGCCTGTTCCTCCAGCGAGGTCAGCATCTCCGCGTGACGCATGGCGGCTTGTGCGGGCAGCTGGATTCGTTCTGCCCAGTCCGCGAGATCTCCTGGAGATGGCATCGAATGGCAACTTCACTGGGTATGCAGGTGTCGGGCCAGTATAGTAATCCGATTTCCGGCCGCAATATCGAGAGATCCGGAATATTTTCGGGTTTCGGCGGTCAAACGGGGAGATTTCTGTTGCGCCTTGGGCGCCGAAAGAGGATGGAAGGGAGGCGTCATGCACATGAATCGTCGAAGGGTTGCCGGGTTGGCCGGGGGGATGCGGCTGCTGCCCTTGGCCCTGTTCTTCATGGTGGCCCAGGCCATGGCGGCAGAGGGTTTCGCCTTGCCGGATCTCGAAGGCAAGATCCACCGACTCTCCGACTATCGAGGCAAGTGGATCCTCGTGAACTATTGGGCGACCTGGTGCCCGCCATGTCGGGAAGAGTTGCCAGAGCTGGAGTCCTTCTATACGGCCGAGTCGGAAAAGGCAGTGGTGTTGGGCGTCAACATGGAAGACATCGATCACGATCGGCTCAGGGCATTCGTCGAGGAGCAGTTTCTGTCGTATCCGATCCTGTTGGCGGGGGCGGAACCTTCCCGCGATCAATTGCTCGGTCCCATTACGGGGTTGCCCACCTCCTATCTGATAGACCCCAAGGGCAAGGTGGTAGCTCGCCAGGTGGGTCCGTTGACAGCCGAGGCGATTCGCGATTTCATCGCCCGCTACGAAGAACAAAAAAACCGGCAGCAGGTAGCGAAGTGATCCCCCATGGCAGGTGTTTGACGACCCTTTGTCTTCTGGCGCTGTTGGCGCTGGGGCAGACGGCATGCGCGGAAGGGCGGTCGCGGGATCCGGCGACCCATTTCTTCAACGACACCTTCTGGGACATGCCCGAAGAGGTGGCCAATGCACGCGAGCAGGGCAAGCAGGGCATACTCATCATGTTCGAGATGGACGAGTGTCCTTTTTGTCACCGCATGAAGCAGACGGTGCTGAACCAGCCCGAGGTGCAGGCCTATTTCCGCGAACATTTCATCAATATCCCCATTGATATCGAAGGCGATGTGGAGATGGTCGATTTTCAGGGTCGGACCACCACGATGAAGGATTTCGCGGTGAAGCAGTATCGGGTGCGTGCCACCCCCGTATTCGCCTTCTTCGACACCAACGGGCGCTACATCCGGCGTGCCCGGTATACCGGCGCAACCCGCGACAAGGAGGAGTTCCTGCTGCTGGGCCGCTATGTGGTGGAGAAGGCCTACCTGAAGGAGCCCTTTGCGCGCTACAAGCGACGTATGAGACAGCGTGACCGATGATCGAGAAGATCGGCCGCTATCTGTTGCTGGGGCTGCTGGTCGCAGGGGCAGCGGTGGCGGAGGGGGCTTCGTCCGACACCACGTCCGACCCACTGCCCGAGCCGCTCACGCTGGAGGCCGCATTGCGCCTTGCCCGTCCCCAGGTTCCGTTGCTGCTGAAGGCCGAGGCACAGCAGCAATCGGCTCGCGCCGGCCTGCTCGAGAGTGAGGCGCTCGATGGCCTGCGTGTGAAGCTGGACGGCAGCTTGTGGGCCATTAAGCCGTCCTATCGGTCCAGCAACCGCTCGAGCAACGACAGCAGCGCACATCTGCGGGTACACAAGCGGCTCTACGACTTTGGTTATCAACCGGCACGCAAGGACGCGGCAGCGCGACGCGTGGCGGCCGGCAAGGCCGAACAACTGGATGCCCGCCAACGGAACCGTCTGGCCATCATGCAGGCCTATTTCGACGTGATCCTGGCGGACCTGGAATTTGCCCGGGACAACGAGGCCATGTCGGTGGCTTTCGTACAGTACGACAGGGCTCGCGATCGGCACGAGTTGGGGCAGGTTTCGGACGTGGACCTGTTGCGCTTGCAGGCCGCCTATGAGGTGGTCCATCGCCGCCAGGTGGCGAGCGCCGCCAGGCAGCGTCTTGCACGCTCCCGGCTGGCGCTGGCGATGGGTCGGCCGGGTGAACTCGTCTCGGAGTTGGAAATGCCGGAGATCACGATCCCGG
>RFHJ01000293.1 GCA_003696905.1 Gammaproteobacteria bacterium | reverse complement strand
GGGATAGATCTCCAGAAAACTGCGCAGCCTGCCCCAGTCCGCATCGGGTCCCGCGCTTCGTTGCGCCCCCACCGCATTGTCGAGGGCCCAGAGGGTGACCAGCCCGTAGAACAACGGTACGCCCCAGCGACTGATCACCTCATCGCCCGTTGTCAGCCAGGTCAACGGTAGGCTCAACAGGACCACCAGGTAGATCGAGGCCAGCAGCAGCGACGAGAACATCACCGATATCGCATGCAGGCGCTGCATCAGCGTCATCGGCCGGGCGAACATCCGACCGACATGGCGGAAGGCATTGTGGATCAGTCCTCTCCCCCAGCGCTCGCGACGTAGCCGGTAGGCACTGACAGTCTCGGGCAACAACGAGGTCGACACCACCTCGCGCAGATAGGCGTATTTCCAGTCTCCCAGCTGTGCGCGATAGTTGAGATCCACGTCTTCGGTCACGGTGGCGGCGTCCCATCCGCCCAGGGCCTCCACACAGGCGCGTCGCCAGATGCAGGATGTCCCCGTCAGCGAGGCCATGTCCCCATCGGCGCTCAGCCCTTCGTTGACCACCTGCTGATGGCCCATCTCCATGGCCTGGAAACGGGTCAGGAAGGACTTGTCCCGGTTCTCATAGGCAATACCGGTCTGCAAATAGCCCAGTTTTGGGTCGCGGAAACAGGGCATGGTCCGTAGCAGAAAGTCCTCTGGTGGCACGAAATCCGCATCGAAGATCACGAAGAAATCACCCGAGGCCTCACGGATACCATTGGCCAGGTTCCCCGCCTTGAAGCCTTCGCGGTCCTTGCGACGCACCAGCCGGATATCAACGCCCTGCCTGCGCCAATGATCGATGCGACGCTGCGCCAGAAGGGTCGTCTCGTCCGCAGAGTCGTCCAGGACGAGGATTTCCAGGGCACTGCGCGGATAGCGTAAGCGACAGACCGCATCGATCAAACGTTCGATCACCGCCGGAACATCACGCACCGGGAGCAGGACCGACACCGGCGGGGCGAAAGCGGTATCGGGAGCAGATGACGCACATGCCGACAGCCGGGGCAGTTCGCGGCGTTGTGCCTTGCGGGAGATCCATAGGGTCCGAAGCTCCAACAGGACATAGATGGCGTAGTAGACCTCGATCAGGACGAACAGCCCCTGGAGGGTACCGGAGACCACTGCGCCTATCACGACCCTGCCGCTCCGTCCTCGACCATCGTATTGGCCCGGCCGCCTTCGTCGCTCGCACCCTCTCCCAGGGTAGCTTTCACCTCTTCCCATCGCGCAAGGTGACGGGTCTCGTAGTACAACGCCCCTTCATGCGGCCTGAACAACGACCGGCGGGGGTCGACAGGCTGAACGAACTGCCGCCCCAGCAGATAGGAGACGGCCACCATGGGAAACAGGTCGAACCACGAGATCCACTGCGAGGGGTATCGAAAACAATTCACGGCGTGCCGCAATCGCGAGGCGAAGGGCGCCATCACGCGCCTGAACGGGCCATTCACCTCCAGTGGCGTCATCACCTTGTACAGGGGCCAGGGCATTCCCTTGGCGTGATACAGAGAGAACTGAAAGAGCCGGTCTGTCAGCATCAGGTCCCGAGCCACTACCACCGCTAAACGATGCAGGCTGTCATGGTCCGGGTGCCCCCCTTCCCAGGCGGGCACATAGATGGCGGCGACCTGCTCACGCCACGGCAGCAACGCCCTCAGCGCCTCTTCGCCCTGGGACAGGCAGGACAGCAGCCTTCCGTCCGGGATGCCCTGTGCCTCACCGACAAAGCAGATGTCGGCCTCTGCCACGCCCATCCCGCCCAGCACGCGCAGCGACTCGCGATTCCTGCGCGCGCACTTCACACCCCCGTCGGTGAAATAGGCGCACCGCACCCTGCGACCTGCCGCCAGTTCGCTGGCGATCAGGTGAAAGGCAAAACATTCATCGTCCTGATGGGCAAACAGGAACAGGGCCATGGGGCGTTCCCTCATGCCGCCTCCCTGCACACTTCGGTCTGCTGCGTCCACGGTTTCTCTCGGTCTTCTCTCGTCTGCAGACGCGCTGTCACAGGCCCAGCGTGCCACAGATCTGCTCGAGCCGATGCTCCCATGTGTGATGGGTCCGCACATATTCCGCCCCGGCCGCAGCCCGGTCCAGATCCTCTTGCGACGGCCCCGCTCGCAGGCGCGCAAAGAGCTCCCGCGCCGCATCGAAGGAATCGATCACCAGGCAGTAGTCGGCGAAGTATTCGGCTACCGAGCGGCTCGGGTTGGTCACGGCGATGCCACCACAGGCCAGTATCTCCAACAAGCGACGCGAGATCATGGTGCGTGATCCCGTAACCGAATTGACGTTCAGCGAGACCACGTGGCGCTTGTAGATCTCCCCGGTTTCCCGGTGGCGAACCCCCGGATGCACCACCAGATGATCATGCTTTGGAAACCGAAACTCGAAAAAACTCGACAATCGCCCATGGTTGCGGTCGAACACCTCCAATGGCATCTCTGCCTGGCCCGACACTTCGAACAACATGTCGAGGAAGCGCCGCCTGTCGTTCAGGATCTTGCGGTAGTAGCTGCCGACGAAGCAGGCGCTGTTGCGAGTAAATGCAAAGCCATCGAAATGATGAAAGCGCCATTGATAGGGCATCATCAGCACATTGGCGGGCACCCCAGCGGGTAACACCGCCTGGTAGCGTTCGATACAGTTCTCGTCGGTCGTGAAGACATAATCGCAGGCCTTCGCCACATCGATGAAGGCATCGAAGAAGGCATCGTCATCCTTGTTCCAGAACAAGGTGGGGATACCACGTGACCGTGCATGTTCGATCAGCTCGTAGATCCGCCGCGGCGGGGTCAGGCGAAGCCAGGCCGGCTGCTTCGCCAGCTCGTAACGCCAGCTCCCCGCGAAACCATGGAAGGCGGACTCGATGAAGACCAGATCCGGCCGCCAGCCATCGATCACCTCGCGGAAATTCGCCGGCGTCAGATTGCGGATGCGACACTCGACCGCCAGGCATTCGGTGGTGAAGTGATCGGCCACCAGGGCCACCTTCAGCCTCGCGAAGGGTCCGTCGGATGCCACGTCCTCGGCCACCTCCGGGTGCCGGTAGTAGAGCGAGCCGATCTTGCGTATTACCCGACCAACCACCGTTCTTCATCCCCTGGCCAATTGTTCGACGATGGGCGCGACGAATTGCCGCCAATTGCGTTTGGTGATCGCATAGTCACGCGCCCTGCGCCCGATATCGTTCAAACGTCGAGTATCCGAGAGCGCGTCATCGATGGTACGGGCCAGATCGTCCGCATCCCCGGCCTTGAAAAAGAACCCGGGCGATTCCTCGCCCAGCTCGTCGCGAAAGACCGGCAGGTCTGGCACGATCACCGGCTTTGCCATCGCGAGCGCCTCCACCAGCTTGATGGGCGGGACGATCCGGCACACATCGAACGGCCTGCGCGGCAGGCACACCACCGCACAGCGCGCGATCATCGCCTGCGCCTTGTTCGGCTCCATACGCCCTAGGAATTCCACCTGCTGTTGCACGCCAAGGCGTTGTGCCAATGTCTCCAGGTCCTGCCGCGCCTCGCCGTCACCCGCAATTCTCACACGCACCGTGCGCCCCTGCCGCGCCAACTGCGCCGTTGCCTGCAGCAAGGTGTCCAGGCCCTCGTAGATGATCAGGGAACCCGCATAGCCAATCGTATCGGGCTCGACCTGTGCCGGATCGGCTGGAGCGATGTCGTCGGGATCGACACAGTTCGGCAGCAAGGCGATGCGTTCTTCCTCGATGCCCCAATGCTCCACCACATAGCGACCGAGCTGCTCCGAGATCACGAAAAGCCGGTCCGCATGCCGTGCCACCAGGCTCTCCAGCTCGAGCCCCTGCCGAAACGCCTGGGATGCCTCGAAGGCCGGCTGGCGAGAGATCCTTGTCAGCTCCCAGAGGCCGCGCATTTCATAGTGGAAGGGGATGCCGAGGCGTTTTGCGGCGATAAGCGCCCCCAGCGCGCTCACATGATTCGAGGCGGCGTGAATCGCCGCAACCTGCCTCTCCTGTACGACCTTTTCTATCGTGTGGGCCGCAAGTGACGCATAGAGCATCACCGGGAGATTCTTGGAGGGGAACCGGCGATGCCGATAGACCATTCCATCGATAGTCGTCGTTTCTGCCGCAGGTTCACTGCATCTGTCACTGCGGTCCCAGGGATAGCCTGGCCGGGTACCTATGTGCAAGTCTGCGCCGACCGACCTCATGGAACGGACAATGGCGTGGGTACGGGTGGTGTATCCCGTGATGTGATAGGGAAGACAACTCGCCGGCATGTAGAGCAGGCGTCCTGGAACCGGATCGTAGGTGCCCCCCGATCTGCCGCCCGGCCGCGCGTATATCGGCGACCGAATCCATCCCCGCGACCTGTTTTTTCG
>RFHJ01000292.1 GCA_003696905.1 Gammaproteobacteria bacterium | reverse complement strand
TTTTCCACACTAGAATGCGGCCATTCCCCAACGGGCCGACCGAGGCATGGCAGAAAAGCGAGAGCAGGTGGCGATCGCCGACCTGATGGAGAAAAGCGGCGTGGTATTCGGTACCAGCGGCGCACGCGGTCTGGCGCAATGCATGACCGACCGGGTCTGTTATGCCTATACCACGGCCTTCCTGCAGCATCTGGAGAAGCAATCGCTCATCCGCCCTGGCGATGAGGTGCTGGTGGCCGGCGATTTCCGTCCCAGTACGCCGCGGATCATGGCGGCCTGTTTCCGTGCCGTACAGGACATGGGCTACCGTGCGGTCAATGGCGGTGCCGTGCCTTCCCCGGCCGTCGCGAACCTGGGCCTGCGTCGTGGCATTGCCAGCCTCATGGTCACCGGCAGCCACATTCCGGACGATCGCAACGGGATCAAGTTCAACCGCCCCGACGGAGAAATCCTCAAGCCCGACGAGGCCGCCATTCGCGAGCAGTCGGTGATGCTGCCCGGTAACCTGTTCGACGATAGCGGAATGGCGCAGGACCCCTTTGCCCTGCCGTCGGTGGACAGTGCCGTTCAGCGCGCCTATGTGAGCCGCTACCTCGACTACCTGCCGCCGGATGCCCTCTCCGGAGCGCGGGTGTTGCTGTATGAGCATTCTTCGGTGGCGTCCGAGGTGCTGGGCCAGATCCTCGAGGGTCTTGGCGCCCGGGTGGAGCCAATCGGTCACTCCGAGACCTTCGTGCCGGTGGACACCGAGGCGGTGCGCAGCGAGGACGTGGCCCTGGGTCGCCAGTGGGCCGCAGAGCGGCAATTCGACATCATTGTCTCGACCGACGGGGATGGGGATCGGCCCCTGATCGGCGATGAGCGAGGCGAGTGGTTACGGGGAGACGTGCTGGGGGTGTTGACGGCCCATTATCTGCAGGCCGATGCGGTGGTCACCCCGGTCAGCAGCAATACGGTGCTGGAGCGCAGCGGCTGGTTCGAGCGCACCTTGCGGACCCGCATCGGTTCGCCCTTCGTGATCGAGGGCATGCGTCAGCTGGCCGAGGAGGGGGCGGCCAACGTGGTGGGCTATGAGGCGAACGGCGGTTTTCTCACCTGGCACGACATCGAGCGTCATGGCCGGACCCTGCCGGCCCTGCCCACCCGGGATGCCGTGATCGTGGCGCTTGCGGTGCTCATGTTGGCACGGCGACAGGGTCAGAGCCTTTCCGAGCTGGTGGCCAGCCTGCCTTCCCGTCATACCGCCAGCGATCGCCTCAAGGCCTTTCCTTCGCAGCTGAGTCAGGCGAAGATTGCGGCCCTGGCCGAGGGCGGCTCTGCCATGATCGAGGAGACCTTTGCCAGTCTGGCCCTGGGGCCCCTGGAAGCGGTCGATCGAACCGACGGGTTGCGCCTGACCTTCGCCAATGGCGAGATCGTGCATCTGCGTGCCTCGGGCAATGCCCCGGAGCTGCGTTGTTACAACGAAGCCAATTCGGCGGATCGTGCGGCAGCCTTGAACAGGGCCTGTATGATCCTGCTCGAGCGCTGGCGGGAGACCGGAAAGGTCGCGGGTCCCGGCCCCGAAGTCACTTCCTGACCCCTACACCAGGCAGGGAGCGTACAAGGCACACGCTTCAGCGACCCATATCAGAGGGAATCCATGTTGGATTATCAGGAAAAGCGTCAATATCCGCGCATGGAGATCGAGTGTCCGGCGTGTTTCACGATCGAGGGGCAGGCGGGACAGGCCGGTGCCATCGTCAAGAACCTGAGCGGGGGTGGTCTGTTGATGTGGCTAGAGCAGTCGGTACCCCCCGGTGCGTTGCTGTCGATCCGGATCGACCCCCCTTCGGACATCACCCCGCCAATGAAGGCGCGGGTCAAGGTGCTGCGTTGTACCCCGGTCGAGGGTGTCGAGGGGCAGTTCGCCGTCGCCTGCCAGACCGAAGAGATTCTCCCTTGAATGCGGAGGAGGTTCTTGGAGCGGTGGCCGAGGTGATCGAGTCCGATCCCCATTCCGCCGCTGCGCTGACCCTCTATGCCCTGGTCAACACGCTCGAATATCCCAAGGCGGGCTATCTGTTCAAGCTCGACAAGCTGCGGGATCTCTCCCCCGCGCACCGCCAGCTGGCCTATCGCCTGATGGACATGATCGCCGGTGACCAGATCGGTTCTGCGGTATGGCAGGCGGCCAAGGAGCGTATGGACGAGCTGGTGCGAAAAGGATAGGGCAGGAGTAGCCGCGATGCGCCATATCATCACCCTCTCCACCGATCGTCGGGAGATCCTCGTGGACATCACCGAGCAGGTGAATGCGGTGGTGCGCGAGAGCGGCGTGCGTGACGGCCTGGTGAATGTCTATGCCCAGGGCGCGACCGCTGCCATCATGATCCAGGAGAACTGGGACGAGAGCGTGCAGACCGATGTGGTCCACCTGCTGCAGCAGTTGATCCCCCGCGGCGTCTGGTTGCACGACGCCCAGGACGGCAATGGTGATGCCCACCTCAAATCCGGCCTGGTGGGGCCCTCTGAGACCATCCCGCTGATCGACGGCAGGCTGGGGCTTTCGACCTGGCAGAACATCTTCTTCTGCGAGTTCGACGGGCCCCGTCGCGAACGGCGGGTGGTGTGCACGGTGCTGGCAGCCGATCCCTAGATCGTCCTTGCCTTTCGCCGATCCTGTCCTACCTTTTATCGAGAAAGCACC
>RFHJ01000291.1 GCA_003696905.1 Gammaproteobacteria bacterium | reverse complement strand
GGGGACCAACGGGGCGCCCTGGCCACCGGCGGCGATGTCGCGGCGGCGGAAATCGGCCACGGTGGTGATGCCGCTGCGCTCCGCGATGACGGCGGGATTGCCTATCTGCAGGGTTGCCGGATGCGCCCCTTCGGGGGCATGGGCCAGGGTCTGACCATGGCTGCCGATGGCGACGACGGGTTCTCCGGACGCTGCGGCCACCCGCATGGCCCCCTCGGCAAGGATCTCCCCGACCTCCGTATCGAGCGCTGCCAGGGCCGCGGCCTTCAGGGGGACGCCTCGCGCCGCGGCCTGGAGTCTTTGCAAAGTCTCGGCCGGCCAGGGGTGACTGTGGGTCGCCAGAATCCTCGGCCGGGCGCTATCGGAAAGCTGTATCAGCACGGCGTCGATGCCGTCCATGCTGGTCCCGGACATCAGGCCGATGAAGGCCTCCTTTTCCGGCATCTCAGTCGCTGGAGCTGGCGACCATGTGCCTGGCGCGGAGCGCGGCCAGTTGCCGCATCAGGGGCGCGGTTTGGCGCTTGAAGGCAGCGAACTGGCGCTTTGGCAGTGGAAGGGAATGGGGCAGTTTCACCGTCAAGGGGTTTCGCTGCACATTGTTGACCCGGAACTCGTAGTGCAGGTGGGGTCCGGTCGCCCAGCCGCTGCTGCCGACATAGCCGATTACCTGGCCCTGGCGCACCCGCGTTCCCTTCCGCACACTGGAGCGGAATTTCGACATGTGGGCATAGACGGTCCGATACTTGCCGCTGTGCTGAACGATCACCACCCGGCCATAGCCCCGTTTCCAGCCGCGGAAGACGACACGTCCGTCACCGGTGACCTTGATGGGCGTGCCTCGAGGTGCCGCATAGTCCACGCCCTTGTGTGACTTCCATTTCTTCAGGATGGGGTGCCAGCGGCGTGGCTGGAAACGGGAACTGATGCGGGCGAAGCGGATCGGCGTTCGGATGAAGGCGCGCCGCTTGCTGCGGCCCTTAGCGTCGTAGTAGCCGATCTGACCATCGTGCTCGAAACGGAAGGCCTGGTAGGTCTTGCCGCGATTGACGAATTCCGCTGCGAGAATGGGGCCGTTGCGATACTTCTCGCCATCCACGAATAGTTCCTCGTAGACGACGCGAAACTGATCGCCGGGCTGGATCTCCAGCGCGAAGTCGATATCCCAGCCGAAGATCTCGGCGAGCTCCATTACCTGACCGTCCGTCAGGCCTGCCTGATGGCCATCGGCAAACAGTGAGCTGTGGATGATGCCTTCCACGGTGGCCAGACGTCGCTCGATGGTCTTTTTCTTCACGCTCGCGCGGTAGCTTTCTCCTTGGCGTACGACCACCAGCTTCTCGACCGGACTTTTCACCAGGGTAAGGGAGATCAGCTCTCCGTCGGCATCGAAGGCGAGTTCCAGCTGCTGACCGGGGCGAATGAGGGAAAGGTCCTTGGCGGCCTTGCCGGCATGCAATACCTGATAGACCTTGCCGGGGGTGAGACCATATTGATTGAAGATGCTTGCCAGGGTCTCGCCGGATTTGATCCGGTGGGTCTCCACGCGCGCAACTGGCGTCCCCTCGTCGGCAACCGCGGTGGCTTTCTCGTCGCTGACCACCGGCTCGTCCGCAGTGGCCTGGGCGGCAGCGGTGGGATCTTCGAGGGGCTCGATGGGTGCGGGTTTGGTTGCAGCAGCAGGCGTTTCGTTCGTTTCCGGAGTGGCCGCGGCGGCCCGGGTTGCGAGGGTTGCTGCCTCCCTATCGGTAGAGTGATGTTCCATCCGAATGGTGAGTGGCGTCCCACGCTTGCCCTCGAGACGCAGGGCGAGCAGGCGGGCTGGCCGGTCGAGTTCCAGCTGGAGGTATTGGCCTGGCCGCAGGCGCGACAGCCGGCGGGCCTTGTCCGGGTGACGGTGGAGTATAAGCTGCAGGGTGCGCGCGGACAGTCCGTAGCGCTTGAAGATTCTGCTCAGGGTCTCTCCCCTCTTGATTCGGTGGCGCACCGTGCGGAGGGCGGTCGGGTTCGTCGTCGTGCGGGCCTCGGTGGGCAGCACGACCCTGGCCAGGGAACGATCTCCCTGTTTCAGCGTCAGGCCCAGGAGCGCTCCCCCGGGATGGTCGCGTTCGATGACCAGTACCTGTCCGGGACGAATGTGGGCGAAGGTTCGGGCAGCGCCCCTGTCGGCGTCCAGTACCCGCTGGAGGGTACGAGCCGGCAGACCCTGGCGCTTGAAGATGCCGGCCAGCGTATCACCCCTCTGCACCACATAGTTGGTCCGTTTCGTCTTGGGGGTGAGCGCATCGGGGGCGTGCGGACCGGCGGGCTCGGGATGAGCCGCCAGCGCAGCCGAGGGAGATTCTGTCCGGTTCTGGGAGGCATTCTCCATGGCCCCATGAGAGCGCTGGTCCTGGGGTGCCGGAAGGGAAGGTGGCTGCAGCGCGGCCCGTTGAGCGCGCTTGGCGGCCGGCAGCGAAAGCTGACGGACGATGCGCGCCGCGCGGGATTCCGTGCCCGGGTGGCTGTCATCCGTGTCGGCCAGGTCGATCACCGGGGCCGGCGACTGGCTGGCGCCGGCAGGGGCTGCCTTTTGGGCCATTACCGGTAGCGCTCGGGTGAGCAGGAGGACGAAAAGCAGGATCGAGAGGGGCAGGCGAGTGCCTTTGCTTGTGGCAGACCCGACAGATTGGACATGAAAGTTCTGGTGGCCGGTCATGAATGTGCCCTAACTTCCCAAAAATTTTCGCAATTATGGCAGAAAGACCGAAAACTGTAAGGGCGCTGAATCACGTTTCCCCAATTCGGTCTCGGGAGGCGGAAATCTGTTAAATTTCGCCCTGCTTTCGACTGGGGTTAACTTGATGAGCAATCTGGAAGAGTCACTCGAATTGATTCGCCGTGGCAGCGAAGAGATCCTGCTGGAAGAGGAGCTACGCAAAAAGCTCGCCCGCGGCAAGCCGCTGCGGGTCAAGGCGGGTTTCGATCCGACCGCGCCGGACCTGCACCTGGGCCACACGGTGCTGATCAACAAACTGCGCCAATTCCAGGATCTGGGGCACGAGGTGTACTTTCTGATCGGCGATTTCACCGGGATGATTGGCGACCCCACGGGCAAGAGCAAGACCCGTCCCACCCTGACCCGCGAGGATGTGGAGCGCAATGCCGAGACCTACAAGGAGCAGGTGTTCAAGATCCTCGACCCGGAGCGGACGCGGGTGGTGTTCAACAGTACCTGGATGAACGAGCTGGGGGCCGCCGGCATGGTCCAGCTCGCCTCCCGTCAGACGGTGGCCAGAATGCTGGAACGGGATGATTTCAGTAAACGCTACAAATCGGGAGAGCCGATAGCGATCCACGAGTTTCTCTATCCATTGATCCAGGGTTGGGATTCGGTGGCGCTGCGCGCGGATGTCGAGCTGGGAGGGACCGATCAGAAGTTCAATCTGCTCATGGGCCGGCAGCTGCAGGAGCAGGAGGGCATGGAGCCGCAGGTGGTGCTCACCATGCCCATCCTGGAGGGGCTCGATGGTGTGCAGAAGATGTCCAAATCCCTCGGTAACTATATTGGGGTTTCCGAGCCGCCGGACGAGATGTTCGGCAAGATCATGTCGATCTCCGATGAACTGATGTGGCGCTACTTCGAGCTGCTGAGCTTTCGCACCATGGCCGAGATCGAAGGCTTCCGCCAGGAGGTGGCGGAAGGGCGCAACCCCAGGGATATCAAGTTTCTGCTGGGCGAGGAGTTGGTGGCGCGTTTCCACGGCCCGGCAGCCGCCCGTCGCGCCCGGGAGAACTTCGTCGCCCGCTTCCAGAAGGGGGCGGTGCCCGACGAGATGCCCGAATTCACCCTCTCTCGGGCGTCGTCTGCCGAGGGGGTGCCGATCGGTCATGTGCTCAGGGAAGCCGGACTGGTCGCCAGCACCTCCGAGGCCTTCCGGATGATCAAGCAGGGCGCGGTGCGCGTGGATGGCGAGCGCGTTGCCGATCGCACGCTTGAACTGCCGCCGGGCGGCCCCTATGTCTGTCAGGTCGGCAAGCGGCGTTTCGCGCGGGTGATCATTACGGATTGATCGGTCACCGCCGAAATCACGGCCTCGGTGGCACGGTGTCTCGGTAGGGGTGACGAGCCTGTCGTTGGCGATTGTCCGCGAGGGCTTCGTCATTATGAATTCGTAAGTCATTGAAAAGTACTGCGGGTCACCTGTTCGGAATTTTTGGGTGGTAGGGATGTGTTCACCGCGTTTTTCTGGTGAGATAGCCAGTTCCTGTGGAGTCAGTTGACGGCGCCCTGGATTGTTCGCAAAAAAGAGTTGACGAACGGAAACGGCCCCCTATAATGCGCGCTCCCGGCTACCCGAGATTGGTCGGCCGGGACAGCAAACTGCCTTGTTAAACAAGGCGTTGGCTGAAACCCTGGTGCGCCAGGGTGCCACCCTCGGCGTCAGGCCTGTGGTCTGGCGGCGTGGCTGAAAAGTCACAAGATTTTTTGCCGCGAAAGGGGTTGACAAGGTTGGCGGTGCCGCTAGAATACGCCGCCTCGATCGACGCCAAGACGGTGAGGTCGAAGAGGAAAGGCAAAAAGGCCTTGACTCTACGGGAGGGGCAAGTTAAAGTTGTCCGTCTCGCCGCCAGGAAAAGGTGGTCGCTCTTTAACAAACAGATCAAGTAATTTGTGTGGGTGCTCCGTTGATGGGTCGCGATGACCAAAAGACATCAACGAGGCATCTTCAGACGAAGATTCCGAGTTGAGCCAAGATTGGTCGCCTCAAGCGACCACCTTAGATTGAACTGAAGAGTTTGATCCTGGCTCAGATTGAACGCTGGCGGCATGCCTAACACATGCAAGTCGAACGCGAAAGCTCCTTCGGGAGTGAGTAGAGTGGCGGACGGGTGAGTAACGCGTGGGAATCTGCCCAGTAGTGGGGGACAACTCGGGGAAACTCGAGCTAATACCGCATACGCCCTACGGGGGAAAGGCTTCGGCCGCTATTGGATGAGCCCGCGTCGGATTAGCTAGTTGGTGGGGTAATGGCCTACCAAGGCGACGATCCGTAGCTGGTCTGAGAGGACGAACAGCCACACTGGGACTGAGACACGGCCCAGACTCCTACGGGAGGCAGCAGTGGGGAATATTGGACAATGGGCGAAAGCCTG
>RFHJ01000290.1 GCA_003696905.1 Gammaproteobacteria bacterium | reverse complement strand
CGGCACGACCTGCTGGCGCGAGTGGGGGGTGACGAGTTTGCCATCCTGTTCGAGCACTGCAACGAGTCCCAGGCACGACAGAACGTGGAAAAGCTGCGCGAACTGGTGGCCGACTACCGATTCCTGTGGAACGAGGGGGCCTTCCACGTGGGCCTCAGTGCCGGACTGGTCGAGATCAATGCCAACAGTCCGAGCGCCGAGGAATTGTTGCGGGAGGCGGATGCCGCCTGCTACGAGGCCAAGCGCCATGGCCGCAATCAGGTGCGCAGCTATCAACCGGGTGCCATTGCTCTGACTCATCAGTCTGGCGAGATCGAGTATGTCAACGAGCTACGGGAGGCCCTGAGAGAGAACCGGCTGCAACTCCATTTTCAGCACATTCGTGCGTTGCGGTCGGACGTGCCGGACAATATCGAGATCCTGGTCCGCCTGCAGCGCACCGATGGCCGCCTGCTCGCTCCGGGCCAGATCCTTCCCGCTGCAGAACGTTTTGGACTGGCTCGCGAGCTGGACCTCTGGGTGGTCCGACAGACGCTGACCTATCTGGCTGCCCATCCCGGTTTACACAAACGGCTCGGCTATGTGGCGATCAACCTCTCCGGCCTCTCGCTGAGCGAGGAACTGGCGGATGAGGTCATCTCGTTGCTGGATGACCAGGGCCTGTCCGGGCGCCGGCTCTGTTTCGAGATCACCGAAACGGCAGCGATCGCCAATCTGAGTCAGGCGCAACATTTCATGGCAAGGCTGCAGGACCACCAGGTGCGCTTCGCGCTGGACGACTTCGGCAGCGGGCTCTCCTCCTATGGCTATCTCAAGACACTGCCAGTAGACGTACTGAAGATCGATGGCCAGTTCGTGCGCGATATGCTGGAGGATCGCAGCGATCGGGCAATCGTGCGTTCCATCGCCGAACTGGGTCAGGCGCTGGGTCGTCCCACGGTGGCGGAGTTCGTCGAGCAGGAGGCCATGATCGAGGTACTGCGAGAGATCGGTGTCGACTATGCCCAGGGCCATGCCATTGCGCGTCCGGCGCCCTTGAGCGATTTCGAACACCGTTCAGCGCCAGATGCGGCCGACATTCAGTTCTAACCGGCAGTCACCGATGGCCAGTACCGCCTGGCCGTCCGTCGCATCCATCTCCTGGACGAAGGCCCCGTCCCGGTTGCGATAGAACCGCGCGAGTCGTCGCTCGGGATAGAGCAGCAGATACCAGGCCACTCCTTCTCGGGCGTAGAGCTCGAACTTGATCTGCTCGTCACGAATGGTGCTCGAGGCCGACACCACTTCGGCGACCAGTTCCGGTGGCCTGACTAGCGTTTCCTCTACCTCTCGGCAGGTCAACAGCAGGTCGGGTCGCACCACCGTATCACCTGAGACCTGCCAATCCATCTCCACGACCACCAGGCAGTCCGCACAGGATGCCTCCTCTTCCAGCGAATCCTTGATCACGTGGGCGAGATTGGTAAGACACAGCTGGTGTGTCAGGCCCGGCGACGGGGTCATGGCATAGGGCATCCCCTGGATCAGCTCCCAGTCACCTTCCCACTGGCGGTAGTCGTCGACGGTGTAGTGTTCGTGATAGACCTGCGCCATGATCCCGTCCTGGCCTTGCGGTTTTCCTCGGATGATAACACCTGCCAAGAGCGGCGCCCTTACACTCCCCCGCTGTGCACCACCTCGTAGTAGATCTTCTCCAGCTCGGCCTTGTGCTCGGTCTCCTCGGCGGCGAGGAAGGCGAACAGATCGCGAATGGGCCCCGGCTCAGCCTCCTCGGCCAATGATTGGTACTGCTCCATCGCCGCCTGTTCGCGGCCCAGGGCGTATTGCAGCACCGCCTGGTCGTCGGGATGCTCCCCCAGGTCGGGCAGCTGGATGGCATCGGAGAAGCGGGTATCGCTGGGCGGGGCGGCCAGGCGCTGCTGCAGCTGATCCTCGATGTCGGGACGCTGCATCAGCTCGCTGAACAGTTGCACATGACGCTGTTCCTCCTGCGCCAGCTCCTCCACCAGCCAGCGGATGTGCTTGCTCACCTTCGGTGCCAGCTCCGTATAGAAGCGCTCTGCACTGCGCTCGAACTCCACCGCCACCGACAGGATCTCCTGCAGGGTGCGGCTTGCCGCGAGGCGCTCTCGGGCATGGGGTGAACCTTCGCTCATGACGACACCTCAATCGCTTTCATCGATTCGTTTCCTGAGCCCTGCATTGTCGGAATGAATTCCGACCTACCCTGCATCGTCGGCCGGGTTTCAACCCGACAAAGCTGTAGGGTGGGTTGAGCCGTGCGAAACCCACCACGGACCTGCAGCGGCGGGCCCGTTGCCACATTGGTGGGTTTCGTTTCACTCAACCCACCCTACCGATCCTGAGCCTGGGTCCAACGCTGTGTCGGAATGAATTCCGACCTACCCTGCATCGTCGGCCGGGTTTCAACCCGACAAAACTGTAGGGTGGGTTGAGCCGTGCGAACCCCCCCACAGACCTGCAGCGGCGGGCCCGTTGCCACATCGGTGGGTTTCGTTTCACTCAGCCCACCCTACGGATCCGAGTGAGCACGGAGCCATCCCTCAGCACTGCGCCCGCACGCGGCTCCCAAGCCATTCGTCGATACTGGCCGCGATCCGGTGGCCGTCGGCCACCGCGTGGACCACGTCCGGTCCGTGCACGCAGTCACCGGCGGCCCATAGCCACTCCACCGAGGTACGGCCGTTCTCGTCCACCTGCAACCGCCCCCGCTGCCACTCCAGCTGCTCGGTCAGCGCCTCGCCGAGCAGTGAGACGTCGGCCATCTGACCGATCGCTTCCACCACCATGTCCGCCTCGTGCAGCTGCACGTCGGCCTCGTCATAGCGCGGTGAGAAACGCCCCTGCTCGTCGAAGATGGAAAGCACCCTGAGGGTCTGCAGGCCGCACAGGGTGTCGCCCTCGATCACGCAGGCACGGGGGCCGCGCGCATCCAGGATCTCGACACCCTCCTCCTGTGCCTCCTTTATCTCCACCGGGTCGGCGAGCATGTGATCGCGGTCCTCCATGGCGCAGACGGTGATCCTCACCTCGCCGTATTCCTGCATCTGCAGGCGCGCCAGGCTGCGCGCCGCGTCCATCGCCACGTTGCCCCCGCCGATCACCGCGGCCCGCCGCGGGATCTCGAATACCTTGCCTTCCGAGATGTTGCGCAACAGTGCAATGGCCGCCACCACGCGGGGATGATCGCTGCCGGGAATGCGGGTCGAGCGGCCCAGGTGCAGGCCGATGGCGAGGGCCACTGCATCGTAGTCTTCCGCCAGCTGGTCCAGGGCGATGTCGCTACCCACCCGGGTATTGCAGCGGATCTCCACCCCCACCGAGGTGATGACCGCGATGTCCTGGTCCAGCCGCTCCCGCGGCAGGCGGTATTCGGGAATGCCGTAGCGCGGCATGCCGCCGGGACGCTCGCGTGCCTCGAATACGGTCACCTGGTGACCCTTGCGCGCCAGGTCCCAGGCGGCGGTCAGGCCCGCCGGGCCGGAGCCGACGATCGCCACCCGCCGCCCGCTGGGCTGGGCGGTCATGCCCTCGGCG
>RFHJ01000040.1 GCA_003696905.1 Gammaproteobacteria bacterium | reverse complement strand
GGCGGCACGCGGTGGCACCACCAGCCGCTACCCCTGGGGCCAGCGGGTCAGTTGCCGAGAGGCGATCCTAGACGACAAGATAACCCACGGCTCGGCCGGCGCAGAGACCGACGGCTGTGGCGAGGACCGTACCTGGCCGGTCGGCTCGCGTCCGGCCAATGCCTATGGGCTCCATGACATGCATGGAAACGCGGGTGAGTGGACCGCCAACTGGTACGCCCCGGATGCCCTGACGCGCCTCTATGCCCATGGCGATCTCGCCGGTCCGCCCAACAGCCGCCAGCGCGTGGTGCGCGGTGGCTCCTGGGACGAGGATCCACCCAATCTGCGCAGTTCCTTCCGCAACGTCAAACGGCCCCGCCAGGATGGCGCCATCTATGGCAGCATCGGCTTCCGCTGCGCCTACACTGTACCAGCAGAAGGAGAAGGCGGGACGGCGTCACCCAACTCGGATGGGACGAGCCACCTACTTGGAAAAGCGCAGTGAATATTTCCGTCGACCGCTCCTGGCTGCCTTCCTCCCGCGGCATTCGCACTTCCCTGTGATTCTAGGAGTTGCAGTGGGGTCTTTGCCGCCGAAGTTGTCCTGGCTGGCAGCCAGTCCTGCTTTTCAGTGACTGACGAATCTCGGCGAAAGGGCCCGGATGAAAAGGCCGATAGCCGATCCATCCTCATGCTGGAGAACTTGATTGAGATCAGCTGATTTCCTGTCGCCTCGCCGGGCGCCTTGGATTTTCGCAATTCCGCGTTAGGCTTGTTGGGCATTGCGAAAACGCACCAACGAGGAGGAAGCGATGGACAATATCGAGGCCATGCAGGCCACGGTCGCAGACATGGTACAGCCTGGACGGGGCGTCCTGGCCGCCGACGAGAGCCTGCCCACCATCGGCAAACGCTTCACGGCCATCGGGGTCGAAAACACCGAAGAAAATCGCCGTGCCTGGCGTGATCTGCTCGTGACCACCGAGGGACTGGGACAATACATCTCGGGCATCATCCTGTTCGAAGAGACGCTGGACCAGAAGACCAGTGATGGCCGTGGCATCCCCCAGGCGGCCTGGGACCAGGGCATCGTGCCCGGCGTCAAGGTGGACAAGGGGAAGATCCCGCTGGCACTTTCGCCTGGCGACCTGATCACCCAGGGCCTGGACGGCCTGGCCGACCGCCTGGAGACCTACAAGCAGCAAGGTGCGCGCTTCGCCAAGTGGCGCGAGGTCTACAAGATCGAGGGTGATGCGCCCACGCCCCACGGCATCGAGGCCAACGCGGAGATGCTGGCCCGCTATGCCGCGGTCTGCCAGTCAGTGGGCGTGGTGCCGATCGTCGAGCCGGAAGTGCTGATGGACGGCGATCACAGCATCGAGAAACATGGCGAGGTGACCGAGGCGGTGCAACATGCGGTCTTCCATGCCTTGCACCGTCACCATGTGATTCTCGAGCTGATGATCCTCAAGCCGAACATGGTGCTGCCCGGCAAGGAATGCCCCAAGGCCAACCCCGAGGAGGTCGCCGAGGCGACGCTCAAGGTGCTGAAACGCACCGTGCCGGCGGCGGTCCCCAGCATCAACTTCCTCTCTGGTGGCCAAAGTGCCGAGGAAGCGACGGTGAATCTCAATGCGATCAACCGACTCAAGGGCAATGCGCCCTGGGCACTGAGCATCTCCTATGGCCGGGCCCTGCAACAACCCGCCCTGCATGCCTGGATGGGCAAGGAAGAGAATCGCCCCGCCGCCCAGGCGGCGTTGCTGGAGCGGGCGCGGCTCAACCACCTGGCCATGCTGGCACAATACGACCCCTCGATGGGGTGACCGAAACATGATGTTTTCACCTGCCGGCCACTTGGCTCACTCCTGGGTCACGATCTCCGGTCCCATCAGTCCGTTCGGAATCAGGGTGGAGATCCAGGGCACATAGGTGACCAGGATCAGGAACAGGAACAGGATGGCAAGCCAGGGCAAGGCCGCTCGCACGACCGATAGCACCGGCATTTTGGCAACCCCCGCCGTGACGAAGAGGTTCAGCCCCACCGGCGGAGTGATCATGCCAATCTCCATGTTGACCACCATGATGACGCCCAGGTGAATGGGGTCGATTCCCAGATGCATGGCGATGGGAAACACCAGCGGCGCCACGATCACGATCAAACCCGAGGGTTCCATGAACTGCCCACCAATGAGCAGAATCAGGTTCACCACCACCAGAAACATCACTGGACCGAAGCCGGCATCCAGCATCGCCTGGGCGATCTCCTGGGGAATACGCTCCTCGGTCAGCACGTGCTTGAGCAGCAATGCATTGGCGATGATGAACAGCAGCATGATGGTCAGCTTGCCGCCCTCCAGCAGGGTATGCCGGTGGTCGCGATGGAAGATGGCCGGTATCAGATAGAGAAGGAACTCCCCCCAGTTGCGCACCAAGGCGCGCACACGTGATTCGCCCGGATGGCGCAATGGCCGGTCCTTGAGCGGGCCCATGTCACGATAGACGAAATTGGCGATCAGGAAGGCATAGACCGAGGCCGCCGCAGCCGCCTCGGTGGGCGTGAACACACCGCCATAGATCCCGCCCAGGATGATGACGATGAGGAACAGTCCCCAGCCGGCATCGCGCGCCGCCTCCATTATCTCGCCCCATCCTGCCCAAGGTTCGGCCGGTAGGTTCTTGACCCGTGCCGCCACATAGATGCCCACCATCAGCATGCCCCCGGCGATCAGGCCCGGCAGGATCCCGGCCAGGAACATGCGCCCCACCGAGACGTCCACCGCCGCAGCATAGACCACCATCACGATGGATGGGGGAATGAGGATGCCCAGGGTACCGGCATTGCAGATCACCCCAGCGGCGAAGTCGCGGCTGTAGCCCACCTTGGTCATGCCGGCGATCACCAGTGATCCGATGGCCACCACCGTGGCCGGAGAGGAACCGGAAAGCGCTGCGAACAGCATGCAGGCGAACACCCCGGCGATGGCCAAGCCGCCCCGCACATGACCTACCGAGGCAATGGCAAATCGAATGATCCGATGCGCCACGCCCCCGGTGGTCATGTAGGCGGACGCGAGGATGAAGAAGGGAATGGCCAGCAGGGTGTAATGACCCTCGAAGGCCTCGAACAGGGTCTGCGCCACGCTGGCCAGGGAACTGTCGGAGTGGTAGAGCAGGAACAGGATACTGGACAGCCCCAGGGCCACGGCGATGGGCACGCCGATGGCCAGCAGTACGAGCACGCCAAGGAACAGCAGCAGGGCCTCCATCTCAACGCCCCTGCGGCCTGTCGCCCGGCTCGATCTCCCGCAGGTCCGGATGCTCGGCGATGTCCTCTTCCAGATCTTCCAGCAGGTCGTCCGCCTCGTGGCTGGCGATCACCAGGCACTGCTCCCCCTTCCAGATCCGCCAACCCGCCTGTAACAAGCGCAGGAACAGGAGCGCCATACCGAAGGGAAGGATGAAGTAGGGAATGTAGCGCGGCAGGTTATCGTACAGCGGCTCTCCATCCTCCGTCAGACCCACGAGGTGCTGGATCCAGGCGGGAAAGGGCACGTCCTCCGCCTCGAGAAATCTGAGCTTGCCGTAGAACTTGTACCAGTACTCCCAGCCACCATAGACAAGCATGCCCGCATAGAGCAGACAGGCCGCCACGGCCAGCAGGGCCACCGCCTTCTGCGCACGCCGTGGCAAGACGTTCACCAGCGCATCCACGCCGAGATGGGCGTGGGTCTTGACCGCATAGCTGGCACCGAACAGCACCAGCCAGGCAAACAGATAGGTAGTCGCCTCCAACCCCCACAGGATGCCCGAGTGAAAGACATAGCGCGCCACGACATTGGCGAAGGTGATCGCGGTCATCAGCCCCAGCAGGGTGGCGATGGCGATCTCCTCGAACTCGTTGACCCAGTGTGCGAGTCGCGTCCTCCAGCTCATGAGGATCTTCCTTTCATCTGAAGCGTCTCCCCTCCCCCCGTTTCGAGGGGAGGGGCGGGTATCGATCAGCCCTCGTTGGCCTTCTGTGCGGCTGCGATCACGTCGGCGCCCACATCACCCTCGAACTTCTTCCAGACCGGCTTGAGCGCATTCACCCATTCCTGACGCTGTGCCGGCGTCAGGGTGCGCACCGGGCTACCGGCGGCGATGATCTTTTGCTTGTTCTGTTCGTTGATCTGGGTGGAAACCTTGTTGCGTTCAGCCGTCACCTCGTCGAGGATCTGCTTGAGCTGATTGCGCACATCATCCGGCAGACCATTCCAGAACTCGGTGGAAGTCACCACCAGATAGTCGAGCACACCATGGTTGGTCTCGGTGACCCCGTCCTGCACCTCGAAGAACTTCTTGGTGTAGATGTTGGACCAGGTGTTCTCCTGACCATCGACCACGCCGCTCTGCAGCGCGCCGTACACCTCGGAGAAGGCCATCTTTTGCGGGATGGCGCCGAGCTGTTCGAACTGCGCCTTGAGCACATCGGAGCTTTGGATACGGAACTTCAGACCCTTGGCGTCCGAGGGATGGATCAACGGCCGATTGGCCGACATCTGTTTCATGCCATTGTGCCAAAAGGCCAGCCCCTGCAGACCCTTGCGCCGCATCGCATTCTTCAGCTTCTCGCCGGTAGCGGAATTCTGGAAACGATCCACCGCCTCGATGTCCTTGAACATGAACGGCAGATCGAAGATACGGTATTTCTTGGTGTACTTCTCGAACTTGGAGAGCGAAGGGGCGGCCATCTGCACGTCACCGAGCAGCATGGCCTCCAACACCTTCTTGTCGTTGTAGAGCTGCTTGTTGGGATAGACCTGCATGCAGACCTTGCCATCCATCTCCTTGTTGACCCGCTGGGCGAGCAGCGCCGCCGCCTCCCCCTTGGGATGCCCCTTGGCCGCGGTAACGTGACTGAACTTGATCACGATCTCGCCCGGATCGCAGCCCTCCGATGCCAATGCGGGTGTGGCGGCGAGGCCGAGGGAAATGGCGGAAGCCACAGTGATTGCTAATGCTTTCATGGAAACTCCTCTCTATCGCTTTGTTGTGGAAGTCGAGGCGATCTGCCCGTGGCAAAACACTGGCAAGTTACGGGCCAATCAGCAGAAGCTCACGCCTCTCCGACCGGCGACGGTGGATAAGAAAAGAAATCGGAGCCGGCCGCGCCGAATTCCTTTCGGAAAAGATAACGGGATTGTGCCTAACTGAATGTAATTACGCCGTTTTTCGGTACGGCTCGGAGGTGGGGGGAGTGGCTGGCTGAATTTTCCTCGGCGGCAGGGCCTCCCGGGGCAAGATATCTCCTGACGGCCTCGGGCACCCTCACCCGCGGCGATGGATGGCCATCCACCCATTGCGATGGTGTCTGCCGGCCGGGATTCACCGATTGAGCCCGCCGGGCGGGAATCCGACCCACGACTGGAGATCAGTACGAGTTCATTCCGACATCAATCGTCATGACCGGCCTTGCAGGGCCCCGTCATCTATCTTCGTAACCTTTTGAAGAGTGGAGCGGGTGTCCGCGCGAAAAACGTCGGCGGCAGGGATGCCGCCGTCGAGCCTACAAGGATGTATTTACGGCGTTTTTTCGCGCAGACACCCGCTCCGCACACGGTTAGAT
>RFHJ01000289.1 GCA_003696905.1 Gammaproteobacteria bacterium | reverse complement strand
CTCCCCGACCCTCCCCCGCTCGCGGGGGAGGGAGCGCAATGGGTAGCCGTCCCGGTCCACTGCCACGCCGGCGACCCGGTCGAGGGTCCGGGCAAGCGGATTGAGGGTCAACAGGGCGACCAGCAGCCCACCGCCCAGCAACGAGGTGAGCGCGAGCCCGCCGAACGACGGGCGGGGCGCCTCACC
This sequence comes from Gammaproteobacteria bacterium, assembly GCA_003696905.1. GTDB lineage: Bacteria > Pseudomonadota > Gammaproteobacteria > Chromatiales > Chromatiaceae > MONJU. The sequence continues at coordinate 2,429 of RFHJ01000289.1, read as the reverse complement.
CTCGGGGGTGGCGAACAACCTGTCCGCCACGCGCAACAGATAGCTCGCCTCCACCACGGTCGCGGCCAGGAAGACCGCCAGCGCCGTGCCATACAACCAGCCGCCCTCGGCGGCCAGGCCCTGCAACAACAGCAGCTTGGCCCAGAAGCCGGGCAGCGGCGGCACCCCGACGATGGAAAGGGCGAACAGCACGAACAGGCCGCCGGCCAGGGGCGAGACCCGCCCGGCCCCGCGCAGCCGGTCGAGGGCGCCATCCCAGCGCTCGGCCAGCAGGAACAGGCCCGACTTGACCACCAGATGATGCAGCACCAGTGCCAGGCCAGCCAGGGCGCCCGCCTTGCCCGGAAGCGAGAAGGCGATGAAGATCATCCCCAGCTGGCCGATGGAAGAATAGGCGAGCATGCGCCGCAGATCGCGCGCGCGCCAGGCCGCCAGCTCGCCGCTGATCACGCCGAGGATACCCAGCCCCGCCACCAGGCCGGCCATCTCCGGACCCGGCTGCAGCAGGTACAGCAGCCGCACCAGCACCAGTACCGCCAGCTTCGAGATCACCCCGGCCAGCAGCGCCGAGATCCGCGCCGGCGCACTCGCATAGACGCCCGGCACCCAATGGTTGACCGGGAACAGCTCGGCCTTGACGCCGAACCCGAGCAGCATCAGCACCAAGGCCCCGAGCCCCAGCGGGTGGTTCAATGTGCCGGGCGCCAGCTCTGCGATTTGGGCCAGGTTGAGGGTGCCGGTACGCACATAGATCAGGGTGATGCCCACCAGCGTGAGCACCGAGCCCAGGCCGCTGATCAGCAGATAGCGTAGGCTGGCGGCGAAGCTTGCGGCACGGGTCGGATCGATGACCAGACCAAAGGCCGCCACCGAGGCGAGCTCGTACCAGACATAGATATTGAACAGATCGCCCGACAACGCCATCCCGGTGGAGGAGGCAATCAGCAGCAGTGCCAGCGACTGGCGGCGCGGGGCCTCCTCGTCGTCTGCCCAGGGCCACAGCAACAGCCCCATCAACTGAACTGCAAGGGCAAACAGTAGCGCCAGGGAATCGATGTATAGATTGATGCCGAAAGGTGGCGCAAAGTCCCCGATGGCCACCGAGAAGGGCGCGGCCCCAGCCACCGGCCAGGCCTGGCCGAGCAGCCACAGATCGTAGACCAACAACAACGGACCCAACCAGCGTCCCACACCGGGCAGGGGACGCATCACCACCGGCAGCAGAAAGGCCAGCAGCAGCGGCAGCACGATGGGCAGCACCACCTGACTCATCGGTCTCTCTCCCCCGACAGCGGACGGTCCAGGCTCTCGGGCAGCGGCAGCCTGGCATGCCGGTCGATATCGGCCTCCATGGCGTCGCGCAGGCCCTGTCGATCGATGGGGCCAAGGTGCTCCTTCACCTGTATCAGCAGCGCGATGGCCAGCGCCTGCACGCCGACGCCGATGACGATCGCGGTCAACACCATCGCCTGGGGTACCGGGTCCACCATCGACGCCGTATTCCCACCGCCGACCAGAATCGGAGCCACTCCACCCTCCCGAAAGCCCCCCAGCACCAGCAGCAGATTGGCGCCTGCCTCGGCCAAGGCCAGCGCCAGCACGATGCGGAAGCCATGGCGCGAGAGCGCCATGCCGGCCACGCCGATCACGATCAGACCGATGGCCCCCGCATACAGGATGGGTTCAATCGCCAGCATCATGCGCCTCTCCCATCAGACGGGCCAGCAATGCAGACAACTCGGCGCCCACCTTCAGCCCCACCGCCAGATAGAGCAGCGGCAGGGTGCCGCCGGACAACAGCGACCCCAGCTCGCCCGTCCCGAGCAGCGGCTCGAGGAAGGCCCCCTCCTGCCACAGTGCCAACAGGCCGATCAGGATGAAGCCACCGCCGGCCAGACCCTCGACCACACTCAGTCCCGCATGGCCCGGTCCGCGGCCCGGCGATGCCAGCAGCGGCAGGAAGAAGGCCGCCGCCAAGATCACCCCCCCCTGGAAACCGCCGCCTGGCGTCAGGTGGCCATGGGCGATGATGTACAGGCCGATCACCACCAGCAGCGGTAGCAGCAGGTCGGCGCCTACCCGCAGGACGAAGCCGCCGGGTTTCGGCGGGCTGGACGCCCTGCCCGGCCGACCGAGGACCAGGCCCGCGGCGGTGGCCGCGGCGAACAGGATGGAGAGCTCGCCCAGGGTATCGATGCCGCGATAGGCGAGCACCACCGCGGTGACGATGTTGGCGGTCCCGACCTGCGCGGGTGCCTCGGTCAGGATGCCGCTGCCGACGCGCATCGGCGGATGCCCGAAGTCGAGGGTGGCGACCAGGCTGAGCAGCAGAAAGGCCAGCCCGCCGGCGAACAACAGCGAGGCGAGCCTACGCACTGGATTGCTCCCCACCCCAACCCTCCCCACAAGTGGGGAGGGGACACCAGATT
>RFHJ01000039.1 GCA_003696905.1 Gammaproteobacteria bacterium | reverse complement strand
TTCGTAGGATGGGTTGAGCTGTGCGAAACCCATCGAACGCGGCTTGAAACGGTGGGTTTCGCTGCGCTCAACCCACCCTACTCAGAGCCAATCGCTTGCCAACATGGGGTATTTCTCCACTAAGCCGAGCAGGGCGCCCACCCCACCTTTCAAGGAATTACAAATTCAGATGACGGGGCCCTGGCCTCAGATATGCCGCCGCACATCGATGACATCGGGGATCTGCGCCAGCTGACCCATCACCTGGCCGAGCTGCGCCATGTCGTCCACCTCCACTGTGATACGCATGTTCGCCGTCTCTTCGCGCCGGTCCGACTGACTGTTGATCCCCAGCACCGGAATCTCCGCATTCGCGAATACCGAGGTGATGTCGCGCAGCAGACCCTTGCGATCCTGTGCGTAGAGCTGGATGTCGGCCACGAAATGAGAGTCCTGCTGCGTCTCCGACCAGACGGCGGGCACCAGACGACTCCGATTTTCGGCATCCATCTTCTCCACCACCCGACAATCCTGCCGATGGATGGTAATGCCCCTGCCGCGCGTGATATAGCCCACGATGGGGTCCGGCGGCACCGGCTTGCAGCAACCGGCCATGTGGGTCATCAGGTCACCCACCCCCTGTACCACCACTGTGCCCGAGACCCGGCCTGGAGAGGGTCTGCGCTCCTTCACCCGTGCCAGAATGGCCTTTTCGGCGGCCTCGGCCACATCCTCCGACGGCTCGGGCATCTGGCTGTTCGCCGCCTGAATGGCCGAGATGTCACCCCGCCCCACCGCGGCCAGCAGTTCATCCACGCCCTTCAGCCGGAAGTGTTCCGCCAGACGTTCCAGGTCCGGCTTCGGCAGGCCGAGCCGGGCGAATTCCCGTTCCAGGGCGGCGCGCCCCATCTGCACGTGCTGATCATGATCCTGCTGCTTGAACCATTGGCGAATACGGCTGCGGGCCCGCGCGGTCACCAGATAGCCACCTTGTGGGCTGAGCCAGTCGCGACTTGGGCCGCCTTCCCGCGCGGTGAGGATCTCTACCCGATCGCCGCTCTCCAGCCGTCGGGTGAGCGGCACCATCCGGCCATTGACCTTGGCGCCGCGGCAGCGATGGCCCACATCGGTATGGATGGCGTAGGCGAAATCCAGCGGGGTCGCTCCACGAGGCAACTCGATGACCTTGCCATCCGGGGTCAGCACATAGATCCGCCGCGCCTCATATTCCTCCTCGGCGGGTAGATCGACCGGCGCCTCCTGGGCGCCGTCCTGCTGCTCCAGCCAGGCACGCATCCAGGCAATCCGCCGTTCCAGCTCCGGATCGGCCCGGTTGTTCTCCTTGTAGCGCCAGTGGGCGGCCACGCCCCGTTCGGCCAGTTCGTGCATCTGCCGGGTGCGCACCTGCACCTCCAACGGCCGCCCGTCCTCCCCCACCACCGCGGTGTGCAGCGACTGGTAGCCGTTGGGCTTGGGATGGGCGATGTAGTCGTCGAACTCACCGGGAATGGGCCGCCATTGCCCATGCACCAGACCCAGTACCTCGTAGCACTGGGAAACGGTATCGACCAACACCCTGACCGCTCGCACGTCCATCACCTGATCGAAGTCCAGATGCTTCTGACGCATCTTGTTCCAGATGCTGTAGATGTGCTTCGGACGACCCATCACCTCTGCCTCGATGCCCTGTTCGCGGCACAGTGACTGGATGCGTTCGACCACCTGCTGGATGAACGCCTCGCGCTCGCTGCGACGACCTTCCAGCCTGGCGGCCAGGGTCTTGTACTGCTCCGGCTCCAGATAGCGCAGACAAAGGTCCTCGAGCTCCCACTTCACCTGCCAGACCCCCAGCCGGTTGGCCAGCGGTGCATGCACCCGCCGGGTCTCGAGGGCGATCAAGCGCTGCAATGCTGGATCGAGCTGTTTGAGGTTGCGCATCAGGCGCAGGCGCTTGGCCAGTAGCACCAGCAGGGAGCGCACATCGCCGGCGAGGTCGAGCAGCAGGCGGCGCAAGGCCTCCACATTGCTCCCGTCCTGATGGGCACTGGTGGCGCTCAACGCGCGAATGCGTCCCACCTGTTCCACCATCTGCTGGACCGCCTCGCCGAAATCCTGCCGCAGACGCACGGGGTCGTAATCCGGCTCGCCCGGCAGTTCCGAAAGAATGGCGGCGACCAGGGTGTCGGTATCGAGTTTCAGGCGGTCGAGTGTATCGGCGGTGTGCAGCAGACTGAGCAGCATGTCCATGCCGTCGATCTGCCGTTGGCCGGCATGTGCCCGCCGCGCCACCTCGATCGCGTGGCGCAGGCGTTCGATCTCCTTCTCCGGACGACGCTGCGCAAGGATCTGCAGCCAGGCGGCGATGTCCGCCTCACCCGGCTGCCCCGCTTTGGGAAGATGGGTGACGAGCGAAACCAAGACGGAATCGGCGGTTCAGTCTTCGCGCTCGTCGATCCAGGCCATCTGTATGGCCTCGAGGATCTTCTCGCCACACCGCTCCTCGGTGTCGTCGAAATCGGGCAGCGCCATGACCCAGCGCATCAGATCGACGAAATTGACCTTCATCGGATCCACGTCCGGGTGTGCCTCGTCCAGTTCGATGGCGATATCCAGGGTATCGGTCCACTTCAAACCCATGACGCTCTCCTCAGTGGTTTTCCTTGGCATGATTGATGGTGTACTTCGGGATCTCCACCACCAGATCCTCGTCGTCCACCACCGCCTGACAGGAAAGGCGTGACTCGGGCTCCAGCCCCCAGGCCTTGTCCAGCAGGTCCTCCTCTTCTTCGCTCGCCTCGTTGAGTGAGTCGTAACCCTCCCGCACGATCACATGGCAGGTGGTACAGGCGCAGGACATCTCGCAGGCGTGCTCGATCTCGATATCGTTCTCGAGCGCCGCCTCGCAGATGGTCTGGCCGGGCCGCGCCTCGATGAGCGCGCCCTCGGGGCAGATTTCCTCGTGTGGCAGAAAGATGATCTTTGGCATATCTCGTTGTCCTGTCGGCCGCTCCGCGGCTATTCGAATTCGTCCACCTTGTGGCCGGCCATGGCCTTGCGGATATTACTGTTCATGCGCCGTTCCACATAGAACTCGCAGGTCTTCTCCAGTTGCTCGATGGCCTGCTTGATGGTCTCGGCGTCGCTGGCACTGTCGGCGGTCTGCTGCAGATCGTGCAGCGCCCGTTCCACCCTTTGACGCTCGGCGGCATCGAGCAGTTCATCGCCATCGGTCGCCAGCGCCGACCGCAGGGCCTCAACCACCCGCGCCGCCTCCACCTTCTGCTCGGTAAGGCGGCGTGCCGCCATATCCTCGCCGGCATGTTCGATCGAAGACTGCAGCATGCCCGCGATCTCCTCGTCGGTCAGCCCATAGGATGGCTTGACCTCCACGCTGGCCTTCACGCCGGTGCTGAGTTCCTCCGCCTCCACGTGCAACAGTCCGTCGGCATCCACCGAGAAGGTGACGCGGATGCGCGCCGCGCCGGCGACCATCGGCGGAATACCGCGCAGCTCGAAGCGAGCCAGCGAGCGGTTGTCTGCCACCAGTTCGCGCTCACCCTGGACCACGTGGATGGCCATCGCGGTCTGGCCATCCTTGAAGGTGGTGAACTCCTGCGCCCGGGCCACCGGGATGGTGGTGTTGCGCGGGACGATCTTCTCCACCAGCCCACCCATGGTCTCGATGCCCAGCGAGAGCGGGATCACGTCCAGCAGCAGCATCTCGTCCTCGGGCTTGTTGCCCGCGAGTACGTCCGCCTGCAGGGCGGCCCCGATCGCCACCACCTTGTCCGGGTCGATGTCCACCAGCGGCTCGGTGCCGAAGAATTCGCCCACCAGCTCGCGCACCCGCAAGGTACGGGTGGACCCACCCACCATCACCACATCCTCGATCTCTGCGGGGCGGACGCCCGCATCCCGCAGGGTACGGCGGCAGGCGCTGATGGTCTTGCGAATGAGCGGCTCGATCAGGCGGTTCATGGTGGCGCGATCCAGCTGGCCCTTCCACTGACCGCCCCCCGGCAATGCCACCTCGATCTCGACCGTATCCTGTTGCGCCAGCGCCTCCTTGGCCTCGCGCGCCTTGTCCATCAGACTGCGCAGCAGCTGGGGAGAGGCATCGCCCCCGATCCCCGCCTGCTGCATGATCCACTCGGCGATCGCCCGGTCGAAATCGTCGCCGCCCAGGGCGGAATCGCCACCGGTGGCCATCACCTCGAAGACGCCCTTGTTGAGCCGCAGGATGGAGATATCGAAGGTGCCACCCCCCAGGTCATAGACCGCATGAATCCCCTCTGCCCCCCGGTCCAACCCATAGGCCACCGCGGCCGCCGTAGGCTCGTTGAGCAGCCGGAAGACGTTCAAACCCGCCAGCCTGGCGGCATCCTTGGTCGCCTGGCGCTGGGCATCGTCGAAATAGGCTGGGACCGTGATCACCACCCCGGTGAGCGGTCCACCGAGGGTCTTCTCGGCACGGGCCGCCAGCACCTTGAGGATCTCTGCCGAGACCTCCACCGCGCTGACCGGCCCGGCCACGGTCTTGATCCGCGGCACCGCGCTGTCGGTATCCACGAATTCATAGGGAAGACGATCACCCAGGGTCTTGAGATCGCTGACACCGCGCCCGATCAACCGCTTCACCGAGGCAATGGTATTGTGGGGATCCTCGGCCGCGGCCGCCTTCGCCTCTTCACCGACGACCACCCCTTCGGGGGTATAGCGCACCACCGAGGGCAGCAGGTGCCGCCCCTCTTCATCGGGCAGGGTCTCGGCCACCCCGCTGCGCACCGTGGCGACCAGGGAGTTGGTGGTGCCCAGGTCGATACCGGCCGCCAGCTTGTGCTCATGGGGGGCCGCCGATTGACCGGGTTCTGCTATCTGCAACAAAGCCATCAGAATGATTCTTCCAGTTCGGCCTCGCGCGCCTCGGCCTCGTTGTACAACTTGTTCAGGAACTGCATCCTGCTGACCGCCTCGCGCGCAGCCTCCAGGGAACCGGGGGTCGCCTCCTCGAACAACACCGCCAGCTGTGCCACCTGGGCGTCGATCATCTTGCGGATGTCACGCATCAGCGCGTCCAGCCTTAAGCCTGGATCCTCCGCCTCGGAAACCGAGGCAAGGGCCTCACGCAGTTCCATCTGCTGCATCAGGAACTCGGCATCCCGGGTCGTCGCCGTCTCGCCGTTACTGTCCAGCCCGTGCAGACCGAGCAGGTACTGGGCACGCCGCAAGGGGTCACGCAGGGTCTCGAAGGCCTCGTTCACCAGCGTCGCCTGCTGCAGGGCCAGGCGCCTTTCCTGCTCCGGTGCATTCGCGAATCGATCGGGATGCACCACCCGCTGCAGTTCCCGGTAGCGCTCTGCCAGGGCCACCGGATCGAGCGTATAGCGCACCGGCAGACCAAACAGCTCGAAATAGTTTCTGGAAAGCTCGATCATGCACATCCTCTCAACCAACAACGCCCGCATAAGCGGGCGCGCGGCAGACCGTGGGGGTCACTGACTCAAACGGTGAAGCTCTCTCCGCAACCACACTCGTCCTTGACATTGGGATTGTTGAACTTGAATCCCTCGTTCAGACCTTCCTTGCCATAGTCGAGCTCGGTGCCGTCGAGATAGACCAGGCTCTTCTTGTCGACGATGATCTTGACACCTTTGTCCTCCATGACCACGTCGTCCTCGTTGAGCTCGTCCACGAACTCGAGCACATAGGCGAGGCCGGAACAACCCGAGGTCTTTACCCCAAGCCGCACCCCGATCCCCGAGCCTCGATTGTCGAGGAACTTGCGAATCCGATCGGCCGCCGCCTCGCTGAGCGTAATCGCCATTTCGCCCTCCGCCTCAGCCGCGGACGCCCTGCTTGCCCTGCAGGTCTTCGATGGCCGCCTTGATGGCATCCTCCGCCAGCACGGAGCAATGCACCTTTACCGGCGGCAGGGCCAACTCCTCGGCGATGTCGGTGTTCTTGATCTGGCGCGCTTCTTCGAGCGTCTTGCCCTTGACCCATTCGGTCAGCAGGGAACTGGAGGCAATCGCAGAGCCACAGCCATAGGTCTTGAATTTGGCATCCTCGATCACGCCCTCGTCATTCACCTGTATCTGCAGGCGCATGACATCGCCACAGGCCGGAGCCCCCACCATGCCAGTCCCCACATTGGGTGCCTCCTTGTCCAGGGAGCCCACATTGCGCGGATTCTCGTAGTGGTCGATCACCTTGTCACTGTATGCCATCTCGTGCCTCCAGATACCGGCATGAATTCAAAACCATGGGATACCGGCCACCGCCGGTATCCCGCATTGGATCAGGTACGCGGACGCGCCTCGTTGACCCGGACGTTACGCCCTTCGATGGGCTGTTCGTTCAGCCCCTCGATGGCCGCCTCGGCCTCTGCATCGTTCGGCATCTCGACGAAACCGAAACCCTTGGAACGACCGGTATCCCGGTCCATGATCACCTTGGCGCGTGCCACTTCGCCATAGGCCGCAAAGGCGGCCCGCAGGCCCTCATCCGAAACACTGTACGCCAGGTTACCTACATAGATATTCTTCATCGAACTTTACTCAACAATAGCTGTGCCTTGTCACTCTCGAACTCCGCGTCCAGACCAAGTCACCCATCTGTTCCGCGGATCGCCGCGCCCCTGTCGGCACGGTCGATTCTGTCTCAGCGAAATGACAAGTATGCTGCTGTCCGATGCCGCCCGGCGGCAAGGAAGAATGAACCTGTATTCACGCTGGCCAGGGTAACGCCAGGCGTCTCCCCGAGGATCCGCGCATCATACCCCAACCCCGACGGCTGCGATGCAGTTTTTGGGGCGATGCCGGACATGCGTCGGCAACCTTGGTGAGTTAGTGGGCCGCCCACTGGACCGAATCGAGATCGATGCCTTCCTTGTACATCTCCCACAGCGGGCTCAGCTCGCGCAGGCGCTCGACCTGCTTGCGCACCTCGGCGATCACATAGTCGATCTCTTCTTCAGTGGTGAAACGCCCCAGGGTGAAGCGCAGCGAGCTGTGTGCCAGTTCGTCGTTGCGCCCAAGCGCCCGCAGCACATAGCTGGGCTCCAGGCTCGCCGAGGTGCAGGCGCTTCCCGAAGAGACGGCGATGTCCTTGAGTGCCATCATCAGGCTCTCGCCCTCGACGAAGTTGAAACTGATGTTCAGATTGCCCGCGACACGGTGCTCGAGATCCCCATTGACATAGACCTCTTCCATGTCCTTGAAGCCCTCGTACAGCTTGTTGCGCAGCTTCAGCAGGCGGGCATTCTCTTCGGCCATCTCTTCCCGAGCGATGCGGAAGGCCTCGCCCATGCCCACGATCTGGTGGGTGGCCAGGGTGCCGGAACGCATGCCGCGCTCGTGACCACCGCCATGCATCTGGGCCTCGATACGCACCCGTGGCTTGCGTCGCACATAGAGCGCGCCGATCCCCTTCGGGCCATAGATCTTGTGCGCCGAGAAGCTCATCAGATCCACCGGCATACGCGCCAGATCGATCTCCACCTTGCCGGCGCTCTGCGCCGCATCGACATGAAAGATCACGCCCTTTTCTCGGCAGATGCCGCCGATGGCCTCGATGTCCTGAATCACCCCGATCTCGTTGTTCACATGCATCACCGAGGCGAGGATGGTGTCGTCGCGCAAGGCGTCACGGAAGGCGTCCAGATCGAGCAGTCCGTTCGGCTGCACATCGAGGTAGGTCACCTCGAACCCCTCGCGCTCCAGCTGGCGACAGGTGTCGAGCACCGCCTTGTGTTCGGTCTTGACGGTGACGATGTGCTTGCCCTTCTTCTGATAGAAATGAGCCGCCCCCTTCAGCGCCAGGTTGTCCGACTCGGTGGCGCCCGAAGTCCAGACGATCTCCTTGGGGCTGGCATTGACCAGTTCGGCCACCTGCTCACGCGCCTCTTCCACCAGTTTTTCCGCGGCCCAGCCAAAGGCATGGGACCGGGAGGCGGGGTTGCCGAAGACACCGTCGGGCGTCAGACACCCGCAGAGCTTCTCCGCCACCCGCGGATCGCAGGGGGTGGTCGCGGAATAATCGAGATAGATGGGGAGTTTCATGATGCTATGACCTCTGAACTATCGGGCCTGGGCCTTGAGGGAACCGGCTGCCACGCTGGGTGCGCCATCTTCCTGACGCTGCGCAACCTCCTGGACGTCGCGCCGTTTCATCAGGTCATCCAGGGTTATACGGCTGAGGTAATCGTGGATCCGATCGCTCAGATCATGCCACAACTCATGGGTCAGGCACTTCTGGTTGTCCTGGCAGTTGTGGGCACCGCCACAGCGTGTGGTATCCACGTTTTCGTCCACCGCGGTAATCACCTCCGCGACCGAGATCTCTTCTGCATTGCGCCCGAGGGTATAGCCACCGCCGGGCCCCCGCACGCTGCTCACCAACTGGCGCTTGCGCAGCCGCGCGAACAACTGCTCCAAATAGGAGAGCGAGATCCCTTGCCGCTGGGCGATATCCGCCAGGGTAATGGGGCCTTCGCCGTGGTGAATTGCCAGATCGAGCATGGCGGTGACCGCATAGCGGCCCTTGGTGGTCAGTCTCACAGTCCGGCTCCCTCTATGAACTGCGCTGAACTATACATTGCCGACTAAATTAGTCAAGAATTCCCAAGCGCACCAAGCACCGGGTTTTCCCGCTCAGGACGACCCCTCGCGCCCGGATCCCTGCTCTGACTGTGGCTGGCCCGCCGGCGCGGCCTCTTCGTCTTCATCCAGGTGCATCTTGCGCAGCTCCTCGGCGGTAGAGATGATCTCGCAGGAAGGCAGCTCCGGCATGTTCTCCGCCCCCGGTGGCGGTTCGAACCCCATGGCGTGCATCGCCTCGCACATCTGTTTCATTCGAGTCTCGACCACGTGCATGTGGTCGAGCATGCAATTGATGGCATGTGCCACTGGGTCGGGCGCATCGCGGGTGACCCCATACGCATCGAAACCCATCTTGCTGGCCATCTTCTCGCGATGGCTGGTGTCTGCCTTGTCGGCCGTACGTTCGATCAGGCGGCCGGGAACACCAACGACCGTCGCCCCGGCTGGCACCGGCTTGACCACCACCGCGTTCGAGCCGATCCGCGCGCCATCGCCGATCTCGATGGGGCCCAGCACCTTTGCCCCCGCGCCGACCACCACCCCATTGCCAAGGGTGGGATGGCGTTTGCCTTTCTCCCAGCTGGTGCCTCCCAGGGTCACGCCGTGGTAGAGGGTGCAGTCGTCCCCGATGACCGAGGTCTCGCCGATCACCACACCCATACCGTGGTCGATGAAGAAGCGGCGTCCGATCCGAGCCGCGGGGTGGATCTCGATGCCCGTCAACCAGCGCGCCAGGTGGGAGATCATGCGCGCCAGCCATTTCGCCCCCATGTTCCAGATCCGGTGCGCCAGGCGATGGAACAGCAGGGCGTGCACACCTGGGTAGGCCGTCAGGATCTCGAAGGTGCTGCGCGCCGCGGGGTCGCGGTCGAACACCACCCGCAGGTCTTCACGAAAATTGTCGAACATGCCACCGAATCCCGAGTTTCTGACTGCAAATTCTTGTTTCCGCCTGCGTCCCTGATGCATCCGCCAAGGTCGCAGGAGCCCTTCCAAATCTTCTGGATAAAGCGAGGATCCCGCGCCTTCACCTGGCTTCCCGGGAAGTTTCCTGGGTTCGCCTGCCGGGTGCGTCCCCCGACTGTCGCCGCATCGATTTGCCACCCTGCGCCGCACTGAGGATACCCCGCAGGATATTCACCTCACGCGCATCGGGCCTGGCACGGTAGAACAAGCGACGCAGACGCTGCAGAATCTTGCCCTCACGCCCCGGCTGCAAAAAGCCGATGTCCAACAGTGTCTGTTGCAGATGCTCGAACAGCCCTTCCATCTGGCCGGCCGTCGCGGGTTCCATGCCGCCCTCTCCGGCGCTGGCGACTTCCGGTCGACAGGCGACATAGAGCTCGTAGGCCAGTACCTGCACCGCCATCGCGATGTTCAGAGAGGCGTGCTGGGGGTTGGCGGGGATCTGCACGAGGTGGCTGCAGCGATCGAGCTCCTCTGCCGTGAGGCCGGTGCGCTCCCGCCCGAAGACCAGCGCCACTGGGGCGGTGCGGGCCTGGGCCAGCACCATTCCCGCCATCTCGCGCGGATCCATGGGCGTCCAGATCTCCGATCGCTTGCGGGCACTGGCACCGATGACCAACGGACAGTCGGCGATCGCCGACTCGAGATCGTCGACCACCATCGCCCCGGCCAGCAGATCCTCGGCACCCGAAGCCCTTGCCACGGCCTCCGGCGACGGGAATACCTTGGGACGAACCAGGACCAGCTGCTGCAGATCCATGTTCTTCATGGCACGCGCCACCGCCCCGATATTGCCCGGATGTGAGGTCTCGACCAGTACGACACGGATGTTCTGCAACATCGTCCGGATTCTACCAGCCTGACGATCGGGAAAGGCAAACGATACCCTCCTGTTTCCCCGCCGAAAGGTGGCCTGCACTCCCCTTTTGCCGTATCCTCGCGCGCCATGAATCCCACGACCAACATCGCCATTCGTGCCGCCCGCAAGGCCGGCGGCATCGTGATGCGCTATTTCGATCGCATCGATTCGCTCAAGGTGAGTGAAAAACAGGCCAACGATTATGTGACAGAGGTGGATCGTGCTGCCGAGGCGACCATCATCGAGGTGATCCGCCGGGCCTATCCACACCATGCCATCCTGGCCGAAGAAAGCGGGGAACACCGAGGCAACGACTTTCTCTGGATCATCGACCCTCTCGATGGCACCACCAACTACCTGCACGGATTCCCGCAGTTCTCGATCTCCATCGCCTTGCAGCATCGCGGTCAGTTGGTGAGTGCCGCGATATACGATCCAGTGCGCGACGAGATGTTCTCCGCCAGTCGCGGCGCTGGCGCCCTGCTCAATGACCGACGCCTGCGGGTAAGCGACCAGAAAGGCCTCAAGGGTGCCCTGATCGGCACCGGCATTCCCTTCCGCGACCAGCGCTACCTGAAGGAATACCTCGACATGCTCGCCGCGATGGTCCGCGACACCGCAGGCATCCGGCGCCCAGGATCCGCCGCCCTCGATTTCGCCTATGTGGCGGCGGGACGGCTCGACGGTTTCTGGGAATTGGGTCTGTCCGCCTGGGACTTTGCGGCAGGCACCCTACTGGTGCAGGAGGCCGGGGGCGCGGTGAGCGATATCCGTGGCGGCGATCGCCACCTGGAGAGTGGCAACGTCATCGCCGGCAATCTCAAGGTACAACAGGCCATGGTCAAGGTTCTGGCTCCCCATGTGCCGGACGCCCTTCGCCACTGAGCCCCTGGCAATCGCGCACGCAATCCACCTCCCAAGGGTTTTCCCCCGTTGTCGCAGCAGGGGCAGTGTGGTCTCATCTACCTCACAAACAATCTGGCCGTTGCAAGGCCAGTGAATAACGAGAACACGTGAGATACCACCGGGAGCCGGAGAGATGAACAGCTACCTAACCTCGATCCTGATACCGCCTTTGGGTGCCTGCCGCTACGGCTGCGGTACCAACTGCGCCGCACCGATCACGGTGTTTTGGCTATTCGGCGTGGTCAGCGTGGTATACGGCCTGATGGGCGGACCCACCAACGAACCGGGCATCAGCTGGTACACCGTGGGGCTCGGCCTGGTCATGTGGGGTATCGCCGCGGTCTGGACCCTACTCACCTTGCAGGGCGTGGAAGCGGACCGCTGTCACGACATGTGGAGCCCGCGAGATCACCGCGTCGAGCCGCACGACCACGAAACCGATCCTTTCGAAGAGGTAAAGAAGGCGCACTGAGGCGCCATTTCACCGCCCTTAGCGCCTCGCCAGCCCCAGCGGATCGTTCGGATCGACCCCCTCCATGAAGGGGATCTTCCGGTCACGATGGGTGACCTGGTACATCAGCCCCATCCAATTGCCGACCACGGCCTCGGCCGTGTCGTGCCAGGTGTTGTCCAGTCCGGGCACCAGCAAGGCCTCCGGGAACTCGGGTGGCTCCCGTCCGGCCATCCGCGCCTCTTCCAAGCGCAGCCGGTATTCCCTCACCAGGGCGCGCTCATGCAGTCCCAGATAGTTGACGGGAAAAGGCGGAAAGGCCTCGATCTCGCCGGACGCATAGCGCAGCGCCTCGCGCTTGAGCTCCTTGAGCAATGAAATGGTGTCGTACTCGGGATGCCCCTGGAAGAACACGAACCGCAGGCCATCCGCACTGGTCGCCAGATGCACACCGACCTCGGGACTTTCCACCAGCACCCGCAACCCCGCAGCATCGAACTGGTCCCGTTCCACCGCATTCCAACGCGAATGCGGCACGTCGAAACGGGTGTTCACATCGGTCACCAGCGGATGCTGCTTGTCCACCACCTGGTGGGGAAAGACGCCCCAGATCTTCTCCCGCTGCGGTCGCCGCTTCTGGCCATAGCGAAACTCCAGCACCGCATGGGTGGCGAGACAGGAGCAGAGGGTGGTCGTCACGTTATTCCAGGCCCAGTCGATCACCTCGATCAAGGGGCGCCAGAAGGCCTGGGTCGACAACTCCGGCCCCACCACATTGGCCCCGGTGATGATCAAGGCATCCAGCCCCTCCTCACGAATCCTGTCGAAAGGTTCGTAGTAGGCATCGATATAGGCCTTGGCCTTGTCGCTGCGTGGCAGCTGGGGCAAGGTGAACGGATGGACATAGAACTGGGCGATGGGATTGCTCTCGCCCACCAGGCGAAAGAACTGACGTTCGGTCGCCGCCAGGGCCGCATCCGGCATCATGTTGAGCAGACCCACGTGCAGCTCACGAATGTCCTGGTTGCGGGCCCGCTCCGGGGAAAGCACGGTCACCCCCTCGGCACGGAGTCTTGCGAAGGAGGGCAGCTGATTGTGTGCGACGATCGGCATCTCCTCTCCCTCACGCCCTGGCGATGGCCGCCTCTACCAATTCGAGAAAGTCCCGTTCGTCCCGCACCGCGGATGCCTCCCGCGAGGTCACCGTATAGCCCTGCCGGGCGATCTCTTCGTAGCGCGGCACGCGCGAATGAAACAGACGCGGGAACACCCAGCGGGTAAAGTCATCGGGGTCCATTTGCGCCGCGTAGTCCAGCTCCTGCTCCTGCAGATAGATGGCCAGCTGTTCATCGAGGAACTCGGGGCGATAGTAGAGCGGCTTGGGATCGCTCTGGGCACGCTCTATCAGCTTACGTTCCTCTGCCTCGTCGGTGACCTTGATATAGAGAATCAGGGTGTGGGCTGCCAGCAGATCCATCACGCCTGGCTCTTCCAGTTCGCACAACGACCCGCCGACATCGTTGACGAAATGGCGATAGCCATAGATCTCCTGCGCCTTGCGGATGAATTCCGGCACATCGTACATGGCTGCGATTTCGGCCTCGCGGTACAAGGCCTGATGGCGACGAAAGGTCTCCAGCTCGAGACCGCCGCGCTCGGGATCACCGAGCTTGCCCACGAAGGAGAGCACCGGGCCGAGGTCGGACACCTTGATGTTGTTGCGGATGTAGATCCAGTCGTTTCGCAACAGCTCTCGCAGGAATGGGACCGCCATTGCCCGACTCTTGATCATGTCGAGAATGGGCTCATCCAGGTACCGGGTGCCGATCCGATAGTCGCCGGAATAGTGGAACCAGTCGTGTTCCCGCAGCATCCCCGAGATATAGGTCTTGCCGACCCCGGACATGCCGACCAGGGTAATCTTCTTGTGCTCCCACTCCCTGAACTGCTCGACGCTGAACTTCACATGATCCCCCTGCCTTCACCGAAGCAGTGGATTATCTCCCACCTTGACATTGCCGCCAAGTTGCTGATTTTCCAATCCCCAGACCGAGCTACCGCTACCTTGGTCATCTCGCTGCTATAATGCGTTCTCTCGCGTACCTCTCGCACTGACGGGTCGCCGGGCGAATCGGCTACCAGGAGCCCACCCATCATGGACATCCCGCAAAGCTGGCAAGAGATCATGGCCTTGGCACAGCAAGGCGTTGCCACATTTGGCCGACTTTCCCTGCCTGGTCTGGAGGTTATGGATGGTTTACTGCTGGTCAGTGCGGTATTGCTGCTGACCGTAACTCTGTTCCTGTTGCGCCAGCGTCACCGCCTCCGGCAGGAGGAACAGGCGCGCAACAATGCAGAGGCGCTCGCCAGTTCTCTGTTCGATGCCCTGCCCGATGCAGCCGCAATAACCGACCCTGAGGGATGCTTCCTGAGCGTAAACCCCGCCTTCGCACGGCTCGTGGGACGGGCCGAGCGTGATATCACCGGCGCCAGGCTCACCGACCTGTTCACCCCGGCAGTGGCAGAGCACTTCCACTACCGGCCGGTCGAAAGCGAGGATGACGAGCCCCCCGAGAGCTTCCGGATCCGTGCAGATCATCCCACGCGATTCATCGCCCACAAGATTCCTCTGTTCGACATCCATGGTTTGCTGGTGGGCGTACTCACCCAGCTTCGGCCTGCAGAGCAGGTCGCCCCGCTCGCCGCAACCGGCGAACCGGAGCGCCCTCCAAGGCGACAGGCCTCTCCGGCGCTCCGTACCACCGCGGTGAGCATGGACATCCAGCCGGCCGATGACCAGGAAATATCCAGCCCAGGTGCGCCATCGCCCATGACCTCCGACAGCGATGACAGGGAGGCATCTCTGGCGCCCCCGATCACGTCATCGCGTTCGGAAGAAGAAACGCAAGAGGCCACGAGAGACGACCTACCATCTCCAGACGAGCGAGCCACGGAATCACCCGCCTCTCCGGCACCGGAATCCGGTCTCGCCGAGGCACTGCAGATTGCCGTCCGTATCTCGGGGGAGAAGGAGAAAGACCTCGAACCGTCCACCTCTCCGGCCGGCTCTCAACCCCGGTCGAAGGCATGTTGGTCGCCCGTTACCGGGATCGAGGTGGTGGAAAGCGAAATGCTGGACGACCTCGCCGACATATTCCGGCTGGCCAGCGCAAAGAAGAGCTAGCCCTCCGCTCAAAAAGGCGCCGTGCATTCGACCACCACTGTTCTGCCATCGCGCGGATGGGCAAAGGCCAACCGCGTTGCATGCAGCATCAGCCGTAAAGCCTCCCTGCCACCATACAACTCGTCGCCGATAATCGGATGGCCGAGTGCCTGCATGTGCACCCGCAGCTGATGGCTTCTGCCTGTCACCGGTAGCAGCCGCATCCTGGCGGTACGCGAGGGTCGATCACGTGTCATCACTTCCCATCGAGTGATCGCCGACTTGCCTCGCCTCCAATCCACCTGCTGCCGCGGGCGATTCGGCCAATCGCTCGCGAGTGGCAGCTCGATCACGCCTGTCGTTGCCCCAGGCAGGCCCTCGACGATCGCCTCATACGCCTTGAAGACCCGGCGCGCGCTGAACAGACGCCCGAGGTACGACTGCGTTTTGCGATTCAGGGCAAACAACAGCAGGCCCGAGGTGGCCATGTCGAGTCGATGCACCACCAGGGCCTCCCCGCACTGCCGCTGAATCCGGGTCAGTGCGCTATCGGCCTTGTCTGCTCCTCGGCCGGGAACCGAGAGCAAGCCCGCGGGCTTGTCGACCACCAGCAGATCTTCGTCCTGGTACACCACGGGTGGCGTCCCTTGCGGCGGGACATACACGAAGTCGCCCATGATCAGTCGAACTGGCGCAGGACGGAATAGTCGTCTGCGCGAACCGCGTTGACCGCCTTTTCGCTCAACTTGTCGTCCATTCCCGCCATCAGCATCAGCGCCCGGGCATACATCAGACTGCTCTCCAGGGTACTGTCGAAGATAGTCACGCTCTCGGGCAACGACTCCTCAGCCTGATCCCAGCCGTGGCGGGTATGCACCAGGATAGGCAACTGCGGATGCAGCCGCAGGGCCTGGGCAATAATCCTGCGCGCATCTTCCGGGTCGTGAAAGGTAATCGCCAGGGCACGCGCCCGCTCCACGCCAGCCAATTCCAGCATTACCGCGTTGCCGGCATCACCGAACAGGACCTCGTGGCCATTGGCGCGGCATTCACGGACACGGCGCGCATCGCGATCGATGCCCAGTACCGGCACGTTACTCTCTTCGAGTACCGCCGCCACGCCCAAACCCAGATGACCGAAACCACAGACGATGACATGGTCCATCAGATCCCGTGTCTCGGCCGGCATGTTTTCCGGCTCACCCTCCACGAGCACCGTCCCTCCGCGCACACGCTGCACGATGTGTGCGTTGTAGCGCACCAGCAGCGGCGCCAGCAGCATGCTGACGATCAGACCCGCCAGTATCGGTTGCAGAGGGAAGGTGCCGGGAAGCCCCAGCAGCAGGGTCTGGGACACCAGCAGCAGACCGAACTCGCCCCCGTGCGCCAGGGCGATGGCGGCTCGGGCCGCCTCATGCCAGGGATAATCGAACAGCCGTACCAGCACCATTATCACCCCACCCTTGAGCAACACCAGAAGGGCGACGATGGTCACGATCCACATTGGCTCACGGAGGAGAACTCCCGGATCCAGCTGGGTCCCCACGCTGATGAAGAACAGGCCTAGCATCAGATCCCGGAAGGGGCGGATATCCGCCTCCACCTGATGCCGAAAATGGGTCTCGCCCAGCAGCATGCCCGCCATGAAGGCCCCCAGGGTGGCGGACAATCCCACCGCCACGGAAAGCCCCGCCGCACCCAAGGCCAGGGCCAACACCGCGAGCATGAACAACTCCAGGGAGCGGGTGTCGGCGACCCAATGCAATACGCCGGGCAAGAGCCCCCGTCCCAGGGTTGCCAATAGCAGAAACACCCCCGCCGCCTTGAGCAGGGTCAACCCCAATATCGGCAAGAAGCCGACCGTTGGCTCGCCCAACAACGGCAAGAGCACCAGAAATGGGATCGCCGCCACATCCTGAAACAGCAGGATACCCGTCGCCACCTGGCCATGCTGGGTGCGCAGCTCGCCCTGCTCGCCCAGCTGCTTGAGAACGATCGCCGTCGACGACATGGCGAAGGCGCCGCCCAATACCACAGAAAACGCAGGATCGGCTCCGAGAAACAGCGACCCTGCGGCGAAGAGCACGGTCACCAGGAGTACCTGGGCCCCGCCCAGCCCCAGCACCAGACGACGGGCGGCCAGCAGGCGGGGCAAGGAAAACTCCAGCCCAATGGTGAACATCAGCAACACCACCCCAACCTCGGCCAATACCTGGAGCGCATCTTCCTGCTGCAACAGACCGATGCCATGGGGACCGAACACCAGTCCCGAGACCAGATAGCCGATGATGGTGGAAAGACCCAGACGATGACACAGGGCCACCAGCAGTGCACTGCCCAGCAGCAGGGTCATCAGGTCGAGCAAGAGATGGTCGGACATATTTTTTGTCTTCTCCTCGAAAGGGCGCAAGTTCCTTGAATTCAACTCCTCGCGCCCCCACCATGCAACAAGCCGAGACGAACAAATAACCAAGGAGAAACTTGAAGATGAATGCTGGTGACGAAAAACTCGAAGTCATGCTCGAGAAACTGGCCCCCATCGTGTTGCCACCCGCTGACTTCCCGCCGGCACAGATCGTCAAGGACACGCCGCGCGAGGAACTGCTCGACCGTATTCGCAAGAATGCCGAGGAAGTCGATCTGGAACTCACCGACGCACATTGGGACGTCATCCACTTTCTGCTCGACTTCTATGCCTTCTGTACCGAGACCCATGAACCCAAATATCAGAACGCGCGGGAATACTGGCAGTATGTCGACTGTCAGAGCGACCCCGACTGCGAGAGCGAATTGGAAGGCGAGCGCAGCGAGACCTGCCGGTATGGCAAGCTGAGCGCCAATGAGGCGACCAAGGCCTACCGGGTCTATCGGGTGCTGCTGAAGGCCTTTGCCGAAAAGGGCGGCAAGAAGTATCTGTATTCGCTGTTCCCCTATGGGCCGGTATTCACCATTCACCTGCTGGCCGGCCTGCCACGGTTGTGGAACGATGTCGATCCGCACTTTGGCACGGCCTACTGAACGGTGAACCACACCCTGATGCAAAGAAAACGAGAACAAGGGAGGCGTCAGCCATGAAGATCGACATCACCTATCGCAACCTGCCCAAAGAGGGCCATGAAAAGGCACGGCAATCGGTCGAAAAACTGGCTGACCGCCACCTGCGCCCGGCCGTGGAGGCCTTCGACACGGCCGAGCTACGCCTGCACGTGACGCTGGAAAAGCGCAAGCTGGACCACCGGGTGACCCTGCGCATCCAGCTGCCACCGCGCAAGGTGCTGGTGGCCCAGGGCACCGACGAGACACTGGAAAAGGCACTGCATGAAGCATTTTCCGAACTGGCCCGGCAGGCAGAGCGTCATCGCAGTCACATCGGCAATCAGTCGGAGTGGAAACGCAAGGCTCGCCGCAGACGCCTGCGCGAGCTGAAAGGCAAGATCGGCGGTGTCGGTGCCGAGGTGCAACAACAGGTCGAGGTCTCACTGGCCAGCCTGCTGCCACGGCTCGAATCCTGGCTTCGCCACGAGCTGACCTATCTGCGCGCCAGCGGCCTGCTCGCGGAGGACTATCCCACCCTGGCCGATGTGCGCGACGAGATGTATGTGCGTATCCAGAAACACTGGGAAGACGTGCCACACGACGAGGAAGGCCTCTATCGCACCGCCATCAAGACGGTCACCGACATCCTCGAAGAAGAGGTCAAGCGGCTCCGCCTGAGTGAGGAGAAGCTGGTTTCGCTCGAAGGCGAGGTGCCGGAAGATGCGCAGGACCAGGCCGAAGACATGGTCGAGGAAGAGATCAATGAGTTCTACCAGCCCGACGAAGACCTGCACATCGAAGACCTGATCGCAGACGCCGAGATCCCGCCACCGGATCAGGCTGCCGAGACCGAGGCCATAGACGCCTGCTATGAACTGCTCGGCGCCATGCCCACGCTTTGGCGGCGGGCACTCACCCTGGTCTATCGAGAACACATCCCTGAAGAGGTGGTCGCCGAACAGATGCTGGAAATAGAGCCCGACGAGCTACGCCAGGTGTTACGCCTGGGACAACAGTTCCTCACCGATCACCTGCGCGAGCGCGGCTTCGATCAGGTGGATGTCCCGAGGCTGCTGTCTGCCTGATCTCTAGCCAGCCGCCTGAGGGGTCCGCCTGCCGGGCGGCCCCTGGCCGTCACCTCAATAGACCAGTTTCATCATCAGCATCATCACCACCAGGAAAAGCACCGTCATGATGCCCCCGGCTCGCATGAAATCGGGCACCCGGTAACCGGCGGGCCCCATGATCAGGGCGTTGACCTGATGGGTGGGAATGATGAAAGAGTTCGAGGTGGCGATCGCCACCGTCAGGGCATAGACCGCCGGATCCGCACCCACCTGGATGGCGATGTTCACCGCCAGCGGCACCAGCAGCACGGTGGCACCGACATTCGACATTACCAGGGTGAAGAAGGTCGCCAGAACCGCGATTGCCGTCTGGATGATCCAGGGCGAGGCATCGCCGACCAGCCCTACCACCTCCTGGGCGATCCAGCGCGCCGTGCCCGAGGTCTCCACCGCCAGCCCCAAAGGAATCAGCGAGGCCAACAGGAAGACCGTCTTCCAGCTCACTGCCTCGTAGGCCTCCTCGATCTTGAGTACCCCCGAGAGCACCATACCCACTGCGCCGGTCAAGAGTGCGACCGACAGCCGAATATCGGTGAACAGCACCATGCTCAGGGCAACGAAGAAGAACAGCGCGGCCCAACGCACCTTGTGGGGCCGAAGCTTCTCCTCGCGCGGAAATTCGGTGGTGACCACCAGGAAATTGCGGCGGTCCTTCTCGATCCTCTCCAGCACATTCCAGGGGGTGTGTACCACCAGTGTATCGCCGGCCTGAAAGGGAATGTTGCGGATATCGTCGCCCTCACGCAGTGTCTTGCCGTTGCGGTGCAATCCGACCAGGGCGAGACCGTAGATCTTGCGCAGCCACAGGTCGCGCGCACTCTTGCCGATCAGATTGGAGCCGGGCGGAACGACGATCTCCGCGATACCGGAGCGGCGCGGCGAGAGCGCCTCGGCAAAGGTCCGCAATTGGTCGCGCTTGCGCAGCCCGTGTTTCTCGACGAAGTGGTCCAGATCGTTGGGGTCGGCCACGATGCCGAGCACCATGCCTGCTACGATCTCCGTATCCCGCGCCAGGGTGCCCGGGCCGAAGTTCACCTCTCCACCGGGCCTTTTGTGCGCGATCACCCGGATCCGGTAGGCGGTCTCCACATCGTCCAGCTGCTTGCCCGCCAACGGGCTGTCGTCCGGTACCACCACCTCCGACAGGCTGTAGTCCACGCCGTAGACATCATGGAAGTAGCCCAGGGCGTCCGAGCCAGTGGTGCTCGACTCACTCTCGGTCACCGGCAGCACGAAACGCCCGGCGATCACGAAATAGAAGATACCGGTGAGTACCAACACCACACCCACCGGCGTAACGGAGAACAACCCCCAGGGCGCCATCTGCTGATCCGGTGGCAGGGCCTGGTTGGAGGTGAGCATCAGGTCGTTGAGCAGAATCAGCGGACTCGAACCGACCATGCTCACGGTGCCGCCCAGGATGGCGCAGAATCCCATCGGCATCAGCAGCCGCGACATCGGGATCCCCGACCGCGCGGAGATGCGCGACACCACCGGCAGGAACAGGGCCGCTGCACCCACGTTCTGCATGAACGAAGAGATGAAGGCGACGGTTCCCGAAATGATGGGGATGATGCGCGCCTCGGTCTTGCCACCCCACTCCAGGATCAGGGCTGCGACACGGGTCATGACACCGGTCTTGTCCAGGCCTGCACCAATGATCATCACCGCGATGATCGAGATCACCGCATTGGAGGCAAAGCCGTCGAACAGATGCTGATTGTCCACCAGCCCTTCGGAGAGGCCCATCAGGGGTGCGGTGAGCGAGCTCAGTCCCAGCACGACCATCACCAGTACCGCGGCCACATCGACGCTGACCACCTCGAAGGCGAACAGGTAGATGGTGAACAGCAGGATGGCGGTGACCCAGGCGATCTCCACACTCGGTACCATGCGCCCCAGCGCCAGCGCCGCCCCCAGGAAGAGGATGCCGGCAATGGCCTGTTTGGGATTCAGTGCCTGCAGCAGCCGGCGGGGCGACCTGGTTTCGGAAAGCTCGGACATGCGAGACCTGCCTCTATCGTGCACACGGCGGCGCATTCTGGCCCGCCCGGCGACGCATTGCAAAAGCCGGCCTCCCATTTCGATTCCGACAGGTGAAAGGGCGTGTGCCGGGGGCTATAATTCCCGGCCATTTCATCGAGCCCAGACCGATCCCCATGCAATTCATCGAAACGCGCGGCAACGACGGCAGCCGCCCTGCCCGGGTGAGCTTCTCCCAGGCCATCCTCAATCCCATGGCGTCCTTTGGCGGGTTGTACGTCCCCGAACGGTTTCCCGATCTGGGCGCCGATTTCCTGCAACGCCACCGCGACAGCAACTACAAGGTATTGGCACGCGCGGTGCTCGAGGCCTTTGCCATCGATATCGCCCCCGAGGTATTGCAACGAGCCCTCGACCGCTACGACCATTTCGACGACCCCGCCCAGCCCGTTCCGGTGGTGAAGGTCACCGACGACCTGTTCGTGAGCGAGCTCTACCACGGCCCCACCCGGGCCTTCAAGGACATGGCGCTACAGCCGTTCGGGGTGGTGCTCTCGGCGCTCGCGCAAGCTCGCAACGAACATTATCTGATTCTCGCCGCCACCAGTGGCGATACGGGGCCGGCCACCCTGGAGACCTTCAAGAACCAACCCAACGTCAAGGTGGCCTGCCTCTACCCGGACGGCGGGACCTCCGATGTGCAGCGCCTGCAGATGGTCACCGAGGACGCCCCCAACCTGAAGGTGATCGGCATCCATGGCGCCTTCGACGACGCCCAGACCGCGCTCAAGTCGCTCCTCGGCTCGCAACGCTTTCATGCCGCACTACGCGAGCGCAAGACACGACTGTCGGCCGCCAATTCGGTCAACTTCGGACGCATCATCTTCCAGCAGATCTACCATATCCACAGCTACCTGGAACTGGTCCGCCAAGGAGCGATCGCGCTGGGTGAGAAGGTCTACCTCAATGTCCCCAGCGGCAACTTCGGCAATGCCCTCGGTGGCTACTATGCGATGAAGATGGGACTGCCGGTCGAGAAGATCCTGATCTCGTCGAACCAGAACAATATCCTGACCGACTTCGTACGCCATGGCCGTTACGATCTACGCCACCGCAAGGTGGTACCCACCAGCTCACCGGCCATGGACATCCTCAAGTCCTCCAACGTCGAACGGGTGCTGTTCGACCTGTTTGGCCCCCAGCGGACCCGGGAACTGATGGCTTCCCTGGACGAGCAGGGCCATTACCAGCTCAGCGATACGGAGACCGCCCAGGTACAGGCGATCTTCGCCGCCGATTTCGCCACCGACGGGGAAGTGGAGGCCACGATCCGCGAGCATTTCGAGCAGGGCTATCTGATGGACCCGCATACCTCCACCTGCCTCAAGGCCCATCGCAGTTGCCGCGACAAGGATCTGCCGGATATCGTCTATTCCACCGCGGAGTGGACCAAGTTCTCGCCCACCATCGCCCATGCGCTGAGCGGCGAGGTCGACGCGCACGATATCGACGCACTGAAATCGATCTCGCAGAAAACGGGGTTACCCATTCCGCCGATGATCGCTGCCTTGTTCGACAGGCCCATCGCCCAGCCGACGGTGATCGACAAGGCCGATATCGAACGGGAGATCCTTTCTTTCATCTAGCCGCCATGAAGGCTTGGCCACACCGCCCCGGGGTCGGAGTCGTTTCCGAGCATAGCGGGGATTGGCTTTGGCGGTGTCGAACGACTCCGACCCCTGATGCGACCGCCTTCCACTCCGTCCCGAGGTGAACGATGCGGTTCGCCCCTCACCGCATCCTACGGCCTGTGCTAAGTGTAGGACGTGGTGAGCCCCGCGAACCGCACCACACAGGCAGGTCACTCGATGGCTCAACGTATCCCGGTAGACGATCGACGGCGTGCGCCATTGCCGCTGCGCCGCTTGCCATTGGTATTCTTGGCCTGAGAACCCGGCTTGCGCTTGCCAGCCGCGCGCTTCTTGCGCCGCGCTATCTCGTAACCACCTGCAAGCATCACCGGGTCCCGATTACTGTTGTCGGTGAACAGGGTATTGCCATTGACATCGCCGTTGTCGTCACGCGGCAGCGGCTTGCTCTTCTGCACCGCCTTTGCCGGCTTGCCACTATCGCGACCAGACGCTGCCCGACGGGCGCGCCGCTTGCCATTGCGCGGTCCGTTCCTGCCGCCTGGCCGTCCCTTGCCGGCATCACGGCGCCCGCGGCCCTGTATCGGCTCCGGCTTGATGGAGGGATCTGGCTCGAACCCGGACACCACCTCGCTCGGCAGCGAACGACCGAGCAGTTTTTCGATGTCCCGCAGCAGCCGCTCCTCGTCCACGCACACCAGGGAGATCGCCTCACCCTCGCAGCCAGCCCGTCCGGTGCGGCCGATGCGGTGCACATAGTCCTCGGCCACATTGGGCAACTCGAAATTCACCACATGGGGCAGCTGATCGATGTCCAGACCCCGTGCCGCGATGTCGGTCGCGACCAGCACCCGGACATCGCCCCGCTTGAAGCCGGCCAGTGCCCGGGTGCGTGCGCCCTGGCTCTTGTTGCCATGAATCGCCGCGGCACTGATGCCGGCCTTCTCCAGATACTGTGCCAGACGGTTGGTACCATGCTTGGTACGGGTGAAGACCAGTACCTGGCGCCAGTCGTTGTGTCCAATGAGCCAGGCGAGCAGTTCATTCTTGCGCTCACGGTCGACCCGGTAGACCTTTTGCGCCACCGTCTCCGCCGCGGTGTTACGTGGTGCCACGTCCACCGACACCGGATCGTCCAGCAGGCGATCCGCCAGTTCGCGGATCTCGGCCGAGAAGGTGGCCGAGAACAACAGATTCTGACGCCGCTCCGGGAGCAGCGCCAGGACCTTGCGGATATCGTGGATGAAGCCCATGTCGAGCATCCGGTCGGCCTCGTCGAGCACCAGCACTTCGATGCCGGACAGATCGATGTTCCCCTGCCCCACGTGGTCGAGCAGACGGCCCGGTGTCGCCACCAATATATCCGCTCCCTTGCGCAATGCGGCGATCTGCGGGTTGATCTTGACCCCGCCGAAGATCACCGTGGACCTGAGGTCGAGATAGCGCCCGTAGGTCTCCACGCTCTCGCCGACCTGCGCCGCCAGCTCGCGGGTAGGGGTGAGGATCAGGGCGCGAATGTGTTTCGCGGGGCCGGCGTCGCTGAGGCGCTGCAGCAGCGGCAGGGTAAAGCCCGCGGTCTTGCCGGTCCCGGTCTGGGCCCCGGCAAGGATGTCCTTGCCTTCGAGGATGACCGGAATGGCTTTGGACTGAATGGGGGTGGGTTCGGTATAGCCCTGGTCGGACAGGGCGCGCAATAGGTCGGCCGACAGGCCGAGTCGCTCAAACGTCATGATTTAGGAGTTTCCGTGATCTTCCCCGCGGGGCCTGAAGCCCGGCTACGGTCTGGGGACGACCTGTTATTCGTTCATTAGGGAAACGGGCCGGAACGGCCGGAATGGCGCGGACCGAAATGCACCATGTGCCTGTAGTGTAACATGCTGCCAGCGCGAACGCGAAAGCCCGCTCCCAAAGCCACCCGGTCGCCAGGCTTATCCTCCTCGCCCCGGGGCTACTGCTCTCCCCGATAGCCCATGCGCCGGGACAACTCGTCCGCGGCCTCCATCAATACCGGGATCCACTCGGTCCGCCGCCTTTCGATGGGAGCCGATACCGAGAGGCCGGCGATCACCCTGCCTTCCGCATCCCGCACCAGGGCACCGATGCAACCGACACCCAGCTCGGC
>RFHJ01000038.1 GCA_003696905.1 Gammaproteobacteria bacterium | reverse complement strand
CACACAGACGAAGGAGATGCTGATCATGCTCTTGATGATCCAGCGATAGGGGAGGCCGCCGGGATCGCCGCTGCGCTCGCCCAACTCGAAGGCCTCGCGTGCGAAGTCGATGCCATAGTCGGCAACCAGAAAGCAGAAGGGCCAGAGAAAGACCACGGTACCGAAGATGTCGATGATCGCCTGGGTCCGAGGGCTGGCCTTCTCATACAGTATGTCCACCCGCACGTGACCGTCGGTCTGTAGCGCATAGGCTACGCCGAACAGAAAGATCATCGAGTACAGATGCCACTCGAGTTCCTGCATACCGATGGAGACGTCGTTGAACAGATAACGCATGATCACGTCGTAGAAGACGTTGGCCACCAGTAACAACAGCAGCGTCGCCGAGAAATAGCCGATCCAGATCGAGAAGCGGGCGAATACCGCCTCGGCCTTCAACAACAGCATGGACATCGTTCGGGCTCCGAAAAGGCCAGAAAGAAGGCGGCAATGGTAACCCATTGCCGCCCTTGGGGATAAGGCCTCGGTGTCCCGTCGGCAGGGTAACGTCATCTAACTGTATCGGAGCGGGTCGTCTGCCCGGAAAAACGCCGTAGATACATCCCTGTAGGCTCGACGGCGGCATCCCTGCCGCCGACGTTTTCCGGGCAGACGACCCGCTCCTTTTTTCAACAGCTCACGAATTTAGATGACGGAGCCCTGATCCCGTCGGAATCCATCCCGACGGGGGCCGCCAAAATCCTTCCCTCTACTCCATCATGTCGCCCACCGAGTTCAGGTAGGCCTTGTCGGAGATGTTGGTCCAGGCCCGCACCTTGCGCAGATAGGCGCGCTGCGACTCGATGATCTCCTTGGCCAGCGGGTCCTTGGCGGCGCGCTCGTCGAGCAGCTCCTCGTTGGCCTTGTGCAGCGCGGCGATGACGTCCTTGGGGAAGGTGCGGATCTTGATGTTGGGATATTCCTTCTTGATCTTCTCCCAGTTCACCGCGCTGTCGTGGTAGGAGCGGGCGTACATGTCGTATGCCACATACTTCATGGCGGTCACGAGGATCGCCTGCAGGTCCTTGGGCAGCTTGTTGAACTTGCGCTTGTTGACCAGGAACTGCAGTTCGGTGGCCGGTTCATGCCAGCCGGTGTAGTAGTAGGGGGCGATCTTGTGGAAGCCCATGCGCAGGTCCAGCGAGGGGCCGACCCATTCCAGGGCGTCGATGGTGTTGCGCTCCAGGGCGGTATACAGCTCGCCCGCCGGGATGTTGGTCGGCTTCGCACCCACCTTGGCCAGCACCTCGCCGGCGAAGCCGGGGATGCGCATCTTCAGCCCCTTCAGGTCGTCCAGCGATTTGATCTCCTTGCGAAACCAGCCGCCCATCTGGTTGCCGGTATTGCCGCCGGGAAAGGAGAGCAGACCGTACTTGTCGTAGACCTTTTTCATCAGCTCCATGCCGCCGCCATAGTAGAACCAAGCGTATTGCTCGGGCGCGGTCATGCCAAACGGCATGGTGGTGAAGTACAGCGTGTTGGGATCCTTGCCCTTCCAATAATAGGAGGCGGAATGCCCCAGGTCGTACTGACCCGAACGCACCATGTCGAAGATACCAAAGGGGGCCTTGTGCTTGTTCTTGGAATCGATGGTGATCTTCAGCCGGCCGTTGGACATCTCGTCCACCAGCTTGGCCAGTTTCTTGGTGGCATCACCGAAGATCGGAAAGTTGGGCGGCCAGGTTTCGGCCAGTTTCAGTTTATAGACCTTTTGCGCGGCCTGGGCGCCAGCGGCGAGCCCCAGTGCAAGCGCAGCCGTGAGAGCCAGACGCAGTATTTTCTTGAGCATGTTGTTGTCCCCTTTCACTGTGAACGGTTGCAGTACGACCGAAAGCGCAATTTAGCCCCCTTTGCGTTTTGCCGCAACGCTCCAGACGTCGAGGGCAGGGTAATGTCATCTAAGTTGGACAGAGCGAGTTGCCTGCCTGGGTAAACGGCGCGAATAGATCCCTGGCCGTTCCCGGCATCCTGCCTCGCGCGGTATTCGCACATCCCTGTGCAGCATAGGCTCGACGGCGGTATCCCTGCCGCCGACGTTTTTGTGCGCCATGCTGGCGCCCTCCAAAAAAAACCGGGGCAGGGCCCCGGCAAGCCAATCCAGTGGATTGGGGAGATGCTCGATACGACTCAGTGTTTGTCAGCGGTATGCCGCATAGGTTCCATGTGCTGCATGTGCTGCATGTGCATCATGCCGGTGTGGCGGGCCTTCAGGTCGACAGATGCCTTGCTGCCATCACCGAGCCTCAATTCGATGTGTACGGGATCACCCGGCTTGAGGGGGTGCTTCAGACCGATCAACATAACGTGGTAGCCGCCAGGCTGGAGCACGACCGTACCCTTCGCGGGCACTTCGATCGACTCGACGCGGCGCATGCGCATGACGCCCTTGTCGTGGATGTGGGTATGCAGCTCGGTCACCTTCGATACGTCCGATTCGGCGTCGACCACCTTGATGGGCCGATCGCTCTCATTGCGCAGCACCATGAAGGCACCACTGTTCTGTGCCGTGGGCGGAACGGCGCGGGCATAGGGATTCTCGACCTTCAATGCGTCACTGTCGGCGGCGAAAGCAGGGAAAGGTGACGCACACAAGAGGCTGACGGCAACGGTTATGGATTTGAGGTTCATTTTCAGGTACTCCGTTTCTTCGAAAACAAAAAGACTGCGATGCCATGCAAACGGCCACGATCAGGTGGACGGCACGGCCGGGAAAGCCGCGGGCTCCCGGAAATCAAGGGCGGTCGGGAAGAATCAGGCCAGCGGTGGGCCGCGGCTGCTGGCTCGCGGGGGAGGGAGATGAGCCGGCGTCGGTTGGCCGTCCTGCCAGATGCCGATGCGCTGCAGCACCGCGACGGGCGGACGGATCGGGGGGGCGATTGGGGTGAAATGGTTGAGCAGGTCGGAGAAGACCATCGCCGCGGAGTCATGACCCGGGACGACCCCGTCGGGATCGTCCAGACCGATCTCGACGTCACGAGTCCCTTGCAGGGTACAGACGACCACGGTGAAGCCCGAGGCGCCGCGTTCGAATCGCGCATGAGCCTGAATCGGCAACAGCACCTGCACGAACATCAGCATCGCCAATGTGCTGGCGATGCCTCGGGTGTAATGGCGCGTTCTCAGGGCCTCGAACATGAGACGATTCTAGGATTCTGACAGGAGAAGGTCAAAGTATTCGGCTTGGGGCGGTGGCCGGTTTTGGGTCACGTGGAAAGGCTCTGACCGCAAAGGACGCGAAGAACAGCAAAGAGGCCAAAGTAACGACGGCTCGGCATGATGCCCCCCGGCTGCTCGTCCCAGAGCTGTTCCGCAGCGACCTCCCGTAGCCGCGGTTGAGCTCCGCGAAACCCACCACCTGGCACGGCAGTCGAGATCAAAGGTGCGGGCCAGCCCCT
>RFHJ01000288.1 GCA_003696905.1 Gammaproteobacteria bacterium | reverse complement strand
GAACCGGCCATGGCGATCCTGGGGGACGGGGGATTCCAGATGTGCTGCATGGAGCTGCTGACCGCAGTCAACTACGACATCCCGATCACGGTGGTGCTGTTCAACAACGGGACCATGGGACTGATTCGCAAGAATCAGTATCAGAACTATGGCGAGCGCTATATCGACTGCGATTTCACGAATCCGGACTATCGACAGCTTGCGGGCAGCTTCGGCATGGCGTTTCAGCATGTGGAGACGGCCGAGGATGTGGAACGCGTCTTCGACGAAGTGGATTTCGTCAACGGCCGAACCCTGATCGAGGTCATGCTCGACCGGGACGCCTTCCCCAACTACAGCTCCCGTCGCCATTGAATGGACGCCCCCGCGCTGCGCCAGGCAACGGCGTTGCTGGACCTGGAGCCGGCGGGCCAGAGCCATGCCGCCGTTCTGCCTCTGCTCGAACAGCGGCTCTGGGACGACCCCTCGGTCGAGCTGCAGAATCTGTATGCCGCCTTCTGCCGCGAGATGGGCCAAGAGACGGTAGCGCCGCACCCCATCCTGGTGGTGATCCCGGTGGCCGATCGGCCGCGCCAGTTGCGTCAGTGTCTCGAGAGCCTGCTGGGGGCGAGGGGGCGGTTCGCCTATCCTGGTGGATTGCGTCTACTGCTGGTCGAGGATTCTGCCCGGGAAGCGAGCCGCGAGGCGAATCGCGCCCTGATCGACGAGATGAACCACCGTGGCCTGGACAGCCACTATCTGGGGCTGTCGGAGCAATGGGGGCTGTTGCAACGGTGGCAGTCAGAGCTGCCGCTGTTTCTCGGTGAGCACTCGCCGGACGGGCTGGGGCACAAGGGTGCCTCGGTCACCCGCAACATCGCCAAGCTGTGGCTGGCGCATCAGGGCTTCGAGGATACGCTGTTCCACTTCATCGACAGCGACCAGGCCTTTCATCTCGGCGAGGCGAACGGGGATCCCCTCTTTCTGCTGGATCATGCCGGGCACATTGACCGAATGTTTCGCGTGCACGGGCTGGAGGTGCTCACCGGCAAGGTAATCGGCGATCCCCCGGTATCGCCTGCGGTGATGGCCGGGACCCTGTTGCAGGACCTGCTGTCCGTACTCGATCGGGCACTGCCTGCCCTGGATCGACCCTGTTGTTTTCACCAAGGAGGGGGGGATGCCGGCCATGGCGCCTATCACGACATGGCGGGGCTGTTCGGTCTGCAGACGAAGGGCGATTTCGTCTATGCCTGCCCCCTCCCGATGCCCCACAACCATGATGATATGCTCGAGCATCTGGGCAGCCAGCTGGGCCGCTTCTTCGATGGCGAACACCCGACTCGGGTGACCCGTTTTACGCCGACACCGATCGAACAGAGCCTGGCGCCGGCGCGCACCGTTTACACCGGCAACTATGTCCTCAATCATGCCGGCCTGCGCCACGGTATCCCGTTCGCCAACCTCAAGCTGCGCATGGCTGGTCCCACCCTGGGCCGGCTCTTGCAGGCGCGTCTCGGTCCAGCTTTCGCCCAGGCCAACTTGCCGTTGCTGCATCGACGCACCGAGTCCGGCAGCGGCCGTGCAGAGTGTCGTCCCGGGGTGGTGCGCCATCACGGGGGCATCGATCTATCCGACGAATACCGGCGCCAGTTCCTGGGAGACTGGATGCTGTTCACCGTGGTCGAGCTGGTCGAATCGGATTATCCGTCACAGGTGCCCGAAGAGAGGCGGATTGCGAAGGTGCTGTCCGCGGTGGAAGGCCAACTGCTGCGGGAGTATCGTCGGGTCCGTCGGAAGGTGGGGGAACGTCTGCACGGCATGGAGCAGGCAATGGCATCTTCCATGCCCGGCACCATCCGCCATCACTTCCTTGCCTTCGCCGCTACCGTGAGGGCGAATTACCAGGAAGATACTCCGGCGGTGCGCGCCTTGGAGGATCCCGGCTTCCGGGATCTGTGGCGGCAACGCCTACTGGAGAGCCTGAGGGCGCTGCCGGGCCAGCAGCAGGCGTGGGAGCGGCGTATCGCCGGCCAATGATTGAGAGAACGCCATGAGAGGATGCCATGAGAGACGGTGACTTACCGCACGATGTTGCCGAAAAGACCGAAACCTTCGATCTGCTGCTGGGCGTTGCGGTGAATCGATTTCTGAAGCAGGACGATTTCTCCACCTACCTCGATACGCTGAAGGAGGTTTTGCCGCCCCTGATCGAAGAGCTCTTTCCCAATGACCTGGAGGAACAGGGAATCGCCGGCCTGTGTCACGTGATCGGGCGCGCGGTCTGGAGCCAATGCCCCGATCCAGCACTCGGCTTTCGTACCCGCAAGTTGCTCAAGCCCGAGCGCAACCGGCCTTGTCCCTGCGGTTCCGGCAAGAAGTACAAGCATTGCTGCGCCAATGCACCATCCCTGGACGGGCCAATGCCCTTGCTGCGCTACGTTCTGCGGGATTGGCCGCAGAGCCGTTTCAAGGAGATCGGTTTTCGCCAGCTGAGTCCGGAGGAGGTGGGTGGGGTTGCCCACGAATGGATTGAACAGGGGCAGGAGCGGCGTGCGATGAAACTTCTCGAGGCCTTTCTTGCCGCCCACGAGGACTGGGATGGGCAGATGGCGTTCGCCTTCGACCTGTTGGTCGACCTCTACAATGACTTCGGTCATCCTCGCAAGAAGGAACGACTGGTCGAAAGAGCTCTGGAATCGAAGGATTCCGCCATGCGGGCGGTGGCCTTGCAGCGCCAGGCAATCATCATGATGGATCGGGGGGAACAGGAGGCGGCATGGACGGCATTCCAGGAGGCGCAGCGGCTCGATCCGGACGATCCCACCCTCGGCGTGCTGGAGGTGACGCTGTTGATTGCGGAAGGGCGTTCGGAGGAGGCCAAGGCGCGTGCCGCCTTT
>RFHJ01000287.1 GCA_003696905.1 Gammaproteobacteria bacterium | reverse complement strand
CGCTGCCACTGCGCTGGTTCGACCTGTGCCTGATTCCCGAACACGACGCCCCGCCGGCCCGGGACAACGTGATCGCCACCCGGGGCGTGCTGCACGGCGTCCGACCGGGTGGACAACCGGACCCGAGCCGAGGACTGTTCCTGCTCGGCGGCCCCTCCCGACATCACGATTGGGATGCACCCGCCATCGGGCACCAGGTCCGCGAGGTGGCAAGGGCGCAGCCCGAAATACAGTTCCTGATCGGCGACTCCCCTCGCACCCCACCCGACACCCTGCAAGCACTGGAGGGCCTGCCCAACGCAAGACTGCTGCACTGGGCAGAGTGTGAGGCCGGCGAAATCCAGGAACGGATGCGCGAGGCCGGACAGATCTGGGTCAGCGAGGACAGCGTCTCCATGCTCTACGAGGCGCTCGGCGCCGGCGCGCCGGTGGGCCTGCTGGCGGTGCCGCGACGCCGCGACACCCGGGTCAGCCGCGGCGTGGACCGGCTCGTGGACCAGGACCTGATCACGCCCTGGGAGACCTGGATGAAGACCCGACAATTGGCTCCCTCACCGGTGCTGGACGAGGCGGGGCGCTGCGCCGAGGCCATATTGCAACGATGGCCGATCGCCTGACCGTCCTGCAATTGCTGCCCGCCCTCGAAGGGGGCGGCGTCGAGCGCGGCACCCTGGAGGTGGCCCGCGCCCTGGTCGAGGCCGGCCACCGCTCGCTGGTGGTCTCCGCCGGCGGGCGGATGGTGGAACAGCTGACCGCAGGGGGCAGCGAACACCTGCAATGGGATATCGGCCGCAAGCACCCGGCGACCCTGCGCTGGGTCCTCCCCCTGCGACGCCTGCTGCGCGAACAGCAGATCGACATCGTCCATGTCCGCTCGCGGGTGCCGGCCTGGGTGTTGGAGCTGGCCCTGCGCGGCATGGTCCCCGAGGAGCGGCCGGTGCGGATCAGCACGGTCCATGGTCTCTATTCGGTGTCACGCTACAGCGCCATCATGACCCGGGCCGACCGGGTGATCGCGGTCTCGGGGACGGTGCGCGATTACATTCGGCAGCACTATCCCGACTGTCCCGAAGAGCGCATCGCGGTCATCCCGCGCGGCGTGGACCCCGCCGAGTTTCCCCGCGGCCACCGGCCTTCGGCGGGATGGCGCCAGCAGTTCTTTGAACAATTCCCCGCGGCGCGCGACCGGCAACTGCTCACCCTCCCCGGCCGACTGACCCGCCTCAAAGGTCACCACGACTTCATCGACCTGGTCGGCGCCCTGGTCGCCGAAGGCCGCCCGGTGCACGGCCTGATCGTCGGCGGCGAGGACCCGCGCCGACGCGCCTATGCCGAGGAGCTGCGCCGCAAGGTGCAGCAGCAGGGCCTGTCCAGGCACGTCAGCTTCACCGGCTCCCGCAGCGACATCCGCGACATCTACGCCATCAGCGACATCGTCTTCTCGCTGTCCACCAAACCGGAGTCCTTCGGCCGCACCACCCTCGAGGCATTGACCCTCGGCGTGCCGGTTGTCGGCTACGATCATGGGGGTGTCGGCGAGATACTGGCCGCGCTCTATCCGGCGGGCAGGGTGCCACTTGGCGATCTCGCCGCACTGCGGCGGACCACCGCGAGACTGCTCGAGAGCCCCGGCGAAATCCGCCCCAACACGCACTTCACCCTGGACAGGATGCTGGCCCAGACCCTGCGCCTCTACCGGCAAGCGCTGCCGGCCCGTCCCGCCAGGGGGCTATAATCCGCCCATGCGACTCACCCCGGAACAGATCGAGGGCATCCGCCGGATCGTAGCCGAGCAGGCGGGTAGCGATGCAACAGTACGCCTCTTCGGCTCCCGGCTGGACGACCTGGCACGCGGCGGAGATGTGGACCTCCTCGTGGAAGTCCCCCGGCCCGTGGACGATCCTGCCCCGCTGGCGGCCCGCATCGCCGGGCGGGTCAGCCGTCTGATGGAAGGACGTAAAGTCGATGTGATACTCCACGCGCCCAACCTGCGGGAGCTACCGATTCACGAGGTGGCGCGACGCGAGGGCATTGTGCTGTGAATCTCGATCCTTACCAGCTGAACCGCCTGGAACGATTGGTCGGGCTTGCGCGGAAGGAACTTCGACACCTGCAACTCACTGACGAACGTCTGTTCTCACAACCATTCGACACGGAACGGGCCGCCTCACTCGACAATGATGTGGATCTGAGCGAACGGGTGGATGCCTTCGTCGCACGATTCGGCCGTCTGCAGGACACCGTGGGAGACAAATTATTGCCTGCGTGGCTGTTGGCGCATGGCGAAAAGACCCGGACCTTCATCGACAACCTTGACCGGGCGGAACGTATCGGGCTGATCGAAGACGCGCAGGCGTGGTTAGACATGCGGCGATTGCGCAACCAGATGATCCACGAATATGTCGAAGATCCCCAGGTGCTTGCCTCGGCACTGCAGGCCGGCCATGCCTTCGTGCCAACCCTGGCAGCCACCGTCGAACGATTGGCAGCGTAGATCCTGCCCATGCGCCGCGCCCTGGTACAACTCCTCCGCTTGGAGAGCAGCGCTCGCTGGCTCGGTCCCCTCCTGCCTGAACAGGCGATCGAAGACGAATTAAAACGACATTTCGCGCAACGTTTCACGCCCGAGCAGCGCCTGCGACTACACGAACAGCCGCCCCGGGTATTCGTCGCCGTGAAGCACCACAACTGGGAACAGGCGGGACTGATCGACAGCTGGGCCGAGGTCGCCGAAACCGTACCGTGGGACTGGGGCGACCAATACGACCAACATGCCGCCGACTGGTACGCCAGGGGCAAGCCGGCATTCAACGAGGCGCTGTATCGGCGTGTCGCCCAGGCCCATGCCGAGCGTCCACTCACCCATTTCTTCGGCTACCTGTCGGGACGTTGGGTCTATCCCGAGACCATCCGCCGCATCGGCGAGCTGGGCATCATCACCCTCAACTTCGGCTTCGACGACAGCCATCGTTTCTGGGGCAAATACCGCGACGGGCAGTGGACCGGCAATGCCGGCATCGCACGCGCCTTCGATCTGAACATCACCGCCCAGGATCCCGCCGATGTGGTCAAGTTCCGCCTTGCCGGCGCCCGTGCCCTCTACCTCCCCCCGGGCGGTAACCCCAAGGCCTTCGCCAACCTGCCGAAGGTGGACAAGCGCTACTTCGTCAGCTTCGTGGGCCAGTGCTATGGCG
>RFHJ01000286.1 GCA_003696905.1 Gammaproteobacteria bacterium | reverse complement strand
TTCATCCGGTAATCTTCGTGCCATGAAGTCGATATCGGTCCTCTTTGTTTTGCTTCTGCTGAGCGGCTGTGCGGGTCTCGAGGAATTCTCCCCTCCGTTGGCTCCCGCCAAGGTTTCCCAGGCAAGTCCTCAGCTGCCTTTCCCCGAGCCCAAGCGTGCTGCGGTGGGTCTGGACCAGACGCTGCTCTACGATTACCTCGTCGGCGAGATTGGTGCACGACTGGGGGATTTCGATGAGGCGCTCAGCGGTTACCTCGAGGCGGCGAGGCGGGCGGGTGATCCCTATGCCGCCGAGCGTGCGACACGCATCGCCTGGCATGTGAAGCGCCCCGATATCGCCTTGCAGGCCGCCACCCTGTGGGTGCGTCTGGCGCCGAACAATCTTGCTGCCCGCCAATACTACGCCCTGGCGCTGCTGCGTCAGGGACACGACGGCGAGGCGCTGCAGCAGCTGCGGGCGATGCAGAAGATTGCCGAGGCACTGGGCAAGGATGGGCTGTTGCTGATCGCTGGCGCGTTAGCGCGCGAGGCCGACAGGTCTTCGGCGGTGGAACTCATGCGTCGGCTGGTGGCGGACCGGCTGGAGGAGCCGAAGGCGCTCTACGCGCTGGGTGTGCTGATGGCGGCGCAGCAGCGCTGGGATGAGGCGGAGCGGGTGTTGCGCCAGGCGATGGCGAAGAATCCCGAGTGGCTTCAACCCTACCGACTTCTGGCCCAGGTACTGGCGAATGACAGGCGGCGCGACGAGGCGGTGGCGGTGCTGCGCGAGGGGATCGAGCGTTTCCCGGACGATCGGCTGTTGCGCACCAGTCTGGCACGTCAGTTGGTCGCCATGCAGCGTTATGACGAGGCATTGACGCAGTTTCGCACGCTGTATCGGCTGGCACCGGACGATACCGGTGTGACCTACGGTTATGCCATGCTGGCCACGCAGCAGCAACGGTGGGACGAGGCGCGTCCTCTGTGGCAGAAACTGCGAGCGAATCCTCGTTTCGCCAGCGAAGCAACCTATTTTCTCGCCCAGGTCGAGGAATCTTCCGGGCACATCGTGACCGCCATCGGGCTTTACCGGAGCGTGCATCGCGGAGAGCTCGTGGCCGATGCGGCAATCCGCGCCGCCGCCCTCCTGGCACGCGAGGAGGAGCGACTGGTGGAGGCCCGTCGGCTGTTGCAGGAGGCGCGCGAGCGTGTCCCGAAGCGCGCAGTCGATCTCTATCTCGCCGAGACGCAGATCCTGCGTGATGCGGGAGCCGGGCCGAGCCAGGTGCTGTCGGTCTATGCGCAGGGGCTGCGGACGTTTCCGGCCAATGGCGACCTGCTCTACGCGCGAGGGCTGTACTACGCCGAGATCGGCAACTATGTCGCCATGGAAAGGGATTTTCGTCAGCTGTTGGCGCAGGATCCGCGTAATGCGGACGCGCTCAACGCGCTGGGCTATATGTTGACGCAACAGGGCAAGCGGTTGGAGGAGGCGCGCGGCTATATCCAACGTGCCCTCGAGCTGAAACCGGAGTCGGCGGCGATCCTGGACAGCATGGGCTGGGTGCTTTACCGCATGGGCAAGCTGGCCGAGGCCCTGGAGTATCTACGCAAGGCGCATGCGCGGGACCAGGACGCCGAGATCAGCGGTCATCTGGCCGAGGTCCTGTGGAGTCTTGGCCACCGAGACGAGGCGCGGCAGATCCTCGATGCGGCTTTGGACAAGACGCCAAAGGATGCCTATCTGAAACAGTTGCAACACCGCTTCGCCGCGAAGCCATGAACGACTGGTCGACTGGCTGGCCGGCGCCGGCCAAGCTCAATCTGATGCTACGGGTCACCGGTCGTCGGCCGGATGGCTATCATACGCTGCAGACGGTCTTCCAGTTCGTCGGTCTTGTCGACGAGTTGGCCTTCCGGCCCCGCCCCGATGGTCGCATCGAGCGGGTGGAGGTCTTGCAGGACGTGCGCTCCGAAGAGGATCTGACGCTGCGAGCGGCCCGGTTGCTGCAGCGGGCGACGGGGGTCACTCAGGGGGTCGATATCCGCCTCCGCAAGCGTATTCCCATGGGTGGCGGGCTGGGTGGGGGCAGCTCGGACGCGGCGACCACGTTGGTGGCGTTGGATCGCCTGTGGGGCTGCGGGCTTGGTGAGGAGCGGCTGGCCGAGCTGGGCCTGACCTTGGGCGCGGATGTGCCGGTGTTCGTTCGCGGGAGGGCGGCCTGGGCCGAGGGGGTGGGTGAGTGCATCGAGCCCATCGAGTTGGACCAGCCTTGGTACCTGGTCATCGCGCCCGCCTGCCACGTGAGTACCGCGGCGGTTTTTGCGGCGCCGGAATTGACAAGGGATTCAAGCGCAATCACAATACGCGCCTTTGTTGCCGGCGACCATCGTAACGACTGTCTCCCGGTGGTTCGGGAGCGGTACCCGGAAGTTGCTCAAGCGCTTGAATGGCTTGGAAAATATTCGGAAGCGAGGCTGACTGGCACGGGGGCATGCGTATTCGCCGAATTCGCGGATAAGCAAGCAGCGCAGGCGGTACAGGCTCGGCTTCCTGACGGCTGGCGCGGCTGGGTGGTGCGCGGAATGAACCGCTCTCCCCTGTTGGCCAGGTTGGGGCGAGAGGGATGACGTGGCTGGGGTTTCGTCAGGCCATGGTGACAGGTTTTGACTCCGGCATTCGTAGGTTCGACAAGGCGCGTAGCGCCGCAGATCGCCGCCGTGGCGGCGACCCGAAGGGCGAGCGAAGCGAGTAATCCTGCCGCCCTGGCCGCCGCAGGCGGCCGTGCAGGTACGCAGAGAGCGAGGATTTGCGGGCCGTCGTGGACCATTGGATACGGCGGATCCGAAAACTGAACAACTGGGGTGTCGCCAAGCGGTAAGGCACCGGACTTTGACTCCGGCATTCGCAGGTTCGAATCCTGCCACCCCAGCCATATTTGGAGCAGCCGCGCAGCGGTTCGAATCGTGACAGACCGGAGCGTCGCCCAAGACTGCACAAGGCCGCCGCTGGCGGCCTTGTTTCGTGTTTGAACAGAGTGGAG
>RFHJ01000285.1 GCA_003696905.1 Gammaproteobacteria bacterium | reverse complement strand
CTGACCGAGGGGATCTTCAAGTTCTATGGATCGCAGATGCTCAAGGATCTGGGTCTCTACGACAAGGTCACCGGTGGCGCCAAGTGCAAGAGTTGCTGGGCAGTACCAGGCAAGACCTGGTTCACCTCGCGTCACCATCGCGAGACACCCTACCGGATCGAGCACGGCCAGGCGGATGTCGGCATCGTCTGGACCACCGAGGTGAAACACGCCCAGGCGGAGGGCAGACCGGTCGAAGGGGTGGCGATTCCGGCACCCTACAACATGCAGCACAAGGTGGGTTATGCCATCGGCACCCTGGCCACCGGCCGTAACCAGCACAATGCCGAGCGGTACCTCGCCTATCTGGGAACCCCTGCCGCTCAGGCCATCTATGCCAAATACGGCTTCATCGGCGCCACCGACAGCGAACTCAAGCTCAAGCCGCTCGGCTACAAGTGAACCACGACACCTTCCCCAAGGTCCTTACCCGCCTTCGGGCGGGTTTTTTGTGCCGGCCTATTCCACGCCGTCACCCAGCCAACGGGCGGCCGCCTTGCCGTCCGACTCGCGCGCATCCACCCAGCGTTCCTTGCCGTCGGGCAGGCGTTCCTTCTTCCAGAACGGCGCCTCGGTCTTGAGGATGTCCATGATGAACTGACAGGATTCGAAGGCCGCCCGGCGGTGGGCGCTGGCAGTCAGCACCAGCACGATCGGTTCCCCCAGCTGCAATTCTCCCACCCGGTGGATCACGGTGACCGCCTGCAACGGCCAGCGCTCGGCCGCCGCATCGACGATCCGGCCAAGGGCCTTCTCGGTCATGCCGGGGTAATGCTCCAGGGTCATGGTCTCGATCTCGGCCTGCTCGTCGCCGACACGGTTGTGGGCCCGCACCAGGCCGACGAAGCTCGCCACCGCGCCGACGCCGAAGTCACCCGCACTCAGGCGTGCGGTCTCCTCGCCCACGTCGAAGGGCTCGGTCTGGACCCGGATATCGCGCCTCATCCGCCAGTCACCGGGGGCAGAAAAGCCACTTCATCGCCGTCCTTCAGCGGCGCATCGGGACCGACCATTTCCTGGTTGATCGCCATCAGCACCGTCCCTCCCAGCGCCTCGGCCCAGTTACCCCCACGGGCCGCGAGGCGTTCGGCCAATTCGCCGATGGTCGGCGGGAATTCATTCATCTCCTCGCCGGGGCTGCCGAGCTGGTCGCGCAGGCGGGCGAAATAACGTACCTGGATCATTGCAACAGACTCTCGAAAGACCAGAAGTTGAGCGCCGTACCCTCAGGGTAGGTCATCCCTTCGGGAATTTCGAGGATCCCGTCGGCCCACACCGTGCTCGATAGCACATCCGATCCCTGACGTGGGAAGGGGACGGCCCGCGGCAGGTCGTCGGCTTGGTGCTCGAGACGCACCCGGATGAACTCACGGCGCTTGAGCGGCTTTTCTACCGCATGAGCCAGCCTGGCCCGCATCGGTTCCGGGAAGGCCACGCGCCGCCCCTCGGCGATCCGGATGAACGGTACACCGAACAGGCAGAGGGTCACGAACACCGACACGGGATTGCCCGGCAGACCGATGAAGGGCGTGTCCCCCACCCGACCGAAGGCCAGGGGCTTGCCGGGCTTCATGCGCACCCGCCACAGGGCCAGCTCCCCCTCTGCCTCCACCGCGGCACGAATGTGGTCCTCTTCCCCCACCGAAACACCGCCGCTGGTCACCACCAGATCGGCCTGGGCGGCCGCCTCGCGCAGCGCCGCTCTGGTGGCCTCCAGGGTGTCTTCGACCGGTCCGGGATCGACCACCTCACAACCGAGCTGCTGCAGGGCGGCGGTCAGGGTGTAGCGGTTGGAGTTGTAGATCTGACCTTCTGCCAAGGGCAGGCCCGGTTCGATGATCTCGTCACCGGTGTTGAGCAACGCCACCCGAAGCCTGCGAACCACCTCCACCTCAGGGATACCCAATGAGGCCAGCAGGCCGATCATCTGCGGGCGCAGACGTTCTCCGGCCCGCAGCACTACATCGCCCCGCGCGACGTCGTTGGCCCGGGGGCGGACATTCTCCCCCGATTCGACACGTCGACCGATGCGGATCCGCTCGCCGTCGACCTCGACCTCCTCCTGCATCACCACCGCGTCCGCCCCCTCCGGCATGGGCGCACCAGTGAAGATCCGCGCCGCGGTTCCCGGCGCCAGTGGGCCACCAGGGTGGCCCGCCGCGATCCGCTGGCTCACCGGCAGCAGCGCCCCACCCTCGCCGGTATCGGCGGCACGGACGGCATATCCGTCCATGGCGCTGTTGTCGTGGCCGGGCACGTCCAGCGGCGAGGTGACATCGCTGGCCAGTACCCGGCCCAGTGCCGCCGTCAGGTGCACGCGCTCGAATTCGGTCAGCGGGACGGCCGCCTCGATCAAGGCCCGACGTGCGTCATCCGCCGCCATCATGCCATCACCCGTGAAACAGCGGTCTGCGCCATTCATGATTCGGTCAGCCTCGGCATCAGTTCCACCAGGTTACAGGGACGGTGGTTGATGTCCAGCTGGTCGTGCAACACCCCCTTCCAGGCGTCCTTGCAGGCGCCGGTGGAACCAGGCAGACAGAAGATGAAGGTGCCGTTGGCCACCCCGCCCAGGGCCCGGGAGGCGATGGTCGAGGTCTTGACCGTCTGGTAGGAGACCCAGCGGAACAGTTCACCGAACCCCTCGATGGTCCGGTCGAGCAGGGGCGCCACCGCCTCGGGCGTGCCATCGCGACCGGTCAGGCCGGTCCCGCCGGTGGTGATCACCGCTTCCACCTTGGGGTCGATGATCCAGCGGGAGATCTCGTAACGGATCCGGTAGATATCGTCCGGCACCAGGATCCGCTCCACCACCTCGTGGCCATCCTCGGTGGCCATCCGCTGCAGTGCATCCCCGGAGGTATCGTTCTCCAGGGTACGACTGTCCGATACTGTCATAATCGCGATGCGCACCGGGCGCTTCTGTTCTGTTGTGCTCATCTCCTCCTCCGGATTCCTGCGAGGGCTAAATGTACTCCAGCGACCGCACGCCGTCACCCCGCCGGGCGCCCGCCATGTAGAATGGTTCGTCCACCCCACCTGGAGAAAATTGCCATGCGCGCTGCCCTCGCACTGCTCACCGCTCTATTGCTCACCACAAGCGCCACACGAGCCGCCGATCTGGTCTCGACCCGCAACATCGGCATGGAATTGGCGCGCGATCTCGCCACCGAGGCGGTGCTGGCCTGCCGCGAGGCTGGGTACAACGTGAGTGCCGTGGTGGTCGACCGGTTCGGTCTGCTACGCGCCGCGCTGCGAGACGACCTGGCGGCACGTTTCACCCTGGAGATCGCCGAACGCAAGGCCAACATGACGGTGATGGCCTGGCTCGACAGCGGGGACTTTCGTCGGGCGCGCGAAGACATTCGTCAAGAACTGAATCACATCCAGGGGCTCATCGTCATGGAGGGCGGCGTGAAGATCAGCAGTGGCGGCTACAATCTGGGGGCGATCGGGGTGAGCGGGGCACCGGGGGGCGACAAGGACGCCGTCTGCGCCCATGCGGCCCTCGAAAAGCTCGCGGAGCGGATCGAGTTCGCCGCGGAGGGATGATTGCCAAGGTTCCAGGGGAACATTACAGTGCCGGCATGAACGACAAACCCCACCGCGACACCATCCTGGTCGAGGACGCGGAAATCCTCGACCACCAGGCCTTCCCCGGCGACCAGTACCTCATGCGGGTACTGGCGCCCGGCTGTGCCCGGCGCGCCCTGCCCGGACAGTTCGCCCATCTGCAGGTGCATCCGCTGCGACCCATGCGCCGGCCCATCTCCATCATGCGCGCCTCGCCCAGGGAGGGATGGCTGGATCTGCTCTACAAGGTGGTGGGCGATGGCACGGCACTGCTGGCGCAGCGCGAAAAGGGCGACTTCATCAACCTGATGGCCCCGATCGGCGTACCCTTCGAGGTCGCGGAGCGCCGCCCGCTACTGATCGGTGGCGGGGTGGGCATGCCGCCGATGATCTTCCTCGCCGAATCGTTGCGTGTCAGTGACCGACGTCCGCTGGTGATACTCGGCTCCGAGGTACCCTTTCCCTTCGACCCGAGGCCCTCGCAGATCCTGATCCCCGGCATCCCCGCCGGGGTGATCGCGAGCATGCCGCTGCTGGAGGACTGGGGCATCGCCTCTCGCCTGGCGAGCCTGCAGGGCTTCCCCGGCTGCCACGAGGGCTACGTCACCGACCTTGCCCGCCACTGGCTGGAGGCTCTGGATCACCAGGCGCTTGCGGAGGTTGGCGTCTATGCCTGCGGCCCCCACCCCATGCTCGAGGCGGTGGTGGCACTGGCGCGTGAATTCGGGCTGCCGGTCCAGGT
This sequence comes from Gammaproteobacteria bacterium, assembly GCA_003696905.1. GTDB lineage: Bacteria > Pseudomonadota > Gammaproteobacteria > Chromatiales > Chromatiaceae > MONJU. The sequence continues at coordinate 994 of RFHJ01000285.1, read as the reverse complement.
ATCCCTGGAGGAGTTCATGGCCTGTGGTGTCGGCGGCTGCGCCGGCTGCGTGGTGGAGGTAACCACCGATGCCGGTCCGGCAATGCAGCGGGTTTGTGTCGATGGCCCGGTATTCGACGGCTACCGGGTGTTCTGAAAAAACCCCTTACCCCGCATCGCTCACCGGGCATCGCGTCCCTGGCGCCGCAACTGTGCGTCTGGGCGCCGGTCTGGAGCGAGGGGCATAGCCGTAGCTATGACCCGAGTGACAAATGCGCCGGGAGCGCATTTGAACAGCCGCAAGCTGGCCCGAAGGGCGAAGCTCAGGGATGAGCGCAGTAAGACCAAGCCCAGGCGTGCAGGGGCAAGCCAGGGGCGTGATAGGCGGGCGGCCAATGACAGTGTGTTTAGCATGGGTATCACAGTCAGAGGCCAAAACGCCTTGGATATCCATATGTTACGTAACGCCGCCCGCCGTCCCGGTCAGCGATGCGGGTTACTCCGGGATCAGCTTCATTGCATTCTGATCGCGTGCCCGGGCACCGGGGCGGTGGTCGCCCAGCTTGAGCATCAACCGTACCTCGTTGGCCGAGTCGGCATAGTGCAGCGCATCCTTCTCGCTGATCTCGCCACGAACGCAGGCCTCGTACAGGGCCTGGTCGAAGGTGATCATGCCGTGCTCGCGGGAGCGCTTCATCAGATCCTTGAGCTTGGAGATCTCGCCCTTGGCGATCAGATCCGAGGCCAGAGGGGTATTGAGCAGGATCTCGACCACTGCCCGCCGCCCGCTGCCATCGAGCCTTGGCACCAGTTGCTGGGCAATGATGCCGCGCAGGTTGAGGGACAGGTCCATCAATACCTGCTCGTGCTGGTCGTCGGGAAAGAAGTGGATGATCCGCTCCAATGCCTGGTTGGCATTGTTGGCGTGCAGTGTGGTCAATACCAGGTGGCCGGTCTCGGCGAAGGTGATGGCATGCTGCATCGCCTCGCGGGTACGAATCTCGCCGATCAGGAT
>RFHJ01000037.1 GCA_003696905.1 Gammaproteobacteria bacterium | reverse complement strand
TCCGAATTGTCGCGTGGATCGGGGATGGGTCTCACGACCTCTTGAAAGGTTAGAGGAGGATGCGTTCCATGCCGCCTTGGCGAACCCGTTCGATGAAGGCCTGTTGCCAGCCCTCGCCGAGCAGGCTGCGCGCCAGCTCGACCACGATGTAATCGGTCTGCAACCCGGTCTCGTCGGCATAACGGGCGAGCCCCTGCTGGCAGGCAGGACAGCTGGTGAGCAGCTTGACCTGGCCCTCGGCCCGTTCGCGCCCGGTCAGTTCGCGGATGCCGGCACGCAGTTCCTCCGCCTTGCGAAAACGCAGCTGGCTGGCGATGTCCGGGCGCGCGGTGCCCAGGGTACCGGCCTCACCACAGCAGCGGTCCGAGATGCGCACCTCGGCCTCCAGCAGGCTGGCCGCCACCTCGACCGGATCGTGCTGCTTCATCGGAGTATGGCAGGGGTCGTGATACAGGTATTGAACCGCTGCATCCGATCCTTCACCCACGGGGCGGGCCACGCCCTTTTCCATCAGGTATTCATGGATGTCGAGCAGCCGGCAGCCGGGAAAGATCTTCTCGAACTCGTACTTGAGCAGCTGGTCCATGCAGGTGCCGCAGGAGACCAGCACGGTGCGGATGTCCATGTAGTTGAGGGTGTTGGCCACGCGGTGGAACAACACCCGATTGTCGGTGGTGATGCGCTGCCCCTGCGCATATTGACCGGCACTCAACTGGGGATAGCCGCAGCAGAGATAGCCCGGGGGCAGGACCGTCTGGGCCCCGACCTCGTAGAGCATCGCCAGGGTGGCAAGGCCGACATCCGAGAACAGCCGCTCCGAGCCGCAGCCGGGGAAGTAGAACACCGCGTCGCCATCCTCGGCGGCCCGCTGCGGATCACGGATCACCGGCACATAGCGTGCATCCTCCAGCCCCAGTTCACTCCGGTAGCTCCGCTTCGGCAGCTCGACCCGAATCGGCCGGCGGACCAGTTCGACTACGGTTTCGGTCACCTTGGGACGGCCGGTGGTGGCCGCGGGAAGCTCCGCATTGCGTCGCAGCAGGCCGCTCTTCTGCAGCAACTGGTGGCCCACGGTCAGTCCCTTGAAGCCCCATTCCAGCATCAGCTTGCGCAGGGCCTTGATGGTGGTGGGATTGGTGGCGTTGAGGAACTGCATGGCCGCCCAAGTGCCAGGGTTGAAGCGCTTCTTGCCGGCCTCGGTGAGGATCTTGCGCATCCGGATGGTGACATCGCCGAAGTCGATGTCCACTGGACAGGGGGGCTCGCACTTGTGGCACACGGTGCAGTGGTCGGCGATGTCGTTCATCTCGTCGAAGTGATCCAGCGATATCCCACGCCGGGTCTGTTCCTCGTACAGGAAGGCCTCGATGATCAAGCCGGTGCCGAGGATCTTGTTACGCGGGGAATAGAGCAGATTGGCACGCGGCACATGGGTCATGCACTTGGGCTTGCATTTGCCACAGCGCAGGCAGTGTTTGACGTCGTCGTTGAGCGCCCCCAGTTCGCTTTGTTCGAGGATGATGGCCTCCTGCTGTACCAGCCGCAGCGAAGGGGTGTAGGCGCCGTCCAGGCCGGAGTCGGGCATCAGCTTGCCCCGATTGAAGTGCTGCTTGGGATCCACCCGTTGTTTGTATTCGACGAAGGCGGCGAGCTTCTCCGGTTCCAGGTACTGGATCTTGGTCAGGCCAATGCCGTGCTCGCCGGAGATGACTCCGTCCAGCGACTGTGCCAGGGCCATGATGCGGTCGACGATCCGCTCCGCCCGGTGCAGCATGCGGTAGTTGTCCGAGTGCACCGGAATGTTGGTGTGCACATTGCCATCACCCGCATGCATGTGCAGGGCGACGAACAGGCGTTCGTTCTTGATCTCTGCATGGGCCGCGCGCAGCCGCTCACGCAGCGGTTCCATCTCGCTGCCCTGAAAGATCTCGCGCAGCGGCTGCTTGAGCTCACGTCGGTACGATACCCGGACATCGCGCCGCAGCAGCAGGTCGATGATCCGGTCGCCGGGCCGGATGCAGGCGCGTTCCCCTTCGGTCAGCACCTCGACTCCGGCGGGATCGGCCTCAAAGTGATCCAGCAGGGTCCGCCAGCGATGCTCCACCTGATCGAGCAGCTGCACGGCCAGGTCGAACTTGCCGGTCAGGATGCCTTCCTCTTCGTCCTCGGCTGGGCGTTCCTCGCACAGGATGCGGCGGAAGGCGAGGATAACTTCGAGTTTGTTGCCGATGGACTCCTCGATGTTGATCCGTTCGATGCCGCGGCTGTAGTCGGCCAGCCGCTCAAGGGGGATCACCACATCCTCGTTGATCTTGAAGGCGTTGGTATGCGCGGAGATGGCGGCGGTGCGCGCGCGGTCCGCCCAGAACCGCTGGCGGGCCTCGGGGGTCACCGCGATGAATCCCTCGGCCTCACGCGCATTGGCCAGCCGAACCACCTCGCTGGCGGCGCTGCCCAGGGCATTTTCGTCGTCCGAGACCAGGTCGGCGATCAGCACCATCTTGGGTCGTTCGCGGCGTGCCGCCTTGGTACTGTAATGGACAGCCTTCACATAGCGCTCGTCGAGATGCTCCAGGCCCGCGATCTGCACCCCCTCGGTCTGCTCGATGAAGCGGGTGATCTCGACGATGGCCGGCACCGCCCGGGCCAGGTCGCTGCCGAAGAACTCCAGGCAGACCGTGCGCACGTGCGAAGGCATGCGGTGCAGGATGAAGCGCGCCGAGGTGATCAGGCCGTCACACCCTTCCTTCTGCACGCCGGGAAGGCCGGAGAGAAACTTGTCGGTGACGTCCTTGCCCAGGCCCGCCTTGCGCAGGGCCGCTCCCGGCATCTCGAGAATCTCTGGATCGCCCTTGGGCGTGTGGCCATCCTCGTGATAGCGCTTAAGCGAGAAGCGGACGGTTTCCTGTTCATGGATCTTGCCCAGGTTGTGCTCCAGGCGGGTCACCTCCAGCCAGTCGCCCTGGGGTGTGACCATCCGCCAGCTGGCCAGGTTGTCCAGGGTGGTGCCCCAGAGCACCGCCTTCTTGCCACCGGCATTCATCGCGATGTTGCCGCCGATGGTGGAGGCATCCTGCGAGGTGGGGTCGACCGCGAAGGCCAGGCCATGGCGCTCGGCCAGCTCGGAGACCCGCCGGGTGACCACGCCGGCGCCGGCACGCACCGTGGGTACGCTTCCCTCGACGCCCGGCAGCTCGATGTATTCGATCTCCGAGAGATCTTCGAGCTTCTCGGTGTTGATCACCGCGCTGTGGGCGTCCAACGGTACCGCCGAGCCGGTATAGCCGGTGCCGCCGCCGCGCGGAATCAGGGTCAACCCGCATTCGATGCAGGTGCGCACGATGGGCGCCACCTCTTCCTCCCGGTCGGGTGAGATCACCACGAAGGGCATCTCGACCCGCCAGTCGGTGGCGTCGGTGGCGTGGGAGACGCGCGCCAGTCCGCTGAAGTCGATGTTGTCGCGTCGGGTGACCTTGACCAGGGCGCGCCGTACCTGTCGGCGTAGCTGGGCGCGCTCGCCGAAGCAGTTGCTGAAACGGTCCACGGCCTCCTGGGCGGCATCCAGCAGGCGCTGTGCATCCGCATTGTCGTTCAGGCGTGCCTCGAACTGGCGGAGGCGGTGGTTCAGCGCCTCGATCAGGGCGTTGCGGCGCTCGACGTTCTCGATCAGGTCGTCCTGCAGGTAGGGGTTGCGCTCCACCACCCACATGTCG
>RFHJ01000284.1 GCA_003696905.1 Gammaproteobacteria bacterium | reverse complement strand
GCGGTTTGCGGCTGGCTTCAAAATCAATCGCTTATAGCGATCGATTTTGGCGGCTCTTCCCTGAGCCGCGGAAGGTCTGAATTTTTCAGACCTTCCTTAGCTTTTTCGCCCGATCAACTCGATGGGATAGCCGTCAGGATCTTCGACGAAGGCAATAATGGTGGTGCCGGCATTCATGGGACCGGGCTCGCGAGTAATCTTGCCGCCCCGCGCGCGAATGCGCTCGGCGGCCTGGTAGACATCATCCACCTCGATGGCGATGTGGCCAAAGCCCGTACCCAGGTCGTAGTGATCCACGCCCCAGTTGTAGGTGAGTTCGATGACCGTGTTTTCCGACTCGTCCCCGTAACCCACGAAAGCGAGGGTGAACTTGCCCTCCGGGTACTCCTTCTGCCGCAGCAGCTGCATGCCGAGGACGTTGGTATAGAAATCGATCGATCGCTGTAAATCGCCGGTTCGCAGCATGGTGTGAAGTATGCGCATGGGAGCCTCCTCAATTGCCGGCCACGGTCATCCGATCGATAAGCCAGGAGCCCGTATCCACCGCGCCAGGGATGTCGTTATCGCAGCCCACGGCGAGCAGGCCGTCGAACATCTGCCGCAGGTTGCCGGCGACGGTGATTTCGGCCACGGGGTAGGCGATCCGCCCGTCCTCTATCCAGAAACCCGCCGCCCCACGTGAGTAGTCGCCCGTCACGGTGTTGCTGCCCTGGCCCATCAGCTCGGTGACCAGCAGGCCGCGGCCCATGCGCGTGATCAGCTGTTCGAAGGTCTCGCCGCTCGAATCGATGCGAGGGTTGCGCACCCCGCCGGCGTTGCCGGTGGTCTGCGTGCCCAGCTTGCGTGCCGAATAGCTGTCCAGGATATAGCCCCGCAAAACCCCTTGGCTCACGATGTCACGGGTCAGGGTCGCCACGCCCTCGTTGTCGAACGGCGCGCTACCCAGGCCTTGGGGGATGTGCGGGTTCTCGCTGATCCTCACCCAGTCGGGGAAGATGGGTTCACCCAACATGTCCAGCAGGAAGCTGGCACGGCGGTAGAGCGCCGGTCCGCGAAGGGCATTGAACAGCGCATACATCAGACCAGCGGCCACCTCGGCCTTGAACAGCACGGGACATTCGGTGGTATCGATCTTGCGGGGGTTCAGCCTTGCCACCGCGCGCCGGGCGGCTTCTTCGCCCACCGATTCGGGGGCTTTGAGCTTTTCCGGCACCCGGCTATTGGTGTACCAGTAGTCGCGCTGCATGTCGCCGTCCTGCTCGGCGAGGATGGCACAGCTGATGCTGTGCCGGGTGCTGGGATAGCCACCGACGAAGCCATGGGTATTGCCGTAGACGAACAGGCCCCGTCCGCTATGCACGGTGGCACCTTCGGAGTTGCAGATGCGGGGATCGTGGGCGCGGGCTGCCTCTTCGCAGCGGCGGGCGATGTTGGCGGCTTCGGTCGGATCGATCTCCCACGGGTGGTCGAGGTCGAGGTCCGAAATCTCCCTCGCCATCAATTCCGGATCGGCAAGCCCGGCCGCAGGGTCCTCCGAGGTGTGACGTGCGATGCTGCAGGCCGCTGCCACCGTCTCGCGGATCGCCTCGGGACGCAGGTCGGTGGTGTTGGCCGAGCCCTTGCGATGATCGAAATAGACGGTTACGCCCAGGCCGTGGTCATTGCTGTGCTCGACGCTCTCGGTCTCGCCCAGGCGCACCGTCACATCCAGCCCTTCCTGGGCATGCACCCCGGCCTCTGCCTGGGTCGCACCCTGACGTTTGGCCTCGGCGAGCAGGTCGGCGACGATGCGCTCCAGGGTCTCGATATCGTACTGGATCATGCCGCGGTCCCCCCGACGGTCAGTTCGTCGATCTTCAGGGTGGGCTGGCCGACACCCACCGGGACGCTCTGCCCCTCCTTGCCGCAGGTGCCGACCCCCGGATCGAGCGCCAGGTCATTGCCTACCATGCTCACCCGGGTCATCACCTCGGGGCCGCTGCCGATCAGGGTCGCCCCCTTCACCGGCGCGGTGATCTTGCCGTTCTCGATCAGATAGGCCTCGCTGGCGGAGAACACGAACTTGCCGGAGGTGATATCCACCTGGCCGCCGCCAAAGTTGACCGCGTAGAGACCTCGGTCCACCGAGGCGATGATCTCCTGCGGGTCGTGCTCTCCGGGGCGCATATAGGTATTGGTCATGCGCGGCATGGGCAGGTGGGCGTAGGACTCGCGCCGCCCGTTACCGGTGGGGGCCATGCCCATCAGGCGGGCATTCATCTTGTCCTGCAGATAGCCCTTGAGGATGCCGTTCTCGATCAGCACCGTCTCGCCGGTCGGGGTTCCTTCATCATCGATGTTGAGCGAACCGCGCCGCTCCGGCAGGCTGCCGTCGTCCACCACGGTGCACAAGGGCGAGGCCACCTGTTCCCCGATGCGACCCGCGAAGGCCGAGGTGCCCTTGCGGTTGAAATCGCCCTCCAGCCCGTGGCCCACGGCCTCGTGGAGCAATACTCCCGGCCAACCCGGGCCCAATACCACCGGCAGCATTCCGGCCGGGGCGTCGATCGCCTCGAGATTCACCAGTGCCTGGCGCACTGCCTCGCGGGCATAGCCCAGGCCGCGTTCCTGGTCGAGGAAGAAATCCAGACCGCGCCGCGCGCCACCGCCCGCGCTGCCCTGCTCACGCCGCCCGTTCTGCTCGACGATGACATGCACATTCAGGCGCACCAGCGGGCGCACGTCCCCGGCCAGTTCGCCCCGGTCGTCGATCACCAGTACCGTGTCATGGGCCGCCGCCAGGCTGACGATGACCTGCTGCACTCGCGGGTCGGCGGCGCGCGCCTCCGCATCCAGGCGGCGCATCAGGTCGAGCTTGTCCTGTTCGGTGAGCGATTCCAACGGGTTGATCGGCGCATACAGCCGCGGGATGTCGGTGCGTGCACTGATCGCCCGGCGGCGGTTCTGGCCGGCCTCGGCGATGGCACGGGCGGCGCCGGCCGCCTCCAGCAGCTGGGGTAGCATGAGGTCGTCGGTATAGGCGAATCCGGTCTTCTCGCCGCTCACTGCGCGCAGACCGGCACCCTGCTCGATGCTATGACTGCCTTCCTTGATGATGCCGTCGTCGAGCACCCAGGATTCGAGGCGACCGTATTGGAAATAGATGTCTGCCGCGTCGATCTGGCGGCTGAGTAGCTGATCCATGACCTGGCTGAGCGACTGCTCGCTCAGGCCGGGGGCATCCAACAGGGTGGCACGGGCGATGTCGAGGGCATTGTTCATGGAAAGGACCTAATGATGGCTTAAGGACGAGCGAGCACAGCAAGGGCGCCTGTCGAAAATAGGGTGCCCCCTGATTGAATGCAACACTCCTGGCAGCGGGGTTGACGGCTCATTGGGTGGCGGAACAGGCGAGCCGACGGTGCGCTAGCGTGGGGAAATTGCGCCGGGTGCTGGCCAGGAAGTCCCGGTCGATGGCGGCGATGGCAACGCCGTTGCCCCTTTCCTGTTCGATCATCACCGAGCCCCAAGGGTCGACGATCATGCTGTGCCCCCAGGTCTCGCGGCCTCCCACGTGGAAGCCCCCCTGGGCCGAGGCCAGCACAAAGGCGAGATTCTCGATGGCGCGCGCCCGGAGCAGAACCTCCCAATGGGCGCGGCCGGTGGTGGCGGTGAAGGCAGCGGGGAGGGCGAACAACTCCGCCTGCTGGTCGAGCATGGCGCGAAACAGCTCTGGAAAACGGAGGTCGTAGCACACGGCCATACCGAGCCTGCCGAGGGGGGTGTCCGCGACCGTGATCCGGCTTCCAGGCTCGATGGTGTCCGATTCGTTGTACTGTTCCCCGGAGTCGGGCAGCCGGACATCGAACAGGTGTTGCTTGTCATAGCGGGCGACCTCGTGTCCTTCCGAATCGAAAAGCAGGGAAGCCGCGCGGCACTTTGCCGGATCACCCGTTTCCAGGGGAATGGTGCCCCCCACGATCCATATGCCGAGACGTCTGGCAGTCTGCGATAAAAAGTGCTGCAGGGGGCCGTCACCCTCTTTTTCCCGAAAGGAGAGCACGTCTTTGGTCTCGGCCCCGAGAAAGGCGAAGTTCTCCGGCAATACCGCCAGGACAGCGCCTTGCCCGGCGGCCTGCTCCAGCAGCTTTTCGGTGGTCAGGAGATTGGCGCTGGTATTGGTGCCGGACGCCATCTGGATGACGGCAGCTTTCTGTGGGGTATCGCTCATGGTCCTGGGTGGTAGTTACGGCTCGATTCGTCGTACAAGTCTACCAGGATGCCCATCAATCTTGCCCTGGCAGGCTGCCTTCGGGTACCTCGTCTTCGCGGTGCGGCGGCTGGCGGGTACCAAAAATGCGTTCGAGCAGCCCTTTATTGGGCTGGGTTTTGGATTCGTCGATGGCCTGTTCCTGGGCCTCGGTCTTGGCTTCGGACTTCCTGCCGCCAAGCGTATTGACGATTCGAGAGAGCGGCCCCCCACTGTTCAGGGGGGTAATCTTTGGCGCATCCCAACTGCCGGTGACGCTGTATTCGAATCGATTGATACGATCGACTTCCTCGGAGAGCAGTCGCTGCGCCAGAAAGGTCGCGGCGCCGGCCACGGGGCCGCCAGCAATGGTGCTTGCAACGACCAGGGTGGCATCCAGTTTCGGCGTGACTTGCACGACGCTGTCGAAGTCTCTGCGCAAGAGACCGATTCTTCCACCGAACTCGATACGCCCCGAGGGCCCGTCCACGACCAGATCCCGGGTTCGGGCCTGTCCTCCGCCGAAGGTAAAGTTGCCGGTGATCGCGTCGAAGCTGTAGCCTTTTTTCAGCAGGTCGCCAAAGTCCAGTTTGAGGCGACGCTTGAGGGCGTCCAGGCTCAGTAGGCCCAGCACGCGACTGATGCCCGGCTCCAGTTCGGAAAGTCGTCCGTCGCGCAGATCCAGCTCAGCGGTACCCCCCAAGGTGGCCCGGTGCAACTGCAAGGGGTGTCCTGGCCAATCCAGGTCGAAACGAATCCGGGCCCTGCCCTTTTCCATTACCCTCGGGTAGCCCAGCCCGGCCAGCAATGCGCCCAGATCGCCCCCGTCGAACAAACCGTTCAGCCAAGTATGGGCTGCTCCGCTCTTCTCCCACAACCAGTTACCCTGGGCTGTCAGCAGTCCAGAGGGGCCCTCGAAGCCCAATGTGGCGATGCGCGCACCGCGGTCTTCCGGACGCATCACCAGGCGCGCTGCCCCCAACCTTGCCTTGGCCAGGCGCAGGTCCTTGCAGGTGAAGTCCACCTGCGGCAGTTTGCGGGGATCCGGGCCCCGCCGGGGATCGGGAGGGGAGTTGTCGGTATCGTCGCTGGCATCAAAGGGCAGATGGAGTCGCTCGAAGTCCGCGACTAGGACACCGCGTCCGGCCGGGCGGTAGCGCAACACGCCCTTGGCCTGGAGGCTGTCCACCCCTATCTCTACCTGTCCCTTCTCCCGGTGCTCGGTGTGCAGCGTGGCCCTGGTCAGCGTCACTTCCCCCAAACGCAACGCCTCGGTGCTCAGATTGGCCTCCCAGGGGGGCGCTTGTGTCGAAGGATCCAGCAACAGCGAAAGGCGCCTGGCAGCGGCGCGCCAGGCCTCCAGATCGATGCTCGGCAGCCGTGCCAACACTCGATGCAGTGGGCGCTCGGGGAGTTGCGCCGCGCCCCGTGCGTAGCGCAGTTCGCTACGAGACCCATCCAAGGTGAAGCGGGCATCGAGCTGCTTGCCGTAACGCAGGTGGACCGGGCCGGGTGGATCGTCCAGGGGCAGCGAAACCATCAGTGGCCGTTCCTGTTTCGGTGTCTTGCCCAAGGGAGGCGGCAGCTCGATACCGATACCCTTCAGCGGGCTATGCACCGTCAGAATGGCGGTGCCCTGATCTCGCGGAACATCCAACCACAGGGTGACTTCGCTGCCACCCTGCGCGATCTGCAGGGGCAGGGCGGGAAATCGTTGTTGCAGCAAGGAGATGTCCCACCGCGTGTGCGCCTGGATGCGGGTGCCCTTTTGGGGACTCTCTGTCACGTCCAGGGTCAATGGTCGACCGAAGGCAACACCCGTTATGCCCTTGGCGCGCACCGCATCGAGATCGATCTGCAACGTGCCTCGTAGTTTCTCCAGGTCCAGTTTCCAGTTCTCCAGGGTCAAGCGATTTCCCAGCAGTCGAAGACGTGCATCGAGGCGGTACTGCGGATGGCGCGCGGTGAGCGGGATGCGCAAGTCGAGGTCGAGGCGTACCGGACCGCTCGCCCGCAGCTGCCGGACCATGGGAGCGAAGCGATCGCCGAGTGCCGGCGACTGCAACAGCCTTAGCTCGTCTTCCAGCGGACCTTCCAGTTGGCCACTGATGTGCACCGGACTCACCGGTGCCAGGCTGCTCAGACGGACTCGTCCCTTACGAATGCGGCTGTGGTAGAGACGACCCTCCAGTAGGTCGATCCGCAGGCTATTCTGATGAAAAGCCAGCCGCGCCTCGGTCTTCTCCAAGGGTGGCCAGTCCTTCTCATATTGGACGTTGACCCCGGTGGCGCGCGCCAGCACCTGGAAACTGCCATTGTGTGTGCGGTGAAAGGGGAAGTCGGCCAGCGGACCGCTCACCAGCAGGTCGGCACTCAGCAGGCGGCCGGAGCCGAGCGAACGGTCCAGCCATTGCACCAGGGCCTCGTCCATGATCGCGGTAGGGAGATAGCGGGGCACCGCGCCGACAGGCCCCTCATCGAGGTGGGCGCGCAGGTCGAGGCGCAGCGGCCGCTGCTGGGTGCTGCGGAGCTGCAGCCAGAGGCGGGCGTTGGTATCCGGTGTCTCGAGCCGTAGACGGGGGATGATCATGGTCCAGCCGTCGTCGCCGGCGAGCCAGTGGAGTTCGCCTTGCAGGCGCTTGAGGGGGTGAGACCAGCGAAAAAGTTGCCGATGATCCAGCAGCAGATCGGTTCCCTCCAGCTGCAGATCGACTTGGCCCGGATGGGCCACCAGCCGACCCGACAACCCACGGATACCGGGAATGGCCTGCCAGGGGGCGATGCGGGTCCGATGGAGTCGCGCAGACAGGGCCCAGGCGTTCCCTTGCGTGCCGGGACTCCAGCGCGCCCGGATATCGCGTAGCTCGCCGTGAGGGTTCAGCCCATCGATGCCGTCGAGCCATGAAGAAGGAATCGCAGGCATGCCTGGCCACTGCTGGAGTACCGCCCGCTGCAGGAGATCCAGGGGCAGGCGGCTGACGCCGAGGTCGAACCGCGGCTGGCCTCCTTCCTGACTTCGGCGCACAACCGCTTCCAGCCGCAGGGGTGCAGCCGACGGGTCCGGCCGCAACTGCGTATCCGACAATCGGATCTGCCAGTGCCGATCGTCTTGACGGCGGTAATCGATTATGCCGCGCAGCATTGCGACTTCGAGGGGTGGCCTTGGGGTACCGGTTTCCAGGCGGAGGTCGGCGAGATCGAAGGAGCCTCTGCTGGCGCTCTCCCGTGCCTCTACCCATTCCTGCCACAGCTCCAGGTCCAGTGTGCCCGTGGCCAGGCGGTAGGGTTGGGGCAGGTAGCCGCGCAGCAGGCCGGCCAGGCGCAGACCGTCCACCTTCAGGTAGCTGGTCCCGTTCCAGTGCTCGGTGGTGAGAAAACCCTGGATGTCGGCGCCGAAGCGGGCCTCGCCCAGGGGACTCTGCAGTCGTCCACGCAGGCGCAGCAACTGATCGCGGCGGATGAGATCCAGATCGATCGGATCGATGACCACAGAGGGCCGGCCGCGGAGTCGGTCTTCCCATTCCAATCGCACATTGCGCAGACGCAAGTGGCGCGGCAACGGGATGGCGGCGCCCCCTTGTTGACGCGCCGGAAACCCCTCGATGTGCAGGCGTCCATCCGTTTCCCGTACCAACTTCAACGCGAGTCCGTCCAGGGTGAGACGGAGTGCCTCCAGGAGTCGCCCGCGCAACAGACTGAGGTGGCTCAGATCCGCCTCCACCTCGTCAAGTTGTACCGCGTCGGGGCCCTCTCCCACGCGCAGCTGTTGCAACCGCAGGCGCGGTCCGATACCCCACCAGCTGGCCTCCATGTGGGCGAATCGAACCGCCTGTCCCGCCTGCTCGCTGAGCCAGCGCTCGAGGGGATGATGTGCCCACTCCAACAGCGGCGTGGCGAGACGGACGATCAGCGCCAGTGCGCCCCAGGCGAGAACGATGCCGATCAGGAGGCGGCGGCCATGGTGCACGATGTGTTGCCTCATCGCGGCTGTCCCCTATGCTCACACCAGGACGACGTCGTACTGCTCCTGGGTGTAGAGGGCCTCTGCCTGCAATTTGATGGGCTTGCCGATGAACTGTTCCAGCTCCGCCAGATTCTGCGATTCCTCGTCCAGCAGGCGGTCGATGACCTCGGGAGCGGCCAGCACCAGCAGCTGCTCGACATCGAACTGACGGCTCTCACGCAGGATCTCGCGGAAGATCTCGTAGCAGGTGGTCTCGGCGGTCTTGATGGTGCCCCGGCCGCGGCAGGTGGGGCAGGTCTCGCAGAGCACGTGCTCCAATGATTCGCGGGTCCGCTTTCGGGTCATCTCCACCAGGCCGAGCGCGGAAACCTCGGAGATTTGGGTCTTGGCGTGGTCACGCGCCAGACACCGCTCCAGCGCCCGGATGACCTGGCGCCTGTGTTCGGGATCGGCCATGTCGATGAAGTCGATGATGATGATGCCGCCCAGGTTGCGCAGGCGCAGCTGGCGGCAGATCGCCTGGGCCGCCTCGAGGTTGGTCTTGAAGATGGTCTCTTCCAGGGTGCGGTGGCCGACGAAGCCGCCGGTGTTGACATCGATGGTGGTCATCGCCTCGGTCTGATCAATGACCAGGTGACCACCCGATTTCAGCTCCACCGTGCGCCGCAGCGCCTTCTGGATCTCGTCCTC
>RFHJ01000283.1 GCA_003696905.1 Gammaproteobacteria bacterium | reverse complement strand
GCGGTTTGCGGCTGGCTTCAAAATCAATCGCTTATAGCGATCGATTTTGGCGGCTCTTCCCTGAGCCGCGGAAGGTCTGAATTTTTCAGACCTTCCTTTAAGTTATCGCCGCCCATAGCCGCTATACTGTGCGTGCGGTCGGAGCAAATCTCGACATGCTAGGGCGCCGTGGGGCGCCCTTGGAGCAGGATTTTGGGATTCCGTCAGAGGCCTGGTGGCAATGCCCCGGGTCCGCTGGGGGTCTTCGGGATTGCGCCACCGCGTTCGTTTCTTGTTTTGGAGATCTTGATGATTGAAGGTTTGATGCAGCTGTCGTGGTGGCAGCTGATCGGCACGACCCTCGGCCTCACCCATGTCACCATTGTTGCCGTTACTGTTTTCTTGCATCGTGCGCAGGCGCACCGTGCGCTCACCTTGCACCCCGCGGTGTCCCATTTCTTCCGCTTCTGGCTATGGCTCACCACCGGCATGGTGACCCGCGAGTGGGTGGCCGTGCACCGCTATCACCATGCCCGCTGCGAGACCGAGGACGACCCTCACAGCCCTCAGGTGAAGGGCATTCGCAAGGTGTTGTGGGAAGGGGCCGAGCTCTATCGCGAGGCCATAGCGGATCAGGGTTTGGTGGAACGCTTCTCCCACGGAACGCCGAATGACTGGCTGGAGCGCAACGTCTATGCCAGGCGGACGACGGGAATCGCCATCATGCTGCTGTTGGATGTGCTGTTGTTCGGCGTGGCGGGTGTCGCCGTCTGGGCGATCCAGATGGTCTGGATCCCCTTCTGGGCAGCCGGGGTCATCAATGGCCTGGGACACTGGTGGGGTTATCGCAATTTCGCCTCGCCGGATGCGGCCACCAACATCTCACCCTGGGGGATTCTGATCGGCGGCGAGGAGCTGCACAACAACCACCATGCCTTCCCCAGCTCGGCCAAGCTGTCGGCCAAGTGGTTCGAGTTCGACATCGGCTGGATGTACATTCGTATCCTGTCCGCACTCAGGCTGGCGCGGGTGCGTCGGGTGGCATTGAGACCCATCCTTGCTGCAGGCAAGACATCGGTGGACATGGAGACGGTGAAGGCGGTGGTGGTGCACCGCATGCACGTGCTCGCCGACTATGCGCGGCAGGTGATCAGTCCGGTAGCGCGAGAGGAACTCTGTCGTTCCGAACGACATTGTCGCAAGTTGGCTCGCCAGGTGCGTAGCCTGCTGACGGCGGACGGTGCGCGCCTGGACGAGGCGGCGCGGCAGCGGCTGGCCGAGGTGCTCGAGCACAGCCAGATGCTCAGTACGGTGTACCAGTTCCGAGAACGCCTCCAGGGAATCTGGGAGCGTTCCGCGACCAGTCAGGAGATACTGCTGGAGTCGCTGCAGCAGTGGTGTCGTGAAGCCGAGGCCACGGGCATCCGTGCCCTGCAGGAATTCGCCAGGTCGCTGAAGCGATATCAGCCGGCAATGGCCGTGTGACGCGGTCGGCAACCGGCCACAAAAAAACCCGCCGCGGCGGGTTTTTTTGTGGCTCCGGAAAGGCGATCGGCGTTACTTGATCTTGCCTTCCTTGTACATCACATGCTTGCGGATGACCGGATCGTATTTCTTGATCTCGAATTTGCCGGTCATGGTGCGCTTGTTCTTGGTGGTGGTATAGAAGTGACCGGTACCCGCACTGGAATTGAGCCGGATCTTTTCACGAACTGCCTTGGCCATGGTTCTGCTCCTCAGACCTTCTCGCCGCGGGCGCGCAGTTCGGCCAACACGGCATCGATGCCTTTCTTGTCGATGATGCGCATTCCCGCGGTGGAGACCCGCAGGCGAACGAAGCGCTGTTCACTCTCCACCCAGAAACGATGATAGTGGAGATTCGGCAGAAAACGGCGGCGCGTCTTGCGATGCGAGTGGGAAACATTGTTCCCGGTCATCGGCCGCTTGCCCGTTACCTGGCAGACTTTGGACATGACTGGAGCCTCGAAATTCGGTTGATCTTTCCGCCCGGGAAAACAGGGGGCGAACTGAAAGGCGCGTATTTATACCAGAACCTCCCGGTGGGGGCAAATGAAAATGCCTGGCTTCCGTGCCGGCCCTATAATCGGATTTCGTCGGCAGTTTGCCGGGCTTCGGCCATCGAACGGCCATAACGGCAGATCAAGGATACGCCATGTTCAGGCTCGCTCGTCCAGGGAAGTCGTCCTTGCGCCGACGGTGCGCACTGCTGGCAGGCCTGATGCTGTTCTGCGTGACGGCGTTGCGCGCCGAGAGGTTGCAACTGCTTGGGGTCGAGGGTGAGTTGCACGACAGCGTGCTCGCCGCCATCGTGCTCGCTGCCGAACCCTGCGATGCCCCGCGCTGGCGGGTGCAGCGACGCCTGCGCGATCTGGACAGGGAGGCAGAGACGGTATTGCGCGCCTTCGGCTATTACCAACCGACCATCCGCAAGGCGCTGCAGTGGGACAAGGACTGCTGGCGGGCCACCATCGCTATCGATCCGGGCGAGCCGGTCCGGGTGACGACACTCGACCTGCGGATCGACGGAGCGGGACGCCAGGATCCCGAGTTCCAGAAGCTGCGCGCCGAGCCAGGGATCGAGGTCGGTCAGGTGCTGCGCCACGATCGCTACGAGGCGCTGAAGCAGCGACTGCTCGATCTGGCGAGCGAGCGGGGCTACTTCCATGGGCGCCTGCTGGTGCACCGTCTCGAGGTCGACCCTTCGCGCCATACGGCGGTGATTCGGCTGCACTTCGATTCGGGGCCGCGTTTTCGCGTGAGCAAGATTGTTCTCTCCGGCAACCGCATCGACGATGCGGTGGTGCGGCGCCTGCTCAAGATTCGACCGGGCGATTTCTACTCGACCCAGGCGGTGCTGGAGAGCTACCGGGCGCTGTCGGATAGCGGCTATTTCGAGCAGGTGGATATCGAGCCGGATCTGGAAAGGCTGGGCAAGGACAGCGTGCCCCTGACCGTGTCGCTGAAACCGCGCAAGCGCCATGCCTGGCAGTTCGGCCTGGGGGTCTCCAGCGATATCGGCGTGACCGGCTCGGTTCGTTACCAGAATCGGCGCATCAATCGCTTCGGACACCGGCTCAGTGCCGAGGTGAGCCTCTCTCCGGTGCGCTCCCATGGGGCGGTGGAATACCGGATCCCCTTGCTCGGCTCTCATTGGCGCAGCTTCGATGCCCAGGGCGGATGGCGCCAGGAAGAGACCGAAGGGGTGCGCAGCGATACCTTTACCGCCGCCCTGAGACTGGCGGGCAAGCGCGGGGGCTGGGACGAGACGCCGTTCATCGAGCTGCAGCGCGAATCCTCGGTGGTGGAGGGCGAACCGGTGGACAGCACCCTGTTGATGCCCGGGATCAGCTGGGAGCGACGCAGGATCGACGATCTGTTGCGACCCCGGTCCGGCAGGCATCTGCGGATCGAACTGCGTGGGGCCCTCGGCGGGGCCTTGTCCGATGCCAGCTTCGTGCAGGCGACCGCCTCGGCGGCCTTTCTGCAGCCGCTCGGATCGGGGGTCGGCAAGGCCCGGCTGCATCTGGGGACGACCCAGAGCAGTGATTTCGGCAGGCTGCCGGCCTCGCTGCGGTTCTTTGCCGGCGGCGACCGCAGCGTGCGCGGCTATGCCTATCGTTCGCTGTCGCCACGCGATGCCGAAGGCGATCTCACCGGGGGCGCCCACCTGATCGCGGGCAGTCTCGAATATGAACATCCCATTCTGAAGGACTGGGGTGCGGCCCTGTTCGCCGATGCCGGCAACGCCTTCGATTCGATGGATGACGGGATCAAGGTCGGGGTAGGCGCGGGCGCCCGCTGGTACTCCTCGGTAGGGCCGGTGCGGATGGATATCGGCTTCCCGCTCGACCAATCGCGGGACCGGTTCCGCCTGCACTTCTCCTTTGGGGCCGGTCTATGAGACGCCTGCGGTGGATGCTGCCCCTGCTGCTGGTGGTGGGGGTGCTGCCGGCTGCCGCTGCCTGGCTGCTGGGATCGACCGCGGGTGCCAGATGGGCATTCACCGATCTGGGGCCCCGCCTCGTTCCCGGGCTCGCGGTCGAGGGCGTGAACGGCACCCTGTGGCGGGGTCTGTCGATCGAAGGGCTCCGTTATGTCGACGCGACCGGGCTGCGGGTCGAGATCGACGACCTGTCCTGGCGCTGGCAGCCGGCTGGGCTGCGCCAGCGCCTGCTGGTGATCCCGAAGCTCTCGGCTGCCCGGGTCGAGGTGACAGCGGGCAAGGGCGGTTCAGGGGATGGATCGCCATGGAGTGGCCTGGCCCTGCCGCTGGCCATTGAGCTGACCGAGGCGCGGATCGACCGGTTCGAATGGATGGGCGAGCAAGGCACTCCGCTGGTGTTCGAAGGACTGCGCGCCGGCCTGCATCTCGATCGCAGGCTGCGGATCCGTTTTCTGCAAGGTGGACTGATCGATCCCCGGGTGACGGCCCGCCTGAGCGGCGAGGTCGGCCTCGACCGGCCCAGTCTTCCCCTGCGGCTGGCGGTGGAATGGCAGGCAAGGATGTCGCTGGAAGAAAAGCCGGTGGTTCTCGTCGGCAAGGGCGAGCTGCACGGCGATATGATCCGGCTGGAACTGGAGCACCACCTGTCGGCCCCCTTTGCACTGAGCACCCGGGGGCAGATCCGGGCGCTGCGCGGTGACCGCCCGAGCCTCGATCTGGCGGGTGCCTGGGAACGGTTGCAATGGCCGCTCGCCGGGACGTCGCAGGTGGCGAGCCCGGCAGGCAGCTATCGGATCAGCGGTCCGCTGGAGAGACTGGCCCTGCAGCTGGGCGCGAAGCTGGAGGCGCCCGATGCCCCGCCCATCGAGGCGGCCCTGACGGGGCGCTGGGAGGCGGGGCGGTTGCACCTGGCGCCATTGGATCTAACCTCGAAGGCAGGTCGTCTCCGCCTGCAGGGAACGCTGGATCTGCGCCAGACGCCCCGCTGGTCGGTGGAGATGACCGGCAGTGATCTCGGTCCCGCTCCTCTTGCGTCCGACTGGCCGGGGCGGTTGAGTCTGCGCGCGACCAGCCGGGGGAGGGTGGTGGCAGAGGGCGTGGCGGCCAGCGTGACGCTCCAATCCCTGGATGGCGAGCTGCGCGGCTATCCCTTCGCCGCCTCCGGCGATATCGAGATCGACGGCCGGCATGTCGAGCTGCGCGGCCTGCGCCTGCAGAGTGGCTCGGCGAAGCTCAGCGCCGACGGGCAGGTCGGTCCCACCCTGGGACTGCGCGTCAGCGGCGACGTGCCCGATCTGCAGACCCTGCTGCCGGCGGCCTCCGGTCGCTTGCGGTTTCGTGGGGAGGCAAGCGGGGCGCTGACCGGGCCGCGCATTGCCCTGCATCTGGAGGGGCAGGATGTGGTGCGCGAGGATCTGCGCTTCGGCACCCTGCTGGCGGACATCGACTGGCGCCCGCCGGGGCAGGGTGATGGCAACTCGAAGATCGCGATCATGGATCTGGCCGCCGGAGGTGCCCGATGGCGGCGCGTGCAACTCGAGTTGCAGGGTCGCCCGGAAAACCACCGACTGCAGCTGGTGACAGCAGGTGGCCCGGTGAATGTGGAGGCCCGCCTGAGCGGCGCCTGGCAGGCCCAGCGCTGGCAGGGTCGGGTCGAGCGCCTGGTGGTGGACGAGCGGCAGTTGGGGCGCTGGTCCACCGACCGTCCCGCTTCGCTGGCGGTCTCGGCCGATGCTGCCACCCTGGAGCGGCTCTGTCTGGCGCCGGATCGCCCGCCCTGTGGCGAGGTCTGCGCGGAGGGCGGCTGGCATGTGCGGAACGGCCTTGCGGTGACCGGGCGGGTGAGCCGGATGGACCTGCGACGGTTCGGCGCGCTGTTGCCGGAGGATCTGGCGGTGGCGGGCAGGCTGGGCGCCGATTTCTCGATCGAAGGGCCGACCAGGGCGCCGGCCGTCCAGGCGCGGGCGCGGCTGCCCTCTGGCAGCCTCACCCTGCGTGAGGTCGGCGAGAAGCCGATCCGCCTGGCGCTCAGCGAGGCCACCGCCAACCTGCGCTATGGCCCTGGTGGTCTGCAGGCATCGGCCTCGCTGAGATTGCAGGACAAGGGCCATATGGAGCTGCGCCTCGATGGTACGCCCGAGGGAAACACCGGCGTGCTGCGTCTCCAGGGTCAGGTGGACGCCTCGCTGCCCGATCTGGCGCTGCTCACGCCCCTGGTTCCCCAGGCGCGCATTCGCTCGGGGACCATGAGCCTGAATGCAAGGATCGGCGGCACCAGCCAGGCCCCTCGCGTGATCGGCCGGCTCGAGGTGGCTGATGGTGGCCTGGACTATCCGCGGTTGGGGCTGGCGGTGCGCCAGCTCCGGTTGAAGCTCGAGGGTGGGGAAGATGGCCGGCTGCGTCTGAAGGGGTCGGCACGCTCCGGGCCCGGGACGCTGCATCTCTCGGGCGAGGGAAGCATCGATCCGCGGGCTCCCTGGCAGTTGCGGATCGATGGCGAACGGGTGCAGCTGGTGCGTCTGCCGGACGCGCGGGTATTGGCCAGTCCTGCGCTGCGGCTGAGCGGCGGCGCGCAGGGGATCGAGGTCGCCGGTCGGGTCGAGGTTCCCGAGGCGGACATCACGCTGCGCGAACTGCCGGAAGGGGTGGCCCGGCCCTCCGGGGACGAGGTGATCGTTGGGCCGGCGGCGCACCAGGTCGATGGCAGCCGGCCCGCCCCGGTGAACCTTTCCGGCGAGGTCGAACTGGTGCTGGGGCAGAAGGTACATTTTGCCGGTTTTGGCCTCAAGACCCGGGTGGCCGGCCGCCTGCTGGTGGCGTTGGCTGCCGGGCAGACCAAGGTCCAGGGCAAGCTGGATCTGCTCGAGGGGCGTTATCGTGCCTGGGGGCAGGATCTGAGCATCGAACAGGGTCGGTTGCTGTTCGCCGGTCCGCCGGACAACCCGGGGATCGATCTGCGGGCGCTGCGTGTCTCGAAGGACGGTCAGGTGAAGGCCTATCTGGCGGTGACCGGCACCCTGCGCAAGCCGGCCACCCGGGTCTATACCGAACCGCCGACCTCCAGCACCGATGCCCTCGCCTATCTGCTCAACGGCGCGCCCATGGGGCAGTCTAAAGGGATCGACCAGGCCCAGTTGCTGAAGGCCGCCGGCAGCCTGGGCCTGTCCAAGACATTGCCGTTGCTCAAGAAGATCAAGCAGCAGACCGGGCTGGACGAGCTGGGGCTGGCGGACGATACCGGGCTGCAGGGCTCGGCGGTCGCGGTGGGCAAATATCTGACGCCCGACCTGTATGTGCGCTATGTGCAGGGCCTGTTCGACCCGGCCAGCGTGCTGTCGCTGCGTTATCGCATCGGCAGGCACCTGAGCGTAGAGACCCGCAGTGGCACCACCCAATCGGCGGAGTTGATCTACTCCATCGAGCACGATTGAGGTTCGGCAGCCCGCCCAGCGTGATCTTTGCGGTAATTCGAACCGCAAAGGACGCGAAGGTGCGCGAAGATATCTTCAGGGCGGAAAGACTCGCCGCATAGGACGCAGAGGTCACTTTGCGACGGGGGTGACGCTCTGGCGAAGCAGGAGATAGTTCGCCAGGCCTGGTTTTGGTGCGGTTCGCGCCGCTCACCACACCCGACAGCAAGAGCACGGCGTAGGATGCGGTGAGGTACGAACCGCATCGGTGATCCGTAGGAGCGCCTTCCTCTTTCGGATCTCTTTGCGCAAAAGACCTTGCGTATCTTTGGGAAACCCTGACAAAAGCCATCCCTGGCTTTATCAGGGTACGCTGCGCCGCAAACGCGGTTTGCGGCTGGCTTCAAAATCAATCGCTTATAGCGATCGATTTTGGCGGCTC
>RFHJ01000282.1 GCA_003696905.1 Gammaproteobacteria bacterium | reverse complement strand
CTTCGACAGCCTGAACCCTCAGCAGGCGCATCTGATCGCTGCATTGAAGGCGGCCGGCTGCGAGGTGGTCGAGGAAGTGACGCCAGCGGAGCCGGGCCGACTGCACCGACTCTCGCTGCCCGATCCCGAGGCGGAGTGTCTGGCCGCGGCCTGCTGGGCGCGCGCCCGCCTGGCAGAGAACCCGCAGGCCCGACTGGCCATCGTCAGTCCCCGGCTGGAGGCGATCCGCGCGCCCCTTGCCCGCGCACTGGGTCAGGTACTCGACCCTGGCGGCTGGATCGCCACCGCCCGGCAGCCGCCCTTCAATCTCTCGCTGGGCCATCCCCTGGCCGAATATCCGCTGGTGGCCCAGCTGCTGCTGGCCCTCCGCCTGTGCCTGTCCCGCCCCCTCGAACTGAACGAGATCGGCGTCCTGTTGCGCTCCCCCTTCCTTGCCGGCCATGCCGAGGAATGGGGGGCACGGGCCGCGTTCGACCGGGACCTGCGACGGCAGGGACGGCCACGGCTGAGCCGGCGTCAACTGCTGCGGCGGCTGCGCCAGCAGCAACGGAAGGGACCCAGCTGGTGTCCCCGCCTGATCGAGCGGCTGGAGGCCCTGGAGGCACTGCTGCAAACCCTCCCGAGAGAGGCCTCGCCCAACGCCTGGTCCGGTCACCTGCTCCGCTTGTGCGAGGTCCTGGGCTGGCCGGGCGAGGCCCCGCTGGACAGCGCCGAATATCAGCAGGCGGCACGCCTGCGCGAGGCGATCAGCGAGTTCGCCACCCTCTCGAGGATCCACCGGCAATGGTCGTTGCCCGAGGCCCTGGAGCAGTTCACCCGGTTGTGCGAGGAGATCGACTTCCAGCCCCAGCGCCCCGCGGCGCGCCTCCAGGTCCTGGGCATGCTGGAGGCGGCCGGACTCCGATTCGACGGCCTCTGGCTGCTGGGGATGGACGACCGCGCCTGGCCGCCGGCACCCGCGCCCAATCCATTGCTGCCCTTTCCCCTGCAGCAGGAACTCGACATGCCGCACGCCTCGGCCGCGCGGGAACTCGCCTTCGCCCGACAGCTGGGCGCCCGTCTGTTCGCCGCGGCGGACGAGGTCTGGATCAGCCATGCCCGGGCCGAGGACGACCGCGAACTGCGCCCCAGCCCGCTGATCGCCGAGGTGCCCGCCGCGACGGAAGAGACGCTCGATTTCCTGGCCGCGAACCCCCTCTACCGGACGGCCTGCCAGGCGACCGCGCTGGAAGACCTGCCGCTGCCCGACCACCTGCCGCCTCCCGCCGCCCCGCGGGGCGGCACCGGGCTGATCGCCGACCAGAGCGCCTGCCCCTTCCGTGCGGCGGCCCGTCACCGGCTGGCGGCGGAAGGACTCGCGGAGGCCGAGTACAGTCCCTCGCCCCGGCTGCTGGGCGAGATGGTGCACCAGCTCCTGGATCGCACCTGGGCGGCGCTCAGGGATTCGACGACCCTTCATGCGCACGACGAGCAGGCCCTGGAGGAACTGCTGCGCAGGCTGGCCCGGCAGACCCTGGACGACCTGGGGCGCGCCCGACCGGACCTGTTCGAGGGGCGCCTGGCGGAACTGGAACAGGAGCGGCTGACCGCCCTGGGGCTGCGCTGGCTGACGCTGGAGAAGGCGCGCCCGCGTCCCTTCCGCGTGACCCAACGCGAAGAACGCAGCAACGTGGAACTCGGTGGTCTGGTGCTGCGGGTGCGTGCGGACCGCATCGACACCCTCGAGGATGGCAGCCGGCTGGTGATCGACTACAAGACCGGCAATCGGGTCGATGCCGGCGGCTGGACCGAGGAGCGGCTGCGCGAGCCCCAGGTGCCCCTCTATGCCATCACCCAGGAGCGACTCGCCGGTGCCCTGCTGGCCCAGGTGCACCGCACCCGACAGCGTTTCGTCGGCACCACCGCCGAGGCGGAGATCGTGCCCCAGGTCGATGCCTACCAGGGCAGCGATCCCATCCCGGACTGGGATGCCCTGCTCCACCACTGGCGCCAGGCCCTGCAGGCACTGGCCGAGGAGATCCTGGCCGGCCGTGCCCAGGTGGCCCCGCGGGACGCCGAGGCCTGCCGCTATTGCGAACTGCCCGGCCTCTGCCGCGTGGACATCCATTTGGAGGACGGGGAGGCTGCGCCATGACCCCGATCGACGACGCCCCACAGCGCCGGCGCGCCCTCGACCCGACCCGCTCCTTCATCGTCCAGGCACCGGCCGGCTCGGGCAAGACCGAGCTGCTGACCCAGCGCTTTCTGCGCCTGCTGGCCGGTGTCGGCGAGCCGGAGGAGATCGTCGCCATCACCTTCACCCGCAAGGCAGCAGCCGAGATGCGCAACCGCATCCTCTCGGCGCTGGACCGGGCGAGCGGGCCGCCACCGGAGGAGGCCCACGCGCGCACCACCTGGGAACTGGCCCGGGCCGCCCTGGCGCGGGACCAGTCGCTGGACTGGGCCCTGCGCGCCAACCCCAACCGGCTGCGGGTGATGACCTTCGACAGCCTGTGTGCCGCCCTCGCCAGGCAGCTGCCGGTGATGACCGAACTGGGCGCCCCGCCGGTCACCGAGGAGGACGCCGAGCCGCTCTACCGCCAGGCCGCACGGGCCACCCTGGCGCGCCTGAACGAACCGAGACCGGGCGAGGCGTTGGCGCTGATACTGCGCCACCTGGACAATCAGCTGGGGCTGCTCGAGGAACTGCTCACCGGGATGCTGGCGCGCCGCGACCAGTGGCTGCCCCATATCCTGGACACCCCCGAGAGCGAGGCGGTGGCCGAGGCCGTGCGCCACCAGGTGGAGACGCATCTCGCGGAACTGACCGGGCTGATCGGGCCCTCCCGACTCCAGCAGCTGGCGCGCATCGCAAGCGAGGCGGCCGACCGCCTGCCGCCGGACAAGCAGCATCTCGACCTGGCCTGCTGGTCGGGTCGCCAGGCCCCGCCTTCGACCGGATGGGAGGACCTGCCCTGCTGGCTGGGCCTGGCCCAGCTGGTGCTCACCAACGAGGGCAGCCCCCGCTCGCCACGGGGCCTCAACAAGAATCTGGGGTTCCCTCCCGACCAGAAGGCGGCGAAGGCGGAGCTGTCCGGACTGATCGAAGAACTGGCGGAGATTCCCGGCCTGCCCGAGGTGCTGGATGCGGTGCGCCGGCTGCCGCCCGATACCCTGGACGAGGAGCAGAACAGGCTGCTGGACGCCCTCGGAGAGGTCCTGATGGATGCGGCCGGACAGCTGATGCTGGTGTTCCAGGAGAGCGGGCGCCTGGATTTCGTCGAGGTGCAGCAGCGGGCCCTGCAGGCATTGGGCGCACCGGGGACTCCCAGTGAGGTGGCCCTGCGCCTGGATCACCGCATCCAGCACCTGCTGGTGGACGAGTTCCAGGACACCTCCAGCGGCCAGTACCGCCTGCTCGAACGCCTCACCGGGGGCTGGTCCGGAGAAGACGGGCGCACCCTGTTCCTGGTGGGCGACCCGATGCAATCCATCTACCGCTTCCGCAAGGCCGAGGTGGGGCTGTTCCTGCAGACCTTCGAGGGCCGGCTGGGCGAGATCCGCCTCGAACCCTTGCGCCTGACCATGAACTTCCGCTCACGAGCCGGCATCGTGGCCTGGGTCAACCAGACCTTCGAACACATCTTTCCGCCGCTCACCGATCTGACCCTCGGCGGCATGCCCTATGCCCCGTCCCGGGCGATCCGTCAGGGCGGGCCGGCGCCCGCGGTGCAGATCCACCCCTGCCCCGACGACGATCCGGAGCACGAGGCCCTGAAGGTCCGGGAACTGGTCCAGGCCAGCCTCGCCGAGGATCCCGCCGGGCGGATCGCCATCCTGGTGCGGGCACGCAGCCACATGCCGGCCATCGCCCGCGCCCTGAAGGAGGCCGGACTGCGGTTTCGTGCCGTACAGGCCGCGCCACTGGCGTCACAACCCACGGTGCAGGACCTGCAAAACCTGACCCGGGCCCTGCTGCACCCCCAGGACCGCCTCGCCTGGCTCAGTCTGCTGCGCTCGCCCCTGGTGGGCCTGACGCTCGAGGACATCGCCGCGCTCTGCGAGGGCGATCCGCAACCCCTCTGGGCGCTGATCCGGGATCCGAACGCCTGCCGCGCCCTCTCTCCGGATGGCCAGGCGCGG
>RFHJ01000281.1 GCA_003696905.1 Gammaproteobacteria bacterium | reverse complement strand
GGCGGAGATCACCGGCGGCCATCCGGTGATGATGCTCGCCTGCCCAGGGCTGCGGGTGGCCCTGGCCACCACCCACCTGCCGCTGCGTGAGGTGCCCGACGCCATCACGCCGGACAGACTCGAAAAGGTCGTCCGCGTCCTGCATCATGACCTGGTCCGGCGCTTTGGCATCGACAAACCCAATATCCTGGTGTGCGGACTGAACCCCCACGCCGGGGAAGGCGGGCACCTGGGACACGAAGAGATCGAGGTTATCGAACCGACCCTTGCCCGTCTGCGCGCCGAAGGTATCCGCCTGAGCCCGCCGCTGCCGGCCGACACCCTGTTCACCCCGCGCCACTTGGAGCAGGCCGACGCCGTCTTGGCGATGTACCACGACCAGGGCCTGCCGGTGCTCAAGCACCTGGGCTTCGGCCGGGCGGTGAATATCACCCTGGGCCTGCCCATCGTCCGCACCTCGGTCGATCACGGCACCGCCCTGGAGCTGGCCGGTACCGGCCAGGCCGATGCCGGTAGCCTCGTGACCGCGATCGAGCAGGCACTCGATCTGGGCCCAGGGGTCGGAGTCGGCACCTGAGGGGGCCGGAATCCACCCCAGGGGTCAGGAATACCGACTCCGACCCCGAACCCCGAAGGAAGCACCAAAGCCCATCGCTCAGTGACTGCGCCGGCTCTGCGCCAGCCGGCTGTAGGCGGCAACACAAAAGGGCACCACGAAGTCCAGTACCACCGCTCCCCAGTCAACGCGGTCACCAGTGGCCAGTGCCGAACCGTTGTTGATGCCGTTGAGGATCAGCCCCACCACCAGTGCCGTGCGTAACGAAGGCATGCAGACGCCCCGCAGCGCCACCGGGGCAGGCCAGGTCGACGGGTTGCCCCCCACTGCCGATCGCGGAAACCCGGACTCCCTCACGACAGGCCACCGCGATAACCGAAGGTGCCCTGCAACTCGCCCTGATGCAACCCGATGCGCAACCAGTGGGGCACGAAGGCATCGGCGCGCGCCACCGGGAAATCGGTGAGCGGCGGTTCGCCCACCACCTCCTCCACGCCACAGGCCCGCGTCATCACCGGGCGGAAACCGACCGACAGTCCCTCGCCGAGGGGCACATCCCCCGGCTCGGCTGGGGCCTCGACGATCCGCACGCGCTTGCGGATCAGGCAACTGAAATAGAGCTCCATCTCGACGCGCAGGTGCCGGTCGCTCTCCCGCAGTCGTGATGCCGCCTCACCGCTGATCTCCACCAGCAACGATCTGCCTTTCAGCACGATCCGATGTTTCTCCACCCCCGCCCTCCGTCGCTGTGCGATGCGCCGATACAAAGAGGAGGACCGTGCGAACCCGGCATTTCCTTCATTCCTCGACCGCTCGGATCCATGAAGACCATGCCTGATCCGCAAGGGTAATGGTTTGGCTGGTGTTTGCATCCCTGTTCCCCGTTGATGACCGAGGAATATCTCCTCAGCCCCTCCCCCCGCTTGCGGGGGAGAGGTAAAAAAGTCGAATCTTTCAGACCTTCCCTACGAGGGAAGTCCAAGGGGCAAAGGTGTCAGCAATAAAGCAACGAGCGAGGTTGCCGGTTATCAGCGGCCTTGCTCGATCTTCTCCTTGACCTGGAGGGCGACCTCGAGGGCCCGCAAACCGGTCTCGCCACCCACCAGTGGCGGCTCGCCGGTGCGGATGCAGCGCACGAAGGCATCGATCTCCGCATCCAGCGGCTTGACCGGTTCGATGGCCACCCGTTCGGTGACGATCTCCGGCCATTCCTCACCCGGCTTCTCCCGCGGGTAGGCGGTGTCGAGGGTCTGCTCGATGAAGTCCAGCGACTGATAACGATGATGCTCGAACACCCGGATGCGTCGCATACGCTCGCGCGAGACCCGGCTGGCGATGACGTTCGCCACCGCGCCATTGGCGAACTCCAGACGCGCATTGGCGATGTCCAGGTGATCGGTGAGCACCGCGGCGCCGGCCGCAGAGATATGGGCGATCTCGCTGTCGATCAGCGACAGCACGATATCGATGTCGTGGATCATCAGATCCGAGATCACATCCACGTCGGTGGCACGCGCCACGAAGGGGCTCATGCGGTGGGCCTCGATGAAGCGGGGTGACTCGATGCGCTCGGCCAAGGCCATCACGCCGGCATTGAAGCGTTCCAAGTGACCGATCTGCAGTACCACACCGGCCTCCCTGGCCAGATCGACGATCCGTCGCCCCTCCGCCACGCTGGCCGCGATGGGCTTCTCCAGCAGGACATGCCTGCCGGCCTCGAGGAAGGGTTGGCTGACCTCCAGATGCGCGGTGGTTGGGACCACGATGCTGACCGCATCGACCCGCTCCACCAGATCCCGGGGGTCATCGAAGGCCTCGCAACCCGCCTCCTCGGCGACCCTGCGGACGGTCTCCGGATTGGTGTCGGCCACGCCGACCAGTTCCACCTCTGGATGGCGCGCATAGATAAGGGCGTGGAATCGTCCCAGGTAGCCGACACCGGCCACCCCAACGGCGAGCTTGTTCAAGAATACTTCTCCCGGGAATCGTCGAGAAAGCCGGGAGGTTACCAAATACTGCTCCGTTCAGCGCGCCGAGAGCGTCGAGGGCGGGGTAACGTCATCCAGCGGCGTAGCGCGGACGAAGCAACGGCGGCGTAACCTCGGTTGCGCCGCCGTTGCTTCGCCGGATTTCGGCCTACGGCCTGCACCCAGGCTACAGGCTCTGTGATGATTCTTTGCGGTTAGTGTGGAAAACCGCTGACCGCAAAGGACGCAAGGAACGGCAAAGCGGAGTGTGTCAGGGGTCGGAGTCGTTCGACACCGCCAAGACCAGCCGCCCGGTATGCTTGGGAACGACTCCGACCCCGGGGCAATGACTGGTGAGTAGATCTGGTTTCCATGATCAGGGGTGTGGCCAAGGCCTCATGGAAGTTAGTGTGGAAGAACACACTGTATCAGGCACACGAACCCCTGGCCTGTTCCGACCCAACGTAAATCCGAGTTTTGTGGC
>RFHJ01000036.1 GCA_003696905.1 Gammaproteobacteria bacterium | reverse complement strand
TCGTGCCATCCAGACCGCCATCAGCCGGGTGGCGGCGCTGAAGGCCTCGGTCAAATCGGCCCTGAGTGCCCTGGATGCCACCGAGGCGGGCTTCGAGGCGGGTACCCGTACCCTGGTGGATGTGTTGAACAGCCAGCGCGACCTGTTCCGCGCCCGGCGGGATTATGCCCAGGCCCGTTACGACTATGTGCTCAGCACGCTGCAACTGCTCAGCGCTGCGGGCACACTCGGTGTCGAGGATATCCGTCGCGTAAACGCCTGGCTGCGGGGCTGAAGGGGACGGAATTGCATACGATGCTCATCCGCACTTCATGCGGCGGAAACGGGCTTCGCTGGGCAAGGCCGATGCGGTTCGTCCCTCACCGCCTCAATCTCTGACGCCGTATCCGATTGGCGCCGAAGCTAATTTTCATTCTCCCTCTGATCCCGGCACTTGCCGGGATCTTTCGTTTCGCTGTATTCGCGGTGCGAGAACATCAGGTTGGTGATCTGTTCCGATACCAGGCCGATCATGAAGGTCAGCAGCGAGGTCATGTAGAGCAGGGCGGCCATGTTGGTGAACCGTCCCTGGGTCGCGTAGGTATAGGCATAGAGACCAGAGGCGACCAGAAAGAGGAACAGGCTTACCGGGGCGAACAGCTTGAGCGGCGAGTAGATGGTGCCGGTCTTGAAGATGATCAGCATGAAGCGCAGCCCTTCACGCCAGATGTTCAGATGGCTGGTGCCGCGGCGCGGACGCACGTCCACCGGCTCATAGCCAACGGTATAGCCGGATCGAAAGAAGGCCATGGTGGAGGTGGTGGGGTAGGAAAAGCCGTTCGGCATCAGATGGAGGAATTCGCGAAAACGTGAGGCCTTGACCACCCGCAGCCCACTGGTGAGATCCTTGACGGAGTGGCCGCTCATCCAGGAGGCCATCCAGTTGAAGATACGGTTGCCCATGCCGCGCAGCAATCCCGCCTGGCCCGACCAGCTTCGCGCTCCTACCAGCATGTCCACATCCGTTGCCCGGAATCGCTCGAGAAGTCGCGCCACCTGTTCCGGCAGATGTTGTCCATCTGCGTCCATGAACACCAGAATGCAACCGCGCGCGCGTCGGGCTCCGTCCTTGACGGAGGCGCCATTGCCCATGTTGT
The DNA here is from genome assembly GCA_003696905.1 of Gammaproteobacteria bacterium. Lineage (GTDB taxonomy): Bacteria > Pseudomonadota > Gammaproteobacteria > Chromatiales > Chromatiaceae > MONJU. The sequence continues at coordinate 3,474 of RFHJ01000036.1, read as the reverse complement.
AGGGGTGACGATGGCAGCGAATACCGTGCCGTTCGCAGACCTCGAAGGTGTTATCGGTGGAGCCATCGTCGACTACCAGGATCTCCGCATCCGGAACGCAGGTACGGAGTCTCGGCAGCAAATCGTCGAGAGACTCGGCCTCGTTGAATGCGGGTATGACGATGCTGACTTCCGGTGGCTTCCTTTCGCTCACGGGACTATGTCCTCCAAGACGGCATGACGACATGCGCTTCCGGCCATCCCATGCAGGCCGAACGCACTGGTACAATAGCGTACATGTCAGGAAATACTATCGGAAAAATCTTCACGGTCACTTCTTTCGGGGAAAGCCATGGGCCGGCCATCGGGTGCATCATCGATGGCTGTCCCCCCGGCATGGCGCTGTCCGAGGCCGACATCCAGCCCGATCTCGACCGCCGACGTCCGGGCAAGACGCGGCATACCACCCAGCGCCGCGAACCCGACCAGGTGCAGATTCTCTCGGGCGTGTTCGAGGGCAAGACCACTGGCACGCCGATCGGCATGATCATCCACAACACCGATCAGCGCTCCAAGGACTATGGCGAGATTGCGCAGAAGTTCCGCCCAGGCCATGCCGACTACACCTATCTCCAGAAATACGGCATCCGCGACTATCGCGGCGGAGGGCGTTCCTCGGCGCGGGAAACCGCGATGCGGGTCGCTGCCGGGGCGGTGGCGAAGAAGTATCTGAAGGAACGCTATGGGGTGAGCATTCGCGGTCATCTGTCGGCGCTGGGGTCCATCCGGCCGCGCGGTTTCGACTGGCTGGCAGTCGAGGAGAACCCCTTTTTCTGGCCGGATGCAGGCCAGGTACCGGAGCTGGAGGCCTACATGGACGCCCTGCGCAAGTCGGGCGACTCCATTGGCGCCGAGGTGGCGGTCGTGGCAGAGGGAGTGCCGCCGGGCTGGGGTGAGCCGGTCTTCGATCGCCTCGATGCCGATATTGCCCATGCGCTGATGAGCATCAACGCAGCCAAGGGAGTCGAGATCGGTGCCGGGTTCGCTTCGGTAGCGCAACGGGGGACGGAACACCGCGACGAGATGACACCACGTGGCTTTTTGTCGAACAATGCCGGCGGGGTGCTGGGGGGTATCTCCAGCGGCCAGGCGGTGGTGGCGCGGGTGGCCTTCAAGCCTACTTCCAGCATTCGTCTGGGTGGTCAGACGATCGACGTGGCAGGCCATTCTACCGATGTGATCACCAAGGGCCGGCACGACCCCTGCGTGGGCATCCGAGCCGTCCCCATCGTCGAGGCCATGCTGGCGATCGTATTGCTGGACCACGCCCTGCGGCATCGGGCACAGAACGCCGACGTCGAACCGGAGACCCCGGTCATCCCGGCGCGTGCCGGCGACTGAGTCTGGCCTTCTTCGGGCCGGACCAATGCCCTACTGGCGGCTTTCCAGCTTCTATTTCTTCTACTTTGCGGTGCTCGGGGTGCTGGTCCCCTACTGGGGACTGTTTCTGCAGCACCGCGGCTTCGATGCGGTCCAGATCGGCCAGTTGATGGCCATCCTCATGGCCACCAAGATCGTTGCACCCAACATCTGGGGCTGGCTGGGCGACCATCTGGGGCATCGCATGCGCATCGTGCGTGCCGCCTCGCTGGCATCTCTGCTGGTGTTTGGCCTGATGTTCGTGGCCAACGACTTCTGGACGGTCGCCCTCGCCATGGCGCTCTACAGCTTCTTCTGGAATGCCTCGCTGCCGCAATTCGAGGTCGTGACCCTGAACTATCTGGGGCCGCGCGCCAGCCGGTATGCGCGTATCCGCGCCTGGGGTTCCATCGGCTTCATCGTTGCGGTGGTCGTGCTTGGAATCCTGGTCGACCGGCTGGGCACCGAGGTGGTACTGCCGGCGGTGATGATGATCTTCGTCAGCATCTGGATCGCCTCGCTGACGGTGGGCGACCCCGGTCCCCAGGCTCATCCGGACGAACAGCCCTCGCTGATGTCTCAGCTGCGGCGACCGGCCATTCTGGCCTTTCTCGCGGCTGTGATGCTGATGCAGGCCAGCCATGGACCCTACTACGCCTTCTATTCCATCTACATGGAGGACCACGGCTACAGCAAGACTTTGATCGGCCAGCTGTGGGCCCTTGGGGTGCTGGCGGAGGTGGCGATCTTTATGGTCATGCATCGCCTGCTGGAGCGCTTCGGGGCGCGTCGGGTGCTGATCGCCAGCCTGTTGCTGGCGGCGGTGCGCTGGCTGCTGATCGGCTATTTCCCCGACATTCTGTGGCTGCTGTTGATCTCCCAACTGCTGCATGCGGCTACCTTCGGCACCTTCCATGGGGCCGCCATCGACCTGGTCCATCGGCACTTTCCGGGCCGGTTGCAGGGCAGGGGGCAGGCGCTCTATTCGAGCATGAGCTTCGGTCTGGGTGGCGCCCTGGGCAGCCTGGCCAGTGGATTCACCTGGGATGGCCTTGGGCCGCAGTGGAGTTTTCTGCTCGCCGCCCTGGTTGCCCTGCTCGGTGCGGTCGTTGCGATCCGGCTCGATGGCGCCCCTGATCATTGATGTCTATCATCGACGTCCATTCCTTCCATGGAATCCAATACCCCAATGAAGAATCCCATCAAGAAGGACTGGCAGTCCTGGTTTCCCCTGCTGGTGTTGGCCGCGGTGATGCTGATCGCGGCGTTGCTCGTCGCCACCCGCCCGCGCCCCGAACCGCTGGCGCCGAAGGAGCGCGCCTGGCTGGTCAGCGTGGAGACGGTACGGCTCGGCCGACTGGCGCCCCATGCCACCCTGTATGGCCGGCTCGAATCACGCTGGTCTTCTCGCCTGACCGCGGGGGTGGCCGCCGACGTGCTGGAGGTGCCGGTGATCGAGGGGGATCGAGTGGCCCGCGGTGACCTGCTGGTGAAGCTCGACCCCCGCGACAGCGAGCTGCGCCTGGCCCAGCGTGAGGCCGAGGTGCAGGACGCCCAGGCACGCCTGAAGGCGGAGGCGACCCGTTTCGAAACCGACCAGAAGAGCCTGAAGCGGGAACGCCGGCTGTTGCAGCTGCTGCAGGCCGAGGTGAACCGCCTCAAGGATCTGGTACGCAAGCAGGTCGGGGCCCAGTCGGCCCTGGATAACGCCCGCCAGGCGGTGGAGCGTCAGGCGGTGACAGTGGCCGCGCGCGAGCAGGCGATTGCCGATCACCCGGCACGCAAGGCGCAGCTGGAGGCGGCTTTGCAGAAGGCCATTGCGGCACGGGACCAGGCCCGGCTGGAGCTGGAGCGCTGCACCGTGAAGGCCCCTTTCGACGGGCGCGTCGCCACGGTGGCGGTGGCGCCGGGGCGGCGTACCCGGGTGGGCGACGCCCTGGTCACGGTCTATGACACCCGGCACATGCTGCTGCGGGCGCTGATCCCCGACCGTTACCTGGGACGGGTGCGCCAGGCGCTCGCAGCGGGCATGGCGGTACAGGTGAGCGGCCGGATCGATGGCGGCAGCGTGACGGG
>RFHJ01000280.1 GCA_003696905.1 Gammaproteobacteria bacterium | reverse complement strand
ACCAATGTCTTCTCTCTCAACGCCCAGCGGGCACTGAACCGTTCCCAGTCGAGCATGCAGACCTCCCTGGAGCGCCTCTCCTCGGGACTGCGGATCAACCGCGCCAAGGACGATGCCGCTGGTCTGGCCATCTCGGAACGCTTCACCGCCCAGATCCGCGGCCTAGAGCAGGCCAACCGCAATGCCAACGACGGCATTTCGCTGTTGCAGACCGCCGAGGGCGCCATGTCCGAGATCTCCAACAGCCTCCAGCGGATGCGTGAGCTGGCGGTGCAGGCGATGAACGGCACCGTCAACTCGGCCGACATGAACTCCCTGGATCAGGAGTATCAGGATCTGGCCACCGAGATCACCCGCAACACCGACACCACCAAGTTCAACGGCACCCTGGTGATCGGCGGCGCCAACACCATCAAGTTCCAGGTGGGGTACGAGGCGGGCGACACCATCTCGGTGACCACGGTGGACGTCGCTGCCGCCTCCGGGGTGGCCAGTGCGCTCGGTGCCTCGATCGCGACCTCCGCCTCGGCATCGGCGGCGATCGCTGCCATCGATGCCGCCTTGGACAAGGTTTCGGCAGTCCGCGCGGATTTCGGCGCCGCCCAGAACCGCCTGGAATCGGTGGTACGCAACAACGCCAACATCATCGAGAATCAGAGCGCGGCCCGTTCCCGGATCATGGATGCCGACTTCGCCAAGGAAACGGCTAACCTGACCCGGACCCAGATCCTCCAGCAGGCAGGCGCTGCGATGCTGGCCCAGGCGAATCAGTTGCCGCAGAACGTGTTGTCACTGCTTCGCTGATGAAGCACCTCGGGGGCATTCGGGCGGCAACCCGGTTCCCCCGATAGGATCCCGCCGGCAGCAGCTTGCCGGCGGGACCTAGGACACACGAGAGGTGAGTAAGATGGGGAACGAGATCAGCACAAAGATGGCGAGCGGACCACCTCTCTTGCCGGGTATTCGTCCGGCGGCCGATTCTCTACGGCCCGGTGATGCCGAGTCGTCAAAGGAGATCGAGGCACGCCATGAGGAAAAGGCGCGTCAGGCGAATGCCATCGACGAGGTGGTTTCTGGTCTCAATGAAATGGTACAAAACCTGCATAGACATCTGCAGTTCTCCGTGGAGGAGAAGACGGGCGAGACGATTATCAAGGTAGTCGACAGTGACACCAACGAGGTGGTCCGTCAGATTCCTTCCGAGGAGATCATCCGGCTGCGCCAACGCATGAAGGAGGCGGCCGGCGTCTTGTTTCAGGGGGCCGTCTGAATTCGGACGGTCAGGGAGTCGATATGGCGATCACTGCAGCGGGTGTGGGTTCGGGGCTGGACATCGAGACGATCGTCTATCAATTGATGACGATCGAACGCCAGCCCCTCGACCAGTTGCGTCAGAAAGAAAAGGAGGCCGAGGCGGAGATCAGTGCCTACGGTTCGCTCAAGAGTGTGCTGTCGACCTTCCAGGATGCGATGGCCAACCTGAGTAACGCGGACAAGTTTCGGGTATTCACGACGACATCCTCGGACGAGGGAGTGGTAACGGCGACGACGGACAGTGCCGCGGCCGCGGGAACCTACAACATCGATGTGACGCGCCTGGCCCAGCATCACAAGCTGGGTTCGACTGCCCTCGCAGACACCACCTCCGTCGGCGGTACGGCGGGTGACAGCCTTACCATCACGGTGGATGGCAATGCCACGACCATCGATCTGAGCGCTGCCAAGACCCTTTCCCAGGTGCGTGATGCCATCAACACCGCTGCCGACAATCCCGGCGTCACGGCCACCCTCCTGAGCAAGGGGGACGGTACCTCCCATCTCATTTTGACCTCTGACGAATCGGGCTACGCCAAGCGCATCCAGCTCTCGTACGGTGGCAGCATTACCGACACCACCTTCGGCTTCTCGGTACTCAATCAGGATACGTCCGGTGTGACACTCACCGATCTGACGCAGCTGGACGCGGCCTACAGTGTCGACGGTATCGGTTTGACCTCGGCCTCCAACAGCGTCACCAGTGTCCTGGATGGGTTGACCCTCCAGCTCGAGGGGGTCGGCAGTTCGGTACTCGAGGTGGCGCGGGACGACGCCGCGATCGAGGAATCCGCCAAGGCCTTCGTGGATGGCTACAACGAGGTATTGAAGAAGATAGACGAACTCAAGACCGGTGCCCTGGAGGGCGATGGTTCCTTGCGTCGCATCGTCAGCCAGTTTCGTGACGCCATCAACAGTCCGGCGTCCGGTCTGACCGGCAGTTTCACCTCGCTGACGCAGGTGGGCATCCGCACCAATGGGAAGACGGGCGAACTCGAGTTCGATAGTGCCACCTTCTCGGATGCGCTGGCCCAGGACTTCGCCAGCCTTTCGGAACTGTTCGCCAATGCGACTGATGGTTATGCCGTCCGGTTTGAGAACGTGGCCAAGGCGTTGACCGATACCGATGGCATGCTGGATCTGCGCACCAGTTCACTCAACGATCGGGTTCGCACGCTCCAGGACCGCCAGAGTGATATGGAATACCAGCTCCAACTCAAGGAAAAGGCTATGCGCGCCAAGTATGCAGCGCTGGACAGTCTGGTCGGTAATCTCCAATCCATCGGTAGCTTTCTGACGTCACAACTCTCCAGTCTGCCACGCTGAGGGACGTTTTCAGGCACGAAAGTCTTTCAAGTTTTCCCCTCAGGCGCCGATAGTTCAACTAGATCAACAACGGCGAGTCAGGAACAACAATGAGCTACGGCAACAAGCGCGCAATGGCACAATATGGCAAGGTGGCAGCCCAGTCCGAGGGCGAGTACGCAAGTCCTCATCGCCTGGTTCAGATGCTCATGGAAGGCGCGCTGGACAAGATGGCGACCGCCAAGGGCTGCATCCAGCGCAAGGATTACGAGGGCAAGAGCGCGCAGATCACCTGGGCAACCTCCATCATCAACGGGCTGCGTGCCAGTCTGGACCCCGAGCGTGGCGGAGAGATCGCCGTCAACCTCGAAGACCTCTACAGCTACATGTTGCAGCGGCTGATCGATGCCAGCGTGGCCAATGACCCTGCGATCCTCGATGAGGTGATGGGTCTGATGCTCGAGATCAAGGGCGCCTGGGATGCCATGCCAGAACACATCCGCAATGGTCAACCGGCCGCCGGAGCCAATTGATGTCAGCCGACAGGCAACAGTTGTTGGAACAGGCCCTCCGCCAGACGCATCGCATGCTGGCTCTGGCCAGCGAGGATGCCTGGCGGGAAGTGGTGGCCCTCGAGGCCGAACGGCGGGCGATCCTGGAGCAGGCCTTCGCCACGCGCGAGCCGCTGACCGAATCGCTGGCGGCGCAGGTGCGCGAAATCCTGGCGCTGGACCAGGTGTTGATGGAGGCCAGCCTGCGCCTGCGCGACCAGATCGGCAGTGAGCTGGGAGAGCTCAGTCGCGGGCGCCGGGGCACAGAGGCCTACCGGGCCACCGCCTGAACCTTGTTGTCCACCGGGGTAGGGCTCAATCCAGCTGAACCGGCGCGTAGAAGAACACGAAGCGCCCATCCTCGATATCCACCATCAGCTTCGCACCATGGTTGATTCCGTAGTCGACATAGCCAGGCACGGCGCTGTCCGTATGGCATTCACTCGAATGTTGGGGCGACTCGAAGTCGCGGTCGCGGTCATACCAGGACAACCGCATCCAATCCTCGCCGAATCGTCGTCGGGCCTCTTCGTCGGCCAGCTGCATGGCCTCGCGGTAGTCGGTGGGCGCGGGATCGGGATGCAGGAATAACTGCTCCACACCGGAGAAATCCGGGGGTTGTGGCAGGGGGCAGGCGGGGATATCGTCTTCGCTCATCGTTGCAGTATCAGTTCCAGCACTGCCTTGCTGCCGAAATAGGCCAGCATCAGCACCACGAAGCCGGTGAGGGTCCAGCGGATGGCCGTGGTGCCACGCCAGCCGAAGCGCCAGCGGCCCCAAAGCAGGGCGCCGAATACCACCCAGGCGATGATCGAAAGTAGCGTCTTGTGCACCACATGCTGGGCAAACATGTCCTCGAGATAGAGGAATCCACTCAGCAGGGATAGGGTCAGCAGGACGAAGCCCAGGCCGATCATTTCGAACAGCAGCGATTCCATGGTCTGCAGCGGGGGCAGGGCGCGGATGAAACCACCCGGATGGTGCGAACGGAGATGATTGTCCTGCAAGGCCAGCAGCAGCGCCTGTACCGTGGCCAGGGTGAGCATGGCATAGGCCAGAATGCTGACGGTGACATGCACCCGCAGGGACCAGCTCACCTCGTTGCCCAACAGATGGTGGCCGGGGTTGTGCAAGTCCAGCGCCATGGCCACCGCCGTCAAGGGAAAGATTGCCAGGCCCAGGACCTCGACCGGCTT
>RFHJ01000279.1 GCA_003696905.1 Gammaproteobacteria bacterium | reverse complement strand
TGCTGCTCGCCATCGTGGCACTGTGGCACCGGCAGATCCTGGCAGTGGTCTTCGACGAGGAGCAGGCGCGCCTGCGCGGCCTGCCGGTCACCTTCTTCTACCTGCTGCTGCTCGTGCTGATCGCCCTGACCGTGGTGTTGATGATCCATGTCGTGGGACTGATCCTGGTCCTGGCCCTGCTCACCCTGCCCGCAGCCGTCGCCGGTCAGTACGTGCACTCGATTCCGCGCATGATGGTGATTGCCACCCTGCTGAGCGGCCTGCTCTCCACCCTGGGCCTGGCAATGTCTTACACGCCGAACCTCCCGCCGGGGCCCGCGATCGTCCTCCTGGCCGCGCTCACCTATCTGATGTCGAGCCTGCTCAGCCGCCGGAGGACAGGATGATGACCCAGCTCGAACAGGCCCTGGCGCAGGCACACCGGCTGTGCCGGACGCGCGGCGTTCGCCTGACCCCCCAACGCGAGGCGGTGTTGCGTCTGGTCCTCGCCGCCGACCGCCCCCTGAGCGCCTACGAGATACTCGAGCGCATGCCTGCCACACGGCGCCGCCCCGCCCCCCCGACCGTCTACCGTGCCCTCGAGTTCCTGCTCGAGCAGGGCCTCGTCCATCGCATCGAAAGCCTACACGCCTTCGTGGGATGCCTTCACCCTGAGCATCCCCACAACGGCCAGTTCCTGATCTGTACCGACTGCGGCAAGGTCGACGAGCTGTGCGAGGCCCAAATCGACCAGAGCCTGCGGAAGGCGGTCGATGCGAGCGGTTTTCGCACCCGACGGCCGGTGGTGGAACTGCTGGGTCTGTGCGCCAAATGCCAGGGCGCCCGCAACTGATTGCCACTTGGTTTGACCCGCGAGATGCCGTGGCATATGCTTTGACATATGCCGAGAAAGGGAAAACCTCAAATGGCCACCCCAGAACGCCACGTCCGACTGTTTCGCAATGGGCGAAATCAGGCCCTGCGCATCCCCCGCGAGTTCGAGCTCGAAGGAGACGAGGCGATCATCCGCAAGGAAGGTGACCGCTTGATTCTAGAGCCGGTACGCAAGGGCAGGCTCCTGGCCCTGCTGTCCACTTTGGATCCCATCGACGAGCCTTTCCCCGATGTGGATGACGACCTTCCGCCACTGGATGAAGCGTCGTTGTGAACGGTGTACCGTTCACTTGGCTGCTGGATACGAACATCCTCTCCGACCTGATCCGACACCCGCAGGGGTTAGTCGCGGAACGCATTGGCGCCGTCGGGGAAGAAAGGGTTTGTACCAGCATCGTAGTCGCGGGAGAGCTGCGCTATGGCGCGGCAAAATCGGGTTCGAAAAAACTCGCCGACCGCATCGACCTTATCCTGTCGGCCCTCGAAATCCTTCCCCTCGAATCGCCGATGGATCAGGAGTACGCGCAGCTACGCCATTACCTGGCTCGCCAAGGCACCCCTATCGGACCCAATGACCTGCTCATTGCCGCCCAGGCCCTTGCACTGGATCTCGGCGTCGTCACGGCAAACGTCCAGGAATTCTCGCGCGTACCCGGCTTGAAACTCGAGAACTGGCTCGAAAGATCCTGATCATGGAGAACCGGGATGGCTTTCCGCACCAGGTTCCAATCTCCCCGCAAATACGGGTTGCTTCGCCGCGATCGCCTCGGTCATGTAGTCGCGAAACGCCAGTACTCGGGCGGTGCGTTTCAGGTCGGGATGCAGCAGTATCCACAGACCGAGATCCCATTCGGGACGGGGATCGCCGAGGCGTGCCAACCCCGGATCGGCGTCCCCCATGAAGCAGGGCAGGATGGATACCCCCATGCCCTCGCGCAGTGCTGCCTGGGTCAGCAGGGTATCGTCCACCACGAACTGCGGCGTCTGTTCGCCACAAACCTGGCGGGTCCAAGAGCGGTGAAAGACGCAGCAGTCCACCCCGAGCCATTGCGGCTCCTCTCCACTCGCGCGTAGCGCCTCCAGATAGGACGGGCTGCCGTAGACCGCAGAAGAAACCGTCGCCGCACGGCGTCCAACCAGGGTTTCCGGCGGCGTATTGGTCATGCGGATGGCCACGTCGGCCTCTCGCCGCGCCAGGCTCACATCACTGTTGGAGACCATCAGGTGCAAGGTGACCTCGGGAAAGGCCCGACTGAAACCGACGAACATGGGCATCAATACCGTCGTGGCCATGTTGTCGATCGCGGTCACGTGCAGCGGCCCCGACGGCTGGTGATCGCTCCCCGCCAGACTGCCGTCCACCGACAGGATCTCCCGCTCCATGCGCTCCGCGGCCTCCAGCAGATGTTCACCGGCGGCGGTCAGCTCATAGCCGGTGGGCACCTTGTCGAACAGCCGCGCCCCGATATCCTGTTCGAAGCGGCGCATGCGCCGCGACACCGTTGAATGCTGCAGGCCCAGCTGGCGGGCCCCGCTCGATATGGAGCCGCTGCGTGCCACCGCCAGAAACAGCCTCAGGTCGTCCCAGTTCACCCTTTCCCCCATCCGCGTGCAAATTCGCACACGGGCTTTCGATTTTTCTGCAATAGGCAAAATGAAGCATAGACCTAGACTCTCCTTCATCCCACTCGGGACAACCAACCAAAGGAGAGCGCCATGCAACAGACACAGACCACACAGACCGTATTCGACCCGGTCAAATACAAGCAGACCACCCTGGAACAATGGAACAACGCCGCCGAGGCCTGGGATCGCTGGGGCACCCTGCTGGCTCGTTGGCTGGGGCCCGCCACCGAGACCATGCTCGACATGGCCGGTGTGCGCGAGGGATCCTATGTACTCGACGTGGCCGCCGGTGCCGGCGAACAGAGCATCGCCGCGGCACGCCGCGTCGGACGGACCGGCCAGGTGCTGGCCACCGACCTGTCGCCGGAGATCCTCCGATATGCGGAACGTGCCGCCCAGCTGGCGGGACTGGACAACGTCCGCACCCACGCAATCGACGGGGAGCGCCTCGACGAACTGGACATCGGCCCCTTCGACGCGGTGATCTCGCGAGTCGGCCTGATCTATTTCCCCGACCAGCAGAAGGCCCTGCGCGGGATGCGCAACAAGCTGCGCGAGGGCGGCAAGGTAGCCGCCATGGTCTACTCGACCGCCGAGTGCAACGGTTTTTTCTCGGTCCCGGTCTCCATCATCCGCCGCCGCGCCGCGCTGCCGCCGCCCCTGCCCGGCCAGCCCGGCCCTTTCAGCCTCGGCCAGCCGGAGGTCCTGGAGAAGGCCTTTACCGACGCCGGTCTGAAGGACGTCCGCATCGAAAAGATCGAGGCACCGGTGCGAGTCTCCAGCGCCGCCGAATGCCTGCAGTTCGAACAGGAGTCCTTCGGTGCGCTGCACCAGATGCTCGGCGGACTAAGCGACACGGAGAAGGATGCCACCTGGGAGGAGATCGAGGAGGCACTGAAGCAATTCGAGAACGGCCAGCAGTTCGAAGGGCCCTGTGAGATGCTGGTGGCCGTCGGTACGCGTTGAACCGCCATATCGACGACTTACCGCAAAGGAAGGTCTGAAAAATTCAGACCTTCCTTTGCGGCTGACGCCACCCACCTTGGAGCAGACGCATGCACAAGATCGCCATCATTCAGCACGCCCCCATCGTCCTCGACCGCGAAGCCACCCTGCAGAAGACGGCGGACCTGATCACCGAGGCCGCCGCCAGCGGGGCGGAACTGATCGTCTTCCCCGAGGCCTTTGTTCCAGGCTACCCGGCCTGGGTGTGGCGTTTGCGCCCCGGGGGCGACTGGGGCCTGTCCGAAGCACTGCACCAGCGACTGCTGGACAATGCCGTCGACCTCGAGCGCAACCAGCTCGCCCCGGTGCAGGCCGCTGCCGCAGAGGCGGGCGTGACCGTGGTGATGGGCATGGACGAACGCGATGGCCGTGTGGGCCGCACCACCCTGTACAACAGCGCCGTGGTGATCGGCAGCGACGGTACCCTGCTCAATCACCATCGCAAATTGATGCCGACCAACCCGGAGCGCATGGTCTGGGGCTTTGGCGATGGTGCCGGGTTGCGTGCAATCGACACCCCAGTGGGCCGAATCGGGGTCCTGCTGTGCTGGGAGAACTACATGCCGCTGGCGCGTTTCGCGCTATATGCCCAGGGTATCGATATCCATATCGCACCCACCTATGACAGCGGCGACGCCTGGACCGGCACCCTCCAGCACATCGCCCGCGAGGGCGGTTGCTGGGTGATCGGCGCCGGTGTGGCGCTGCGCCGCCGCGATTTCCCAGAAGACTTCCCCGACCGTGAACAGCTCTACCCGCCCGACGAAGACTGGATCAACCCGGGGGACTCGGTGGTGATCGCCCCGGGCGGTGAGGTGATGGCAGGCCCACTGCACGAACGGCAGGAGATCCTCTATGCCGAGATCGACACCCGCCGGGCGGCCGCTGCCCGGCGCACCTTCGACGTGGCGGGCCACTATGCGCGCCCGGACGTTTTCCGCCTGCAGGTCGACCGGGGGCGACAGTCCCCCATCGAGTTCGAGCCATGACCGGCCGGACAATCAGCCGCCGTCGTTTTCTCGAGTGTCTCGTCGCCGGCAGCTGCGCGGCCCTTGCGAGGCTTTCACCAGCTGCACCTCCGGTACGGCAACTGCGCGCCTGCGCCATCCAGATGCAGCCGAGGCTCGGTGATGTGGCGGGCAACCTGGCGCAGGCGGAACGGTTGCTCGACGAGGCCATACACCGGGGTGCCGATTGGATCCTGCTACCCGAGATGTTCACCTCCGCCGCGGCCTTCCATGAGGACATGCTGCGGGCCATCCAGCCCGCCGACGGCAGGCCTGCGCAACTGCTGCAGGACAAGGCGCGCCGACACGGCGTGAGGATCGGCGGATCGTTCTTGGCAAGCGAGAACGGCCGTGTCCACAACCGGTTCCTGCTGTGTCTGCCCGACGGCTCGCAACACCGGCACGACAAGGACCAGCCCACCTATTGGGAGGCCTGTTACTACGAAGACGGACAGGACGATGGGGTGCTCCACACGACCGAGGGGAACATCGGCGTCGCCCTGTGCTGGGAGATGATCCGCGCTCGCACGGCGCAACGATTACGTGGTCGTGTGGAACTGCTGTTGGCCGGCTCCACCTGGTGGACCCTGCCCGACGAGGCGGATGCCGATCACCCCTATCGCCATGCCAATCGGCAGATGCTACGGGAAGCGCCACCACGCCTGGCGCGGATGCTCGGTGTGCCGGTCATCCATGCCTCGCACGCGGGGCCGTTCCACGGTTTCGACAGCCCCGAGCTACCCGACGTGCCCTACGACTCGGTCTATCTGGGCGAAACCATGATCTGCGATGCCCAGGGAAAAGTCCTTGGCCAGCGTACCCTATCGCAGGGCGCGGGGCTGGTCATGGCGGATATCACCCGGTCGCTAGAGCCGCAACCGAGCGAGGCGATTCCAAGCCGCTTCTGGGTGCCCGAGCAGATGCCCGAGGAATGGAAGGATGCCTGGACCCGCTGGCTGCCTCGCGGGAAAGACTATTACGACACGGTCACCCGGCCATACCTGGCCAGCGGCGAGATCGACGAGTATGTACCGCCGTACATGAGGGACTGAATCATGAATACGCAACGACTTCCGGCCTTCCTCGATGCCTTTACCGAGCTGGTGACCCACACCAGCGAAGAGCAAGGCATCCTCGCCGAGGGCGCGACGCTGCTACACGCGCTGGTCGCCCACGACGATTGGCTGCCGCCCAGCTACAGCCAATCCAGCCCGGACGGCTACCGTCAGTATCTCCTGTTTGCCGATCCGGACAGCCGCTTCGTGGTCGTCAGCTTCATATGGCAACCCGGGCAGTTTACCCCGGTCCATGATCACACCGTCTGGGGCCTGGTCGGCCTGCTGCGCGGCATCGAGCGCAATGAGCCCTTCCATCGGGACCCCGGGGGGAAACTGCATTCCAGGGGCCACTCCGTCCTGCAGCCAGGCGATGTGGTTGCCGTCTCCCCCCGTATCGGTGACCTCCACCGGGTCGCCAATACGGGCGACCAGGACGCAATAAGCATCCATGTCTACGGTGGCGACATCGGTAGGATCGAGCGCCATAGCTTCGACCCTGCCAGCGGCCGTGCAAAATCCTTCGTGTCGGGCTATTCGCAGGTGCCGACGGGCTAATTCTACTTTGTCACATTGACTGAAATACGGCGGGGCGGGGTTGGCTGCGCATGTCCGTTGGCCGCAGGGATGCGGCCATCGAGCCTCCAGGGATGGATTTACGGCGTGACACGCTCAGCCAGCACCGCCCCTGCCCCTGAAACCGGCCAATTTGACAAAGTAGAACTAAGGCACGATCAAAAAGGGTTGATGCTCATCTCCGGCGTGAAGTCCATGTAGCCTACATTCACCCCCTGGCGCCAGCCGGCACCGAAGCGAATCGGCGCCAGCACCGTCTTGCCCGACTGCAGGTAGTTCACCCCCACACCGCCGACGAAGAACAGGCTGCCCTCCACGCCGGGGAAGCGCTGAAAGATATCCGCCACCGCCGGCAGGTTGTAGACCAGGATGAAGACCTTCGAGACATTGCCGCCGGCATCGAAACCCACGGAAGGCCCCTGCCAGTACAACTTGCGCGAATAGCCCGACTTGGTCTTGAGTGTGCCCTTGCCATAGCGCACGCCCACACCGAGTGCCGCGGAGAACTCATTGCCGGCGATATAGGCGTTGGGCTCACCGTGTTCACGAAATGTCTTCTCGATCACCTCGCCGAGCCCCTTGGCCCCCTTGCCGAAGAAGCGCTCGATCTCCTGGACGATCTCGGCCTTGCTATAGGTCTCGGGCTCGGGTTTTGGTGCAGGCTCATCTTCTGCCATCGCCGGCAGGACGAAGGCCAGGCCTGCCAACACCGACCAAAGAATCAGCTGTCTCATTGTGATACCTCTCTTTCGAATCGAGTCTTCCATTCGCAGCAGCAAGGAGCTTGGGCCCATCGGAGGTACAGGATGCGGTTCGTCCCTCACCGCAACCTGCTCCCTGCGCCGATTGTAGGCTGTGGTGAGCTCCACGAGCCGCACCGAAGACAGCCCCAGGGAAGGTCTGAGAAATTCAGACCTTCCGCGGCTCAGGGACGAGCCGCCAAAATCGATCGCTACAAGCGATTGATTTTGAAGCCAGCCGCAAACCGCGTTTGCGGCGCAGCGTGCCCTGATAGAAGCCATCCCTGGTGGTGGCAGCTGCGCTCAATAGCGTGGCGACTCGTAGGCCCGGTACTCCTCTCCCTCGACGATCGGCTTCACATAGATTTCCACGCGTCGGTTCAGCTGACGACCGGCCGCAGTCGCATTGCTGGCCCGCGGCTCGGATTCGCCCCGACCCTCCGTGCGCAGCCGCGAGCGCGGCACGCCCCGAACGGCGAGGTAATCGGCGACCGCCTCGGCACGCCGCCGCGACAATTCGAGGTTGTAGTCCGCGGGGCCAGTGCTGTCGGTGTGGCCCACGATGTGGACCACGGTGCGGTTGTACTTGCGTAGCACGTCGGCCAGCTTGTCCAGCGAATGGCGGAAGGCAGGCTTGATCTGCGCACTATCGAAATCGAACGAGACCTCCGAGTCGATGCTCAGCTTTAGCGTATCGTCCTTGAGACGCTCGATCTCCAATTGATGGGCCCGCCGCTCCTCCGCCAGACTCTGCTCGAAGGCCCGCTGCTGGTTGTCCATGTAGTTACCCACCGCGGCACCGGCCAGCGCCCCAACGGCCGCACCGACCCACTTACCCGAACCATGGTCGAGCTGATGTCCCAAGACCGCGCCCGCGACCGCCCCGATGGCCGCGCCTGCCTTTGCCCGCTGGTTGGGATCGTTGGTCGTACAGCCGGTTACCAAGGTGGCGGTCAGTGCCGCACCGATCACCAATCGCTTCATTTCATGTCTCCCCGTTCAGTCAAGATATCGACAGCATAGTTCGATTAGCTCGCCGGCGGATAGTTCATCCAGCATCCACCCCGCCCCCGGATCAGTCTCGAGCCACCCGGGGAAAATACCGCGCCGACTTCACTGCAGACAGCGGACGCCCTCGGCATCAGCATAAAGAAACGACTCTTGCGTGGAAATAATCGCGATGATCGAGCAGGCTTCCGTCCAGATCGCTATAGATGGCAACGAACCTCATGCCAGCTCCACCGGCCGGGGGCATCGCGCCTCGATGATCTGACGTTCTGCATCCAGGCGGTACAGGTAATGCACCCGCTCGGGCAGGGTGCGCAAAGCCTGTTCGGTCAGACGTTGATAATGTTGAATGAAGCGCGCCAGCTCCGGCGCGCTCATGATTCGGTCGCCCGACCCGGACCGGCCTGCCTGTCGCCGGGCCAGTTTCTCCTCCTGCTCCAGCCGCCACCGATACACCCGCTGGAACGAGGGCGCCTGCAACATAATCCAGATATCGATGCGATCGTAGACGGGCCGGTAGTCGCGCTCGATCCGATCATTCACGTAACGCCGCCAGACCCCGTCCAGATCCTCGATCCTCTCCAGCTCGTTGATCGGCGTCTCCAGCCTTTCCGGTGCCTCCGGAGGCGTACCCAGGCACCAGCCTTCCAGGATCACCACATCCATTGGCGCCTGCACCTGCGCCCATTCCTCTGCCGGCACTCTGTCGTCCTGCGCCTTGTCGAAACGGGGAATGGGCACCCGCACCCTGCTGCCGGAGAGACACTTCAAGGTGCGCGCCATCAGCCGGGTATCGTGGGTGCCCGGCACCCCCCGGGTGACCAGTAGGGGATGCACCCGGCGCGCCAGCTCTTCGCGCTGGCAACGGGTCAGATAGAAGTCGTCGATCGAGAGGTCGATTACCTTCAGCCCATGCCCTTCACCAAGCAACAACCTCAAGAGCGCCGCCAGGGTGCTCTTTCCCGACCCTTGGCTGCCGTTGATCCCCACGATCAGAGGACGGCCCGCCATTGCCCGGTAACGCGCAATGTCCTCTGCCAGCGACTCGAACCAGCGCTTTGCCAACGACACATAGGATGCCGGCAACTGGTGAGTACGCAGGAAGGCCTGCATGGACAATGGCCTACTCACTGATTCCCTACGGATAGCCACCTGAACAACCGCCCTCCCCGGGCCGCGGTGATCGAACCCGGCGATCAGGGCCCCGTCATCTATCTTCGTAACCTTTTGAAAAGTGGAGCGGGTGTCTGCGCGAAAAACGTCGGCGGCAGGGATGCCGCCGTCGAGCCTACAAGG
>RFHJ01000278.1 GCA_003696905.1 Gammaproteobacteria bacterium | reverse complement strand
CTACTTTCCCGAAGGACTGCCGGCGGAATGGCAGTTCGCCTACTATGCCAATGAGGCCAGTTGCCTGGTGCTTCCAGCCCCGGATTGGCTGGCATTGGCGGCCGAGGAGGTCTCCGGGTGGGTGGAGGACTGCCCGGCGGGATTTCGTTTCTATCTGGAGTGGCCCGCACGTGACACCGGGGGCGGCGCGGTCGATCAGGCGGCCCTTTTCCGCGAGTGGCTGGGTGCCATCCTGGTTACGCACGAGGTGGCCTCTCCGTTGCCCGGGGTGCCGGCATGGCGCGCTCAAGATTCCGGGGTATGGGTCGATAGCCAGGGACGAGAGCGCCTCATGAGCCTGCGCCTGGGGGAGCGTGATGATCTGAAGGCCTTGCGCAGTGAATTGGCATCGCTTCCAGCCACGGTCGAGGCGCTGCTGGTAGAGGATCGAACCCCCGATTCCCTCATGGAGCTTCGCACATTGTGCGAGTTGCTGGGGATCGCTTGACCGGTTGTCCGGGTGAGCCGAGAATTGCGCGCTTGCGGTCCGACCGGGCCGGGATGGAGACCATGCAACAGTCAGCCAAAGAATGCGGGAAACCTCTGGTGCGAATCCGCGGCTTGCGTTTTCGGCGCGGCGAGCGCTGGATCTTCGACGGCCTGGACATCGACATCCCGCGTGATCGCATCACCGCCATCATGGGGCCGTCGGGAACCGGCAAGACTACCCTGCTGAAACTGATCGGCGGTCAATTGGTGCCAGACGAGGGAACGGTGGAGGTCGATGGGCAGAACGTCCACGCGCTGTCCACCGCAGAGCTCTATCGCCTGCGGATGCGCATGGGGATGTTGTTCCAGAGCGGGGCCCTGCTCACCGATCTGAGCGTGTTCGACAATGTGGCCTTCCCTCTGCGCGAGCATACCCGCCTAACCGAGTCCATGATTCGCAAGCTGGTTCTACTGAAGTTGGAGGCCGTAGGGCTGCGCGGGGCCCGCGACCTGATGCCCTCGCAGCTCTCCGGCGGCATGGCACGGCGGGTGGCGTTGGCACGGGCGATCGCATTGGACCCAATGATGATCATGTATGACGAGCCGTTCACCGGCCAGGACCCCATCTCCATGGGGGTGCTGGTGCAGCTGATCCGGCAGCTCAACGACGCGGCCCATCTGACCAGTATCCTGGTGTCCCATGACGTGGCCGAGACCCTGCAGATCGCCGACCAGGTTTACGTGATCTCCGATGGCCGGGTGGTGGAATCGGGATCGCCGGAAGAACTCGGCGAGGGGGGCAGCGACTGGACCCGCCAGTTCATCAATGGCCTGCCGGATGGGCCGGTACCCTTTCACTATCCGGCACCGGCCTTGTCCGACGACCTGCTGGAGGGTGCGCGGTGCTGAATCTGTTCGCCTCCCTGGGCGCCTGGGGGATGGCGTCTCTGACCCGCCTGGGGCGCGCCCATCTGCTGTTGTTTCCCCTTGTCCGAGGGCTGCTGGATATCCTGCGGCGTCCGCGCCTGCTGGTGGACCAGCTCTTCTCCGTAGGCGTGCTGACGATTCTCATCATTGCGGTGGCGGGGCTGTTCGTCGGCATGGTGCTGGGCCTGCAGGGCTACAATGTATTGTCGCGCTTCGGCGGAGAGACGGCCCTGGGCTTCATGGTGGCCGCTTCCCTGGTGCGTGAACTGGGGCCGGTACTCACCGCCCTGCTGTTCGCCGGACGCGCCGGATCGGCCCTGACCGCCGAGATCGGACTGATGAAGGCCACTGAACAGCTCTCTGGATTGGAGATGATGGCGGTCAACCCGGAGCACCGGGTGCTGGCGCCGCGTTTCTTCGCCGGACTGATCTCGGTGCCGTTGCTCGCTGCCATCTTCAGCTGCCTGGGGGTGCTGGGGGGCTGGATGGTCGGTGGCGGCCTGCTGGGCGTCGACCAGGCGGCCTTCTGGAACGGCATGCAGGAAGGTATCGATTTCCATGACGATGTGATCAATGGCGTGATCAAGTCGGTGGTGTTCGGCTTCGTCTGTACCTGGATCGCCGTCTTCCAGGGCTACGATTGTGTCCCTACCTCGGAAGGTGTCAGCCGGGCCACCACCCGTACCGTGGTGCATTCCTCGCTGGCCGTGCTGGGACTGGATTTTGTGCTCACCGCGTTGATGTTCGGCTGAGGCGAACGAGAAGCTGAGGAACCCGGATGGACAAGAAGAGACAAATCGAGATATGGGTAGGCGTGTTCATGGCGATCGGATTTGCGGCGTTGTTCCTGCTCGCCATGCAGATCAGCAACCTGGGTACTGCCTACAGTGGTGATACCTTTCGGGTAGTCGCCCGCTTCGACAACATCGGCGGCCTCAAGGTCAAGGCACCGGTGACGATAGCAGGTGTCGAGGTAGGGCGGGTACAGGCGATCCGCTACGACCCCGACGATTTCAGAGCAGTGGTGGAAATGGGCATACAGGCGCAATATCTCGGCAAGATACCGGACGACAGTTTCGCCAAGATCCTTACCGCGGGCCTGTTGGGTGAACAATATGTCGGGATAGATCCTGGTGGCAGCGAGGATGCCCTGAAGGACGGGAGTGAGATTGCCCTCACCCAATCCGCGCTGGTGCTCGAAGAGGTGGTTGGACAGTTCATCTTTGGCAAGGGACAGGAAGGAGCAGGGAAATGAAAGGAATATTCCGAGGCCTCGTCTTGATCTTGAGTATCGTGGCGATGCCGGTACTGGCAAAGGCGCAACAGCCGGACCCGCTGAAGGTGGTTCGTACCACCGCGGACCGTGTGCTGGCGCAGGTGACCGAACGCAAGACCGAACTGGATGCCGACCCTTCCCTGCTCTTTGGCCTGGTGAAGGACACGGTGCTGCCCCATTTCGATTTCACCGCCATGACCCGTTCGGCCATGGGGCGCTTCTGGCGCAAGGCCAGCCCCGACCAACGGAAGCGGCTGGTGCATCAATTTCGCGAGATGCTGGTGCGTACCTACGCAACCGCACTGCTCGGTTATACGGGGCAAGAGATCGAATATCTGCCGGTGCGCTGGGCGGAGGGGGCGCAGAAGGTCACCGTGCAGACGCGGGTGAGAGACCCGGGTGGGCCGCCGATCCCCATCGACTACCGCTTGCGTTGGGACGATGGCCGTGGCGAGTGGCTGGTATATGACGTAGTGGTTGACGGTGTCAGCCTGGTCACCAACTATCGCAGCAGCTTTGCGCGGCTCATACGCGAGGGGGGGCGGCGCGAGAAGAACGCGGCGCGGCGGATGCACGCGGGCATCGAGCATCTGATCGAGGCGCTGGCAGCAAAGAACGCGGCGTCGAACCAGAAAAAGGATGCCGCCTGATGACAGAGGCGGTCCTGCACGAGGCGGGCGATGGGGTGGTCGTCCTGGGCGGCGTGCTGGATTTTGCCAGCGTACCCGCGATCTGGGAGCAGCTGCGGGAGCGCATCGCGCAGGAATCTGCGCTCACCCTCTCCCTGGGTCAGGTCCGGCAGGCCAATAGCGCGGCTCTGGCCCTGCTGCTGGAGGCCGTGGCCCTGGCCCGGGCCTGTTCACATCGCCTGACCCTGGAGAATATGCCCCGGAATCTGCTGGAGCTGGCCGAGCTGTCCAATGTGACCTTCCTGCTGGCGGTCGCGCCGGCCGACTGAGCCTGCCGCTACGCCAAATTCGCCCCAATGGCCTGATTTTTCTTTATCATTGCCCACTTTTCGCGACGGAGGTGCCTCCGTCGGTCAAAGTTGGGGGCGTCTCGAGTGGATAAGCTGATCATCAATGGTGGTACCGTCCTCTCCGGGGATGTGCGGATCTCCGGGGCAAAGAATGCCGCCCTGCCGATATTGGCCGCCACCCTGCTGGCCGAGACGCCCACCACCGTGGGCAACATACCCCACCTGCACGACATCACCACCACCATGGAATTGCTGGGGCAAATGGGGGTACGTCTGCTGGTGGACGAAAAGATGCGCATCGAGGCCGACGCCAGCGACATCCGTAACCCTGTCGCACCCTATGAGCTGGTCAAGACCATGCGCGCCTCCATCCTGGTGTTGGGCCCGCTGCTGGCGCGCTGCGGCCGGGCCGACGTCTCCCTGCCTGGCGGTTGCGCGATCGGTTCGCGACCGGTCGACCAGCATATCCGGGGACTGGAGGCCATGGGGGCGGAGATCCGGGTGGAGAACGGCTATATCCGGGCCCGGGCTGACCGCCTGCACGGTGCCCGGCTGGTGATGGACCTGGTGACGGTGACCGGTACCGAGAATCTCATGATGGCGGCCACTCTCGCCGACGGCGTGACCATCATCGAGAATGCCGCGCGCGAGCCTGAGGTGACCGATTTGGCGGAATGTCTGAACCGGATGGGGGCCCGCATTCGTGGTGCCGGCACCTCTACCCTGGAGATCGAAGGGGTCGAGCGGCTCCAGGGCATCCAGTACGAGGTCCTGCCCGACCGCATCGAGACTGGCACCTTTTTGGTAGCAGGCGCCATGAGCCGCGGCCGGGTGCGCGCGCGGGACACCAATCCGGCATTGCTCGATGCGGTGCTGCAAAAACTCCGCGAGGCCGGTGCCCAGGTAACCACCGGTGAGGACTGGATCGAGCTGGACATGAGGGGTGAACGGCCGCGCGCGGTGGATATCCATACCGCGCCCTATCCGGCCTTCCCGACCGACATGCAGGCGCAGTTCACGGCGCTGAACGCGGTGGCAGAGGGGGTGGGTACCATCACCGAGACGGTGTTCGAGAACCGTTTCATGCATGTACTGGAGTTGCAGCGCATGGGTGCTCAGATCCGACTGGAAGGCAACACCGCGATCTGTACCGGCGTGGAGCGGTTGACCGGCGCACCGGTGATGGCCACCGACCTGCGCGCCTCGGCCAGCCTGGTGCTGGCCGGGGTGGTGGCCGAGGGCGAGACCCTGGTGGACCGCATCTACCACGTGGACCGCGGTTATCAGAACATCGAAGAGAAACTGCGCGGCCTGGGCGCCGACATTCGTCGAATTCCCGGGCGTTGAACCATGAAATTTTCCGCACCTATCACCATTGCCCTCTCCAAGGGGCGCATCTTCAAGGATACCTTGCCGCTGCTGGCACGCGCCGGCATCGAGCCGGTCGAGGACGCGGACAAGACCCGCAAGCTGATACTGGACACCAACCACGAGAACGTGAAGCTGGTACTGATCCGTGCCACCGATGTGCCCACCTATGTCCAGTGGGGGGCAGCGGACTTCGGTGTCACCGGCAAGGACATCCTCACCGAGCACGGAGGCGAGGGACTCTACGAGCCGCTGGATCTGCGCATCGCCCGCTGCCAGATGTGGGTCGCCGGCTATCCCGATGCCGACCTGACGCCACGACGCCTGCGGGTGGCCACCAAGTATGTCCGGGCCGCGCGCGAGTTCTTCGCCGCGCGCGGGCAGCAGGTCGAGGTGATCAAGCTGTATGGCTCCATGGAGCTGGCGCCCATCGTAGGGCTCTCCGATATCATCGTCGACCTGGTGGAATCGGGTAACACCCTCAAGGCGAATGGCCTGGTGCCATTGGAGTTCATGCACGACATCAGCTCTCGGCTGGTGGTCAACAAGGCGTCGTGGAAGATGAAACACGCCGACTGCGCCGCACTGGTGGAGCGGCTGCGCGAGGCGGTGGAAGGTTCAAAGTGAGAAGTAAGAAGTGCGAAGTCGGTAGGATGCGGTGAGGTTCGCGAACCGCATCTGTTCTGTCCTTCGGGGTGACTATTTCAAGCAGCAAAATCAGGTACCGGTTCAATGGCCGAGATACGCAAACTGAATACGTCCGACGATGACTTTCTGCAGCAGCTCGATGCGCTGCTGGCCTGGGATTCGGTCTCGGATACCGGCGTCAACCAGGTCGTTCAGGAGGTGATCGCCGACATCCGCAAGCGCGGCGATGCAGCGCTGGTGGACTATACCGGCCGCTTCGATGGCTGGCAGCCCGGGTCGGTGACGGACCTGGAGGTGCCGGTTTCGCGCCTGGAAGAGGCCTGGGAGCGCATCCCTGCCGAACAGCAGCAGGCGTTGCAGCATGCGGCGAATCGCATCCGTGCCTATGCTGAGCACCAGCTACTGGCGAGCTGGGAGTACACCGAGGAGGACGGTACCGTCCTGGGTCAGAAGGTGACGCCTCTCGATCGGGTAGGTTTGTACGTGCCGGGTGGCAAGGCGGCTTATCCCTCTTCGGTACTGATGAACGCACTGCCCGCCAAGGTCGCCGGGGTGAAGGAGCTGGTGATGGTGGTGCCCACCCCGGGTGGAGAGTTCAACGAGCTGGTGCTGGCCGCGGCGCATGAGTGCGGGGTGGACAAGGTGTTCGCGGTGGGCGGTGCCCAGGCGGTGGCGGCCCTGGCCTATGGCACCGAGACGGTGCCGGCGGTGGACAAGATCGTGGGCCCGGGCAACATCTATGTGGCCACGGCGAAACGCGCGGTGTTCGGTCAGGTGGGGATCGACATGGTGGCCGGTCCTTCCGAGATCCTGGTGATCTGCGACGGCGGAACCGACCCGGACTGGGTGGCCATGGATCTGTTCTCCCAGGCTGAGCATGACGAGGATGCCCAATCCATTCTGCTGTGTCCGGACGCGGATTTCCTGGCGCGGGTCGAGGCGAGCATCGACCGTTTGCTGCCGACCATGCAGCGGCGCGAAATCATTGCCACCGCACTGCGCACCCGCGGTGCCCTGATCCACTGTCGCGATCTGGACGAGGCGGCCGAGGTCGCCAACCACATCGCGCCGGAACACCTGGAGCTGTCGGTGGAGAACCCGCAGGCCTTCGCCGAAAAAATCCAGCATGCCGGCGCCATCTTCATGGGGCGCTATACCTCGGAGCCGTTGGGCGACTACTGCGCCGGGCCCAATCATGTGCTGCCCACCTCGCGCACCGCGCGTTTCAGCTCACCGCTGGGGGTGTACGACTTCCAGAAGCGCTCCAGCCTGATCATGGTCTCGGAACAGGGGGCGGACACCCTGGGACGTACCGCCTCGGTGCTGGCGCGCGGCGAGGGCCTGGAGGCCCATGCCCGCTCGGCCGAATACCGTCTGAAGCAGGATTGAAAGCCTTCGCCCCGCAGGCCGCC
Organism: Gammaproteobacteria bacterium; assembly: GCA_003696905.1. GTDB lineage: Bacteria > Pseudomonadota > Gammaproteobacteria > Chromatiales > Chromatiaceae > MONJU. The sequence goes on along the minus strand of RFHJ01000278.1, from coordinate 5 downwards.
ATGAT
>RFHJ01000277.1 GCA_003696905.1 Gammaproteobacteria bacterium | reverse complement strand
CGGCGTATTCAGCGCGCGGGGTTTGTGGTGCTCAAGTCGCCGGATATCCCTTCGATGCTGATCGAGACGGGTTTCATCTCCAATCCCACCGAGGAGAAGCATCTGCGCAGTCCCGCCTATCAGAACAAGCTGGCGCGGGCGATTGCGGATGGCATCGATCGTTATTTCCGCGACGCACCGCCGCCAGGCACCCTGTTGGCCAAACTGGAGAAGGAGCGCCGCCCCCGCAAGCACGTGATCTCGCGGGGCGAGACCCTCTCCGTGATCGCCAGCCGCTACCAGGTCAGTCTCGCCAAGCTGCGCCGGGCCAATCGCATCAAGAACGACCGCCGGATCCGCGTCGGTCAGGTACTGCGAATCCCCGAGACCTGATTGCCATACTCTCCTGTCTTGGCTCGGCGATTGGAATAAAGCGTCTGCTACCCCGTCACCCCATGCAAGGCCGTCGCAAAGGTGTCGGCTTCGCGGATGCCCGGAGCCCGCCCGGGTCGATAACCACCAATGCCTTATCTTAATTAGGAGAGAGATCATGAGAATGTTGTTGCTGGCCCTGATGCTGTTGGCCTCGGGGGCCGTGCTGGCGGAGAAGGTTCACCGAATTGTGTTTCATGTCGACGAGAACGATCCGAAGCGGATGAATCTGGTATTGAACAATGCCTCCAATCTGAACAAGTACTATCAGGACAAGGGTGAGGAGGCCCAGATCGAGATCGTCGCCTATGGTCCCGGTCTGATGATGTTGCACGCGAAGAAGTCGCCGGTGAAGGATCGCATCAAGTCGATCGCGCAGAACTTCGACAATGTGGCGTTCCGTGCCTGTGCCAACACCATGGCGAAGATGAAGCGCAAGACCGGCAAGGCGGTACCGCTGGTACCGGAGGCCAAGATCGTTCCCTCCGGGGTGGTCCATCTGGTCGAGCGCCAGGAGCAGGGCTGGTCCTATATCCGGCCTTGATCGAGCCGGCCCGGCGGCAGGTCGTGTCGCCGCCGGGATGATTGAGTCGGTCACCCGTTTTCCCTGCCGGCAGGCGCCTGGTGCAAGGTCCCTCCGAGGGCCAAGGCATGGCAGAATAGCGCCATGCCGAGCCGCATCCGCCAACTGCCCTCCCAACTCGTCAACCAGATCGCCGCCGGCGAGGTGGTGGAGCGTCCCGCCTCGGTCATCAAGGAACTGGTGGAGAACAGCCTCGATGCGGGGGCGCGCCGGATCGAGGTGGCAGTCCGGCAGGGGGGGCTGAAGGAGATGCGGGTCACCGACGATGGACACGGATTGTCCCCGGAAGACATGCCGTTGGCGCTGGCGCGCCACGCCACTAGCAAGGTCGTGTCGCTCGCGGATCTGGAGCGTATTCGCAGCATGGGGTTCCGGGGGGAGGCGTTGCCCAGCATCGCCTCGGTGTCGCGTCTGACCCTCACCTCGCGCGAGGCCGGTGCCGAGCATGCATGGCAACTGCGGGCCGACAACGGGGAGCTCGTCCCGGCCGCGCACCCCCAGGGTACGACGGTGGAGGTGCGGGACCTGTTCTTCAACACCCCGGCACGTCGCAAATTCCTGCGCACCGAGAAAACCGAGTTCGGGCATATCGAGCAGGTGGTGCGGCGGCTGGCCCTGGCGCGACCGGAGGTGGCCTTTCAGTTGGGGCACAACGGGCGCCAGGTCCTGGTTGCCCAGCCCGCGGCCGATCGCCGCGAACAGGAAGGGCGCCTCGCCGGGCTGCTGGGCGAGGTCTTCATCGAAAACGCCATCTTTTTCGAGCAGACGGCCGCGGGCCTGACCCTGAGCGGTTGGGTCGCCCGGCCAACCTTTTCGCGCAGCCAGGCCGACATGCAACACTTCTATGTGAATGGCCGTATGGTGCGCGACAAGCTGGTGACCCATGCGGTACGGCAGGCCTTCCAGGATGTGCTCTACCACGGCCGCCATCCGGCCTATGTGCTGTTCCTGTCGCTCGATCCCGTACTGGTGGACGTCAATGTCCATCCCACCAAGCACGAAGTGCGGTTCAGGGAAGGGCGGCTGGTACACGATTTTCTCTTTCGCACCCTCCATCAGGTACTCGCCGAAGAGCGTCCCATGCCAGCACGGGAGACGCCGCTGACGGTTGCTTTCACGGCAGAGGACCTGGCGCAAGGGGAAGGGTCCGCTGCGGCGCAGGCCATGCCCGCGCAGCCAGGGCTGGGATTGGGTGTGCAAGAGAATCGCCGGGGCTACGCCCTCTCGCGGACCTGGCAGGCGCCGCCGCAACCGGCGGCAGTCGAGCAGGAGGAGGTGCCGCCGCTGGGGTTTGCGTTGGCGCAGCTGCATGGCATCTATATCCTGGCGCAGAACCGGGAGGGCCTGGTGCTGGTCGACATGCATGCGGCCCACGAACGCATCACCTATGAGCGGTTCAAGGCGGCGCGCGAGGGCGAGGGGATCAAGGCGCAGCCCCTGCTGGTGCCGGTGTCGGTAAAGGTCAGTGCGCGCGAGGCCGATCTGGCGGAGCAGCAGGCGGACACCTTCGCCACCCTGGGCATGCAGGTCGACCGCATGGGTGAGCAGGTATTGGTGGTGCGGGCGCTGCCGGCCCTGTTGCGCGACGCCGATGCGGAGCGCCTGCTAAGAGACGTGCTCTCCGACCTGGCCATGTATGGCGAGAGCCGGCGAGTCGAGGAATCCATCAACGAGGTTCTGGCCACCATGGCCTGTCATGGATCGGTGCGGGCGAATCGCCGGCTGACCCGGGAGGAGATGGATGCCCTGCTGCGTGACATCGAGCGTACCGAGCGCAGCGGACAATGCAATCATGGCCGTCCGACCTGGACTCAGCTGTCGCTGCAAGAGCTCGACCGGCTGTTCCTGCGTGGTCGATGAGTGGGGCTGAGCGGCCGCCGGCGATCCTCTTGATGGGGCCTACGGCCTCGGGCAAGACCGCACTGGCCATGGCGCTTGCCGATCATCTGCCGGTGGAGCTGGTGAGTGTCGATTCGGCCCTGGTGTATCGGGGTATGGACATCGGTACCGCGAAGCCGAGTCGGGAAGAGCTGGCGCGTTACCCCCATCGCCTGGTGGATATCTGTGATCCCGCAGAGGCCTATTCCGCGGCGCGTTTTCGGCGTGACGCACTCGCCGCGATGGCGGAAATCACCGCGGCAGGGCGCATCCCGCTGCTGGTAGGCGGTACTATGCTCTACTTTCGCGCCCTGCAGCAGGGACTCTCGCCATTGCCTGCCTCGGATGCGGCGACCCGCCGTATCCTCGAGCAGGAGCTGGCCGAAAAGGGGCTGGCGGCGCTGCACGCCGAACTGGCGGCGGTCGATCCGGTAAGCGCGGCGCGTATTCACCACAACGACCCACAACGCACCCTGCGGGCGCTGGAGGTCTGGCGTCTCAGCGGGCGGCCGCTGAGCGAATGGCAGGCGGCGGCGCAGGGTGAACCCATGCCCTATCGTGCGATCAAGCTGGTGCGCGCTCCCAGGGATCGCCAGGTCCTGCATTGGCGTATCGAGCGGCGCTTTCTCGACATGCTGCAGGCAGGGTTCGAACAAGAGGTGCGCGCATTGATCGCGCGGGGCGATCTGGACCCGGAACTTCCCTCCATGCGTGCGGTCGGTTATCGCCAGATGTGGGCCTGGCTGCATGGCGAATACGGGCGCGAGGAGATGATCGGGCGGGCCATCGCCGCGACCCGCCAGCTGGCCAAGCGCCAGATGACCTGGTTGCGCTCGGAACCGGGTGCGATATGGCTCGACGAGGCCACCGAAGATGTGACCGGGCTCGCACTCAGCCACATTGACCGGATGGTTTGAAACACCTGTCGGGCTCGGCGTCGTATGGTGGCAGGTGCATGGGTGGTGACCGGGCGAGGCCGAATGTCGCCGGTGCGGCCGGCGGCGCCAGGGCCCCGTCATCTATCTTCGTAACCTTTTGAAAAGTGGAGCGGGTGTCTGCGCGAAAAACGTCGGCGGCAGGGATGCCGCCGTCGAGCCTACAAGG
>RFHJ01000276.1 GCA_003696905.1 Gammaproteobacteria bacterium | reverse complement strand
TTCTTCAAGGTCACTACCGACCTGTCGGTGGCGCATGATGCCTTCCTGCGGGTCCAGCGGCGACTGCTCTCGCGGCTGGAACTGCTGGGTGAGAGTCACCGTTTCCGCACCAGCCTGGAGGTCAGAAACCGCCGTGCGCTGGCGGACCAGCTGGCGGCGTACCGGGCCGCCAACGGGCTTTCCTATCTGTGGCTCACCGATCTGAACGGGCGGCGCCTCGACGCCGAGTCCGAGCAGCTCAGTCCGCCCACCTCACTGCGGATTGCGGCGGCCCAGGGCAAGGCACGCGCCGGGGTGGAGATATTCGATCAGCGCGCATTGCGGGTGCTCTCTCCCGAGCTGGCGCAACGGGTTCGTCTGCCCTTGCTGCCCACGCCCCGGGCGCGCCCGAGTCGTCGCACGGAAGAGGATCGGGGCATGATGATCCGTGTGCTCTATCCACTCCACGACAGTGAAGGCGGGGTGGTGGCCTTGCTCGATGCAGGCGTGCTGCTCAATGGCAACTTCGCCTTCGTCGATGGTATCCGTGATCTGGTGTACGGCAAGGGCAGTCTGCTGGATGGCAGTATTGGGACCGTGACCGTGTTTCTCGACGATGTGCGGATCTCGACGAATGTGCCGCTGCGGGCCGGTGAGCGTGCGCTGGGCACACGGGTCTCCGACGAGGTGCGAACCCGGGTGCTCGACGAAGGGCAGAATTGGATAGACCGTGCCTTCGTGGTGAACGACTGGTACATCTCCGCCTATGAGCCGATCGTCGATACCGCGGGCCGGCGGGTGGGCATGCTGTATGCCGGCTATCTCGAGGCCCCCTATCGCCAGGTCCTGCTGACCGCCCTGGGGGTGTTGGCGCTGTTGTTCATCGGCCTGATGCTGCTCGCGGGCTATATCGCCGTGTGGGGGGCTCGTAGCATATTCCGCCCGGTGGAGGCGATGAGTGCGGTCATCGATGCCACTCGCCGAGGCGAGCAGCAGCGGATCGGCCATATCGAATCCCACGACGAACTGGGGCGTCTGGCGTGCGAGTTCGACCAATTGCTGGATCAGCTGGAGGCGCAGCGGCGGCGCATCGAGCAGAATGCGAGCGAACTCGAGCAAAAGGTGGAGGAGCGTACCGCCGAGCTGCGTCGCAGCAATGAGGAGCTGCGGCAGATGGTGCGGGTGTTGCGCGAGACCCGGCGGCAGCTGGTGGAGACCGAGAAGCTCGCTGCCCTGGGCGAGCTCACCGCAGGCGTGGCGCATGAGATCAACAATCCGACAGCGGTTATTCTGGGGTTGATCGACGGTGTCATGGAAGAGCTTGGCGAGACGGCCGAACCGGTACGTGAAGACCTGGAACTGACGATTGCCCAGGTCTACCGTATCCGCGATATCGTGGACCGTCTGCTGCAGTATGCCCGTCCGGGTGACTTCGCCGGTTATCTCGAGGAGCTGGACGTCAACCGGGTTGTGGAACAGGCATTGCGCCTGATCGAACACATGCGCAAGCAATACGAGTTCAGCGTACAGCTGAGGCTGGAGGCAACACTGCTGGTCGAGATCAACGAGCAGGAACTGCAGCAGGTATTGGTCAACCTGCTGGTGAACGCCATCCATGCCTTGCCACCTGGCGGTGGCCGGATCGAGATAGTGACGCGCGACCGGGATACCCAGGGCGTCATCATCGAGTTGCATGACAACGGCCACGGCATGACGGCCGAGCAGGTGGAACGGATCTTCAACCCCTTCTATACGAGCAAGCCGCAAGGGGAGGGTACCGGGCTGGGTCTTTCCATCACCTACAGTCTGGTGCGACGGTATGGTGGCTTCATCACCGTGGATACCGCGCCCGGCGAGGGGGCCTGTTTCACGGTCTATCTGCGTTGCAAGCCCGAGTACCATGCAGACGAGGAGACGCTCATGGAGCAGTTGGCCGGTGCGGTGGGGGGCTCGTCTCAGCTTCCCGCCTTGGCCTCGCCTGCCCGCAATAGCCGCGCATAGGGTACGAGCATCGATACGAACAGGATCGACATGGCGAGCTGGAGGCGGTCCTGTGCCAGCCAGATCACCAGCACGAAGCCCACGAACATCGACAGGGTGCAATCGATGGCCGTACGTCGCAGCCTTGCCGTCCGTTCGCGGTCACTGCTGCGGAAAGCGGTGATCAGGAGCGGCACCAGGTAGTGCAGCGGGGCATAGAAGGCCGCGACGATGACCCAGGTGAGCGCGTCCATCAGGGTGATCCGGCAAGCCGGCCAAAGATGCGGAAGCCGGCCAGGTAGGTACCGACGGCCGACCCCAGGGTACTGAACAGGAATACCAGCAGGGTACGTGAGACACGGTTGCGCCACCAGCCGCGCCATTGCGCCACGTCATGGCGCAGGCTGGCGAAGTCCCGGACCTGCGGTTTGCGCAACATCAGTTCGACCGCAGCGGTGACCATGCCGGCGCCGATGGTTGGATTGAGTGAGGTGATGGGCGCGGCGAGAAAGGCGGTGATCACGGTCATCGGGTGAGCCGCCGCGAGCAGCGCGCCGAGTGCCGAAAGACCACCGTTGATGACGACCCAGTCGGCCACCAGTTGCCAGCCGAGATCGCTGCTGCGGGTGAAGCCCAGCCAGAAGCCGAACAGCACCAGGGCAACGATCACCCAGGGAATCAGCTTCGGCCAGACCGGGCGCGGGGGTTCCTGTTCCAGGTCTTCCAGTTCCGCCTCCGGATCTTCGATGGAGTGCAAATGCTCCACGATCCCCTTGAGGTGACCGGCTCCCACCACCGCCAGGATATGTTTTCCCGGATGCCGGCGCGCCGCCATCAAAAATTTTGCGGCCATGTAACGGTCGCGTTCGGCGATCAGGGGCTGGTACAGGTCCTTGCGGTCGTGGGCGAACTCGGCAAAGGCCGCCTCCAGGACATCCCCCTCCTTGAGTTTCTCGATCTCCTCTTCGTCCACATCGTCGCTGGCGAACAGGCTGGCCAGCAGACCGCTGAACAGGTTCAGCCGTTTCCACCAGCTGAGGCTGGCCGCGGTGCGACGCAGGGTAGTACCGATCTCGCGGTCGATCAGTACCAGCGGCAGGCCGTGCGCCTCGGCTCGATGCATCGCTGCACGCATCTCGGCCCCGGGTTCGATGCCATACTGTTCCGCCAGGCGTTGCTGGTAGGCCCCCATCACCAGATTGGCCGCCACCATGGCGGCCTTGCCCTGGCGAAACACCTGCAGCAGATCCATCTGCGCCAGTGCCTCGGGTTCGGTCAGTGCGTGATGTCGGCTCGGGCAG
>RFHJ01000275.1 GCA_003696905.1 Gammaproteobacteria bacterium | reverse complement strand
CCGTGAGATCGCCTTCGAGATCGATCCCTTCCGCAAGCAATGCCTGCTCGAGGGATTGGATGACATCGGCCTGACGTTGCAGCACGTCGACGACATCAAGGCCTACGAACAGCGCCGTATGCGGGAAGCGCCTTGGCTGTTTCAGGATCTTTTCAAGGGTTAACCACAGAGAACACAGAGGGCACAGAGCTTTCGAGAGGGAACACGAGGAGGGATTTTCGGTTAGCGGGGCGGGTTGCCCCGGAGATAGCCGAAAAACCGGGAAGTCCTCTGAGATCTCTGTGCCCTCTGTGGTGAAAATTAACGGATAAAAGCAATGACGAAACGAATACTGGTATTGCCGGGCGACGGCATCGGCCCGGAGATCGTCGCCGAGGCGGTCAAGGTGTTGGACAAGCTGGTCGGCGAAGGTCTGGATGTCGAACTGGACGAGGGCCTGGTGGGTGGCGCTGCCATCGACGCGACCGGTGTGCCGCTGCCCGACGCCACACTCGATATGGCAAAGGAGGCGGATGCCATTCTGCTCGGTGCGGTTGGCGGGCCCAAGTGGGAGTCGCTGGACATCTCGGTGCGGCCGGAGAAGGGCCTGCTGGGGCTGCGTTCGGAACTGGGGCTGTTCTCCAATCTGCGGCCGGCGGTGCTGGCGCCGCAGTTGGCCGATGCCTCGAGCCTGAAGCCGGAGATCGTCTCCGGGCTGGATATCATGATCGTGCGTGAGCTGACTGGCGGCATCTATTTCGGCCAGCCGCGCGGCATCCGTACCCTCGACAACGGTGAGCGCGAGGGTTTCAACACCCTGGTCTATCGCGAATCGGAGATCGAGCGCATCGTGCGCTCGGCCTGTGACATTGCGATGAAGCGCGACAAGCGCGTCTGCTCGGTGGACAAGGCGAACGTACTCGAATGCACCGAGCTGTGGCGCGAGGTGGCGACCCGGGTGGTGGAACAGGAATATCCCGAAATCGAGTTGAGCCACATGTACGTCGACAACGCCGCCATGCAGCTGGTGAAGTGGCCAAAGCAGTTCGACGTGATCGTCACCACCAACATGTTCGGCGACATCCTCTCCGATTGCGCGGCGATGCTCACCGGCTCCATCGGCATGCTGGGCTCCGCCTCGCTGAACGAGAAGGGGCAGGGCATGTACGAACCCATCCATGGCTCGGCACCGGATATCGCGGGCAAGGGTATTGCCAATCCCTTGGCCACCATTCTTTCCGTGGCGATGATGCTGCGGTACAGCCTGGACGAGCCGGCCATGGCCGAGCGCATCGAGAAGGCGGTGGACAAGGTGCTCGACGATGGTCTGCGCACCCCGGACATCATGTCGGAGGGCATGACCGAGGTGAGTTGCGAGGCCATGGGCGACGCGGTCGTGGCGGCTCTGTAGGAATGAAATAAACCGCAAAGGACGCGAAGGTTCGCAAAGGGCCTTATGGACAAGGCTCTAGCCTGGCAATGGCACACTTCCAGATTGCAAAAGCGTGACGGAGTCGAAGGCAGGAATCAGGGTAGGAAAAAGTACGATTGAAAAACTTCGCGTACCTTCGCGTCCTTCGCGGTTAATTGATTCAACTTGGACAAGACGATGAAAAGAGTAGGTTTCGTAGGCTGGCGTGGCATGGTGGGTTCGGTCCTGATGGGCCGGATGCGCGAGGAGAAGGATTTCGCTCTGATCGACGAACCGGTGTTCTTCACCACCTCGCAGATCGGTCAGGCCGGACCCGATATCGGCAAGGAGATCCCGCCGCTGAAGGACGCCACCGATATCGATGAGCTGAAGCAGATGGAGGCCATCGTCACCTGTCAGGGCGGTGATTACACCAAACAGGTCTATGCCGAGCTGCGCAAGGCGGGCTGGAACGGCTACTGGATCGATGCCGCCTCGGCATTGCGCATGAGCGAGGACGCAGTGATCGTGCTCGATCCGGTCAACCGGCGGGTAATCGACAAGGCTTTGGCCTCGGGCAAGAAGGATTTCATCGGTGGCAACTGCACCGTCAGTCTGATGTTGATGGGTCTGGGCGGGCTGTTCCAGAACGACCTGGTGGAATGGATGACCGCCATGACCTACCAGGCTGCGTCGGGGGCAGGGGCGCGCAACATGCGCGAGCTGTTGCAGCAGATGGGCTATCTCCACGATGCTGTCGCGGACCAATTGGCCGATCCCGCCTCGGCGATCCTCGACATCGATCGGCGCGTGACCCAGGCCATGCGCTCACCCGAGTTTCCTGCCAAGAACTTCGGTGTGCCACTGGCCGGCAGCCTGATTCCCTGGATCGACGTGCCGTTGGAGAACGGTCAGTCGAAGGAGGAATGGAAGGCCATCGCCGAGACCAACAAGATTCTCGGCCGTGGGAATGACGAGATCATCCCGATCGACGGTACCTGTGTGCGAATCGGTGCCATGCGCTGTCATAGCCAGGCGTTGACCATCAAGTTGCGCAAGGACGTGCCGATGGATGAAGTGGAGCAGATACTGGATGAGGCCAACCCCTGGTCGCGGGTAGTTCCGAACGAACGCGAAGCGATCCTGCAGGAACTAACACCGGCGAGGGTGACTGGCACCTTGGATGTGCCAGTAGGGCGATTGCGAAAGATGAATATCGGCAGCGAATATCTGAATGCCTTCACGGTCGGCGACCAGTTGCTGTGGGGTGCCGCCGAGCCGTTGCGTCGGATGCTGCGGATTCTTCTGGACGCACTGTGAGGATCCGGGTTCGGTAAGGGCTTTTTGTGAGTTGGTTCACAGCATTGTGGATGGGGCGCTGGCGTCAGGGAAGATTGGCGGGAACAAGATTTGGTGAATGTTGGTGAAAAACCTTTGCTCCGCTATAGTTAGCTGCAAATTATTAGGTGGCTTGTCAAGTCGCTGACGAGACGACCGCCGCCAGGATGAGGGAGATTCAGCGATGGCCTGTCGCCGCAGGGGAGCTTTCATGGTTCGTGGTTTGACGTTTGCTGTGGCTTTGGCGCTGGGAACGATTTCGGTCCCGGTGCACGCCCTTGGGCTGGGAGGCATCAAGACCACATCTGCACTCAATCAGAATTTCAGCGGCCTCATCGAACTGCGGTCGGTGGAGGCGGACGAGTTGCCGGACCTCCGGGTCAAGCTGGCCGACGCCAAGGCCTTCGCGAAAGCGGGCCTCGAACGCCCGTTCTTTCTCACCCTGCTCAAGTTTCGCCCGATGCGCCTCGATGACGGACGCGCCGTGATCCGGGTGACCTCCGATTTTCCGATACGCGAGCCCTTTCTCGATTTTCTGGTCGAGGTCGATTGGCCCAAGGGACACCTGATTCGTGAATATACGGTGTTGCTCGACCCGCCGGTAACCACCAGGCGCAAGGCCCCTGCGGTACAGACGACACGGGCACCGGCGAGACAGGCAGCGCCTGACGCTTCCCCTACGCCTCCTGGCGCTGCTCGCCGGTCTGCAGTAACGGAGCCCGCAGGAACGGGTGAGTACGGCCCGGTTTCGGCGAACGACACCCTCTGGAGCATTGCCAAGAAACTGCGTCCTGCCGGTGTCACCATGGCACAGATGGTGATGGCCCTGTTCCAGGCCAATCCAGAGGCCTTCGTAGAGGGCGACATGAACCGATTGAAGCGGGGTCAGATTCTGCGGGTACCACCTCCCGAGGAAATCCGCGGCATTTCCCGGGCGGAGGCGGCACAAGCCTATCGACAGGCTCAGGAGCAATGGCGTAACCGGCGCTCTTCCGCGAAGGCGAAAGTGAGTCGGAACACGGGTTCCGATACGGCCGCCACCAAGGAAGCGGTCACAGGCGGCGCGGCTGCCGAACCGGAACCGCAGGCGGAGTTGCGGATAGCCACGGCCCGCCCAGAGGGCAAGGGTGAGCCAGGTGCCAGCGAGGATCGGGGGGACGAGCAGACCCTGGAGGAAATCAAGCACGAGCTGTTGATTGCCCGGGAAAACGCCGAGTCGTCAAGGATCGAGACGGAAGCGTTGCGCAACGAGATGGACGAGCTGCGCAAGCGGCTCGACGACATGCAACGTCTGCTCATGCTCAAGGATCAACAGCTGGCCCAGCTGCAGGCCAAAGCGGAGGAGGGCGCGAAAGAATCGGGCATGAGTGCCAGTGAAGCCTCGGTTGGGCAGGCTCCGGCAGAGTCTGAGGAAGCGGCGCCCGAACTGTCGGAGGCTCCTTCCAACGAAATCACGGTGGAAGAAGAGGCTGCGGCGCCAGCGGAAGAAACGGTTGGTGAGGAGACGTCCGAATCGGATACGGTTGTCGTCGAGGATGAAGGCGAAGGTAACGCCGAGGGAGAGGATATCGATGCCGATCTGATGGCGGCTGCAGATGCGGTACTCGACGAGGGACTGGCTGGGGAGACGAAGCCGGCTTCCGCGCCGGCAGCGCCGACGACACCGGCAGAGGGTGGGGCCGTGAGCGAAGAGCCCGTGACGACGCCTGTGATGCAGCAGGCGGGCACGCCGGAAAAAGTTGCGCCGGTCCCTGAGAAAGCGACCGAACCCGGGAGGGAGCAGTCCCAACCTGGGTCAAGCGAGGTGTCGCCGGGTGCGTCCGACATGGAACGACTGGGCGCCGAGATCAAGCGCTTCGTCCAGGACAATCTTCCGGTCGTGGCGGGTGCAGGTGGTGCCTTGGTATTGCTGCTCCTGTTGCTTGGGTTGAGGCGAGGCTCCAAGAAACCGGAAGAAACGCCGCTAGAGGCGGCTGTTGCCGCCGCTGGTGGTGCGGCTGCGGTTGCCGAAACGACCGCCGAAGACGCAGACATCGCGGCGATCACCCCCGACAGCCATCTTGGCCATGAGGACGAGACTTCCTTCCTCAGCGAGTTCTCGCCCAGTGATGTGAACGCCTTGCGCGACGAAACGGGAGAGGTCGATCCGGTATCGGAGGCGGATGTCTACATTGCGTATGGACGCTATCAGCAAGCCGAAGATCTGCTCAAGCAGTCTCTCAGCCGGGACCCGGATCGGCTGGCGCTCAAGCACAAGCTGCTCGAGGTCTACTTTGCCACGCGCAATAAAGAGGCATTCAACGCCCTGGCACAGAGCATGGTTGAGGGCGGCCAGGATATCGTCGACCAGGATGCCTGGGCGCGGATACGGGACATGGGGCGCGAGCTGGATCCGCACAACAGTCTGTATGCCGAAGCAGACACTGCGGCTCCGGAGGTGGCGGCCGATGATGTGGATGCCGAGGCGGGACCAGATCTCGATTCCGAGATCACGACCGAATTCGTGGATGCGCTCGATCAATTCGACGAGGATTCGGTTCTGGATGAGCCCTCGCTGGACCTGGACGACTTGAAGGAACTCGAGGATCTCGATCAACTGGAAGCGGAAACGCGGCCGCTGGAAGAGGTGCTCGACCTGGAGTTGTCGGGCGAGGATGGTGGGAACAGAAGGCAGACTCAGGTGGACGATCAGGTCTCCTCGCTGGAGCTGCCTTCGCTGGACCTGGCCGATGAGGGAGCATTGTCGGAGGAAGAACCCGTTGCCAAGGAACTCCAGGCGCAGCTGGAAGAGTTGAGCGATCTCTCTTCGCTGGAAGGGGACCTCAGTCGGCTGGCGGAAGATCTTGAAGAGCCCGAGGGGCTGGATATCGTATCTTCCGGGCTGGATGAACCCATCGAACTGGATCAGGCCTTCGAAAAGGGGTTGGACAGCGATGTCGATCTGGATATCGACAGTCTGACCCCGGAATCGGTGGATGCAGAGGCGATCGAGACCAAGCTCGATCTGGCCAAGGCCTTCCTCGAGATGGGCGACAACGAGGGCGCACGCGACATCCTCGAGGAGATCCGGCAGGAGGGGAACGACTCTCAGCGCCAGCAGGCCGAACAGCTCCTCGCGGATATGGCCTGACTGACGCGCCATCGCGATCCTGAAGGGGGGCGCCGGCGGCGCCCTTTCTGTTCGGCCCCCTTCTGTTAGGGTGGAAAACCGCCAACCGCAAAGGACGCAAAGAACCGCAAAGCGGAGAAAGGCAACGACAGCTCTGCGTAGGGTGGGTTGAGCCTAGCGAAACCCACCATT
>RFHJ01000274.1 GCA_003696905.1 Gammaproteobacteria bacterium | reverse complement strand
CTCCCAGGCTGGCCACCTCGTCCAGCAGCGGCTGGATGTCCTCTCCCGCCGCCTTGGCCCGACCGATGGATTTCGACCGGGTATTGCGCTCGTTCTGCAGTTCCTGGGTGCGCACCTGCAACGACTTGCGTTGTGCCTCCAGTTCGCGGATACGATCGGTCGCCAGGGCAAAACCACGGCGCGCCAGCTGTCGCGCCACCTCGTCCAGTTCTGTACGCAGTCGTTTGGGGTCCAGCATCTCTGTTATTCCAGGTTGGCCCGGGCCGGCCAGGAAATGGCATGCCCTGGGGGGATCATGTCGCGGAGGTCGCTGAGGATCTTCTCGACCCTTTCCGGACGGTCGAAGAACTCGATCACGATCGGCAGGTCCAGCGAGACGTCCAGCAGGTGCACCTCGTGGACCCGTCCCGAGCCGCCGAAGCCGGCGATACCACGAAAGGCGGTCACCCCGGCGACCTGCTCCTCGTCGTGCAGGCGGCTCATCAGCTCGCGGTAGCGACCGCCCTTCTCGCTGCAATAGATGCGCACCACCGTCACGTCCTGTTGCTTCATGTTCGCCTCGCTATGTGACCTGCCGCGCCAGTACCACTCCGGCGAAGGCCGCCACCACACAGGCGAGCACGCTCACCAGCATGTTCGCCAGGGCCCGGCCATAGAGTGCGTCCTGGATCAGGGTCAGGGTCTCGATGGAAAAGGTGGAAAAGGTAGTGAAGGCCCCCAACAGGCCTACCAGTACGAAGGCGCGCCATTCTCCGCCGACCGCCAGACGATCGATCATCAACACATAGAGAAAGCCCATCGCCAGCGAGCCCAGGACATTCACCGCCAAGGTGCCCCAGGGAAAGCCGCGACCCAGCCAGGCATAGACCGCATTGGATACCCCGAAGCGCATCACCGCCCCCAGGGCACCGCCCGCCGCGATTGCAAATAGCTGGTTCACCTCTGCTCCCGCCATAAAAAGGTGGCATTTTAACAGCCTGTCGGACGCGATGATGTGCCGAGATGGGCTTTCTCGAGTGGATTTTCGAGCGAAGCAATCGACTGTAGTCCGACTGGAGGCCACAGGCCGTCATCCAGGAGGGTAACGGTCGGGCAACCTGCATTACGCTGTAGCTTCATCCAGGCTACGCTACTTACGGATCTGCTATTCAGGCGGGTCGCCTCATTGCGACCCTTCCCTCGCCTTGCGGTCGAGCGCCTCCAGCCGCCTGAGCTTTTCGCCGATCTGGATCTCCAGCCCCCGGTCGACCGGGTGATAGAGGCGGGTTCCCGCCAGTTCCTCGGGGAAGTAGTTCTCTCCTGCGGCGTAGCCCTCCGGTTCGTCATGGGCATAGCGGTAGGCCTTGCCGTAATCCAGTTCCTTCATCAAGCGGGTGGGCGCGTTGCGCAGGTGCAGGGGCACCTCCAGCGAGCCCGACTCCCGCGCCAGCTTCATCGCCTGCTTGAACGCGGTATAGACCGCGTTGCTCTTGGCCGCACAGGCCAGGTACACCACCGCCTGGGCGATCGCCAACTCCCCTTCGGGGCTGCCCAGTCGTTCCTGGGCCTCCCAGGCATCGAGGGCGATGCGCAGCGCGCGGGGATCGGCATTACCGATGTCCTCGGAGGCCATGCGCACCACCCGGCGTGCAATGTAGAGTGGATCGCAGCCGCCATCGAGCATGCGTGCCAGCCAGTAGAGGGCCGCGTCGGGCGCCGACCCGCGCACCGACTTGTGGAGCGCCGAGATCTGGTCATAGAAGGCCTCGCCGCCCTTGTCGAATCGCCGCACCTGGCCGCTGACGATCTCGGCCAGTATTGCGTCCGGAATGCCCCCCTCCTCGGCGAGGTCGCTGGCGATCTCGAGCAGGTTCAGCGCCCGGCGGGCGTCCCCATCGGCCGCCTCCGCCAGCAAGTCCAGCTGTTGCCCGGAGAGGTGGATTCCCAGGGCGCCCAGACCCCGTTCCGGATCGGCCAGCGCCCGTTGCAACAGCCCCTTGATCTCCGCCGGTGACAGGGCCTTGAGCACATAGACTCGGGCACGCGAGAGCAATGCGTTGTTCAGCTCGAAGGAGGGATTCTCGGTGGTGGCACCGACGAAGACGAAGGTGCCATCCTCCACATGGGGCAGAAAGGCATCCTGCTGCGCCTTGTTGAAGCGGTGCACCTCGTCGATGAACAACAGGGTCGGACGCCCCTCGGCGGTCAGGTTTCGGCGCGCCTGTTCCACCGCGGCGCGGATCTCCTTGACCCCGGACAGCACGGCCGAAAGGGTGATGAAGCGGTGTCCCGCATGGTTGGCCAGCAACCGGGCCAGGGTGGTCTTGCCGGTACCCGGCGGGCCCCAGAGGACCATCGAATGCAAATGCCCGGAGAGAATGGCGCGACGCAGGGCCTTCCCCTCCCCCAGGATGTGCGACTGCCCTACATATTCCTCGAGGCGTCGCGGGCGCATGCGGTCGGCCAGCGGCTGGCCGGGCCTCTGTTCGTCGGCGAAGAGGTCGGAGTCGTTCATGGGGCTATTCTACGGAGAGCGACCGGTCGTCGCCCGGCTACGGACAGCCGGCTTCCCTGCACTGCTCGCCCGCCATGCAGACTGCCACGCGCATCCGACGCATGCATCTCAGTTCTGCTGGTTCAACACATCCCAATCGTCGGGCGGCTGGTAGGCGAACAGATCATCGTCCAGCGCCGGGTTGCGCTTGATGTCGAAGAAGCTGAAACGGGAGATCTGGCCGAACTGATCGGTCAGCTCCAGTTTCAGCAGCCTGTCGCCCTTGAAGGCGATCAGCACCCGCAGGATATCGCTGTCCGGGTCCTTGGGTGACAGTTCCAGCCACTGCAGTCCCTGGCGCTCGCCCAACTCGACGATGTTGAATTCCTTGTCCAGCGAGCCGGTACCCAACAGCAATTTGGCAGGCGACCCCTTCAGGGCCAGTTTCTGGTAGAAGCGGGTGACATGATTGAGATCGTCCTCCACCACCCACAGATCGCGACCGTCGGCAATGATATGGCGGGATTCGGGCGAGACATAGTCCCAGCGAAAGCGGTCGGGACGCTTCAGCAGAAAGACCCCGTGCAACAGCCCCTGCCGGTTGTTCTCGGTATCCAGCACCGCCTGTTCGAAACGGGCCTCCAGAGTCTGCAGCCCCTCACTGAAGCGCTCCAGCGCATCGCGCCCGGGGCCAGCCAGCGCCGTTTGGCTGCTGCACAGGAGCAGCATCCCTATCAACAGTCTCTTCATCTCAGTCCTTGGGTGGCGGCGGCGCCAGCACCTCGCGGTTGCCCCGCTCGTCCGGGGCGCTCACGATGCCGACCCGCTCCATCTCCTCGACCAGGCGCGCCGCCCGGTTGTAGCCAATCTTCAGTCGCCGCTGCACCCCCGAGATGGAGGCGCGGCGGGTCTCGGTGACGATGACCACCGCCTCGTCGAACAGGGGATCGGAATCCTCGGTATCGACCCCGGCGGCCTCGGGGGATAGACCCGGAATGGGCTCCGAGGGTTCCTGCACGATCTCCTCGATATAGTCGGGCTCCCCCATCTTCTTCAGGTGGGCTACCACCCGATGCACCTCGTGGTCGTCGACGAAGGCCCCATGGGTACGCTGCGGAATGCTGGTACCAGGAGGCAGGTAGAGCATGTCGCCATGACCGAGCAGATGCTCGGCCCCCATCTGGTCGAGGATGGTGCGCGAGTCCACCCGTGAGGAGACCTGAAAGGCGATCCGGGTCGGGATGTTGGCCTTGATCAGACCGGTGATCACGTCCACCGAGGGGCGCTGGGTGGCCAGCAGCAAATGGATGCCTGCCGCGCGCGCCTTCTGTGCCAGCCGCGCGATCAGCTCCTCCACCTTCTTGCCCACCACCATCATCATGTCGGCCAGTTCGTCGATGATGACCACGATGTACGGCAATGTGGTCAGATCGGGCGGCTCCGGCAGTTCGCCGGTGATGATGTCCGGTTCGGGCTGGAACAGCGGGTCCTTGATCGGCTCGCCGGCCTTCTCGGCCTCCTTGACCTTCTTGTTGAAGCCGCTGATGTTGCGCACCCCGAGCGCGGCCATCAGGCGATAGCGGCGTTCCATCTCCGCCACGCACCAGCGCAGGGCGTTGGCGGCATCCTTCATGTCGGTGACCACGGGGGTCAGCAGGTGCGGGATGCCCTCGTAGACCGAGAGCTCGAGCATCTTCGGATCGACCATGATCAGCCGCACCTGCTCGGGCGTTGCCTTGTAGAGCAGGCTGAGAATCATGGTGTTGATCGCCACCGACTTGCCCGAACCGGTGGTGCCCGCAATCAGGGCGTGGGGCATCTTGGCCAGATCGGCCACCACCGGCTCACCGGCGATGTCCTTGCCCAGCGACAGGGTCAGCGGCGACTTCGACTTGTCATAGGCCTCGGAACGCAGGATCTCGCTGAGATAGACGATCTCGCGATGCGGATTGGGAATCTCCAGGCCGATCACCGACTTGCCCGGAATCACCTCGACCACCCGCACCGAGATGGTGGACATGGCACGCGCCAGGTCCTTGGCCAGGTTGGTCACCTTGCTCGCCTTGGTGCCGGGCGCCAGTGACAGTTCGAACAGGGTTACCACCGGGCCCGGATGGACCGCCACCACCTCGGCGGTCACGCCGAAGTCGGCCAGCTTGCGCTCCACCTGCCCGGACATCGCCTGCAGGGTCTCTTCGGACAGCCGATTGCCGCTGTGCTGCGGCGGATCCAACAGGCTGAGCGGTGGCAGCGCGGCGTTCGGTGGTGGCTCGAGCAGGGTCAGCTGTTTTTCCTTCTCGACCCGCACGCTCTCGCGCACCACCGGCTCGCGCTTCTCGATCTTCGGCGGCTTTCGGTTGCGGGTACGCTTCTTCTCCTGCTTCCGCACCTCCTGCCGTTCCTGTTTCATCTGCAGCGCCTGACGTTTCTCCATGCCCAGCCTCACCAGCTCCCTCGCCTGCCGGCTGGCATTGAGCACGAATCCGCCCAGAAACTCCATGACGGCGAGCCACGAGATCCCGGTGAACAGGGTAAAACCGGTCAGTACGAAGGCGAGCATCAGCAGGGTGGTGCCCGCGGGTCCCAGCGCGCTGCCCAGGCCCTGGGCCATCGCCAGTCCCAGAATGCCACCGGGCCCCTCCGGCAGCTGCGGGCTGCCGGGCAGATGCATCGCGGCCAGGGTGGTGGCACCCAGCAGGGTCAGCAGAAAGCCGATACTGCGCACCAGCCAGAGATGGGGATGGGGTTCCTGGTCGTTGCGGTCGCGGAACATCATCCAGCCCGCCCACAGCAACATGGGCGGAAAGACCAACGCCATCCTCCCTACCAGGCTGAACAGCACACTGGCGAACCAGGCGCCCACCTGCCCGCCCAGGTTTTCGGCCTGCGCACGCGGCCCGACGTAGCTCCAGCTCGGATCCTCGGGCGAATAGCTCAACAGCGCCAGCAGAAAGAAACCGCTGATCGCCATCGCCAGGACGAAGCCTGCCTCTTTGAGCCGTTTGTTCAGAGTTGCGTGCATTGATACCGCTGCTGGGCGCCGTCGCGCAGAGAGGTTCGATCGATAACGGCCGGGGGAAGGATGCGCCCCGCAGGCCAGATCATCACCGACCCAATCTTAGAGGATCCGCCGGGATAGTCCCATTTTGCATTCCAAATCAATTGGATATAGCCAATAATTCGTGTGGCTTGGAAGATTATCCCACAAAGTTCATCGATCTGCTCGACTACACCCGCGGCGGCGATGCGCAACACCAGTTGACCCAGATCATGAAGACCGGGCCGCGACCGCCCGTGTACCGCCACCGTCTCTATACTTCATCCGGTCCGACCACCATTCGTCTCGAGAAGGCCCATGACCCAGAGCGACATCAAGGATCCGGCACTTGCTCCCCAGGGAGCGCGTCGCATCGAATGGGCAAGGCGCGAGATGCCCGTCTTGAATGCCCTGATGGAAGAAACTGCCCACGAGCGCCCCCTGGCCGGGATCCGCGTGGGCGGCTGTCTGCACATCACGACCGAGACGGCCAACCTCGCGCACGCCCTGCAGGCCGCCGGTGCCGAGGTGGTACTGTGTGCCAGCAATCCCCTCAGTACCCAGGACGACGTCGCGGCGGCACTGGTCGTGGAGTACGGCATTCCGGTGTTCGCCATTCACGGCGAGTCGACCGAAACCTATTACCGCCACATCGGGCAGGTCATCGCCCATCGACCGCAGATCACCCTGGACGACGGTGCCGACCTGGTGAGCGAGATCCACAAGCATCACCGGGACCTGATCCCGCACATCCTGGGCGGCACCGAAGAGACCACCACCGGCGTGATCCGACTGCGTGCCATGGCAGCCGACGGCGCCCTGGGCTACCCCATCATCGCGGTCAACGACGCCATGACCAAACACCTGTTCGACAACCGCTACGGGACCGGACAGAGCGCCCTGGACGGGGTCATCCGGGCCACCAACATCCTGCTTGCCGGCAAGGTGTTCACCGTGGTGGGCTATGGCTGGTGTGGCCGCGGCATCGCCATGCGTGCCCGCGGGCACGGCGCCCGGGTGATCGTCACCGAGGTCGAGCCGCTGCGCGCCCTCGAGGCCGCCATGGACGGCTACCAGGTGATGCCACTGCGCAAGGCCGCCGCCCTCTCCGATTTCATCGTGACCGCCACCGGCGACAAGCATGTGGTGGACGAGGAGCATCTGGCGGTTGCAAAGGACGGCTGCGTGCTGGCCAATGCGGGACACTTCAATGTGGAGATCAATATCCCCGCCCTGGAGGCGATGAGCGTCGACAGACAACGACCTCGCCCCTCGGTGGATGAATACCGGCTCCGCGACGGCCGTACCCTGCGGCTGCTCGCGGAGGGCCGCCTGGTCAACCTCGCCGCGGCCGAGGGCCATCCCTCGGCGGTGATGGACATGAGCTTCGCCAACCAGTTCCTGAGTGTTCGCCATCTGACCGAGGGCACCACGACGCTCTCGCCCGGGGTCCACCGGGTACCGGAAGAACTCGATCGGGAGGTGGCACGACGCAAGCTGGCGGCGATGAACCTGGAGATCGATCAGCTGAGCGAAGAGCAGCGCCGCTATCTCTCCAGCTGGAAGGAGGGCACATGAACGAGGAACAGGAAAGAAGGGCCGAAGGCATCCGCCGGATGCTGGAGGACATCGCCCGCGAGACGCGCCTGACTGCACCCTTTACCGGCATCGAAGAACTCGACCCGCGGGTGATGCAGGCGATGGCCGAGGTACCGCGGGACGCGTTCGTTCCAGCGGAACTGCGCCATCGCGCCTGGGACAATGGCCCGCTGCCGATCGGCAAGGGGCAGACCATCTCCCAGCCCTTCATCGTGGCCCTGATGACCCATCTCCTCGAGCCGGAGCCCCGTGACCGCATGCTGGAAGTGGGTACCGGATCGGGCTACCAGGGTGCGGTACTGTCCCGCCTCGTGGACCGGGTCTATAGCGTGGAGCGGGTGCCGGAGCTGACCGCCGAGGCGATCCGCATCTACCAGGAGCTGGGCTACGACAACATCGAGACCCGCGTCGGCAACGGTTTTGCCGGCTGGGAGGAACATGCACCCTACGACGGCATCGTGGTCACGGCCGCCGCCAGCCATGTGCCACCGGCCCTGGTCGAACAGCTGGCGCCCGGGGCGCACCTGGTCATTCCCGTCGGCCCACCCTATGGGCGCCAGGAACTGCTGCAGATCACCAGGGACCAAGAGGGCCAGGTCGATACCCGGGATATCCTGCCCGTCGCCTTCGTGCCGATGATCGACGAGGACTGATCTAGGGTAACGTCATCTAACTGTGTGCGGAGCGGGTCGTCTGCCCGAAAAAACGCCGTAAATACATCCCTGTAGGCTCGACGGCGGCTTCCCTGCCGCCGACGCTTTTCGCGCAGACACCCGCTCCCCTTTTCAACAGGTTTCGAATTTAGATGACAGAGCCCTCAGAAGTGATCTCCCGCGCCTTCCGCTGATCAAGAATCCCCGTTCCCGAAGGTACAGTGAGTGGCAAGCCCTCCTGCCGAGCAACCCGCCCTTGTCATGGAATCCAAAACAAGGGACAGTCAGGCCCGATGGGCAATAGCGCACCACGATTCGAGATCCACGCAGGCCGCCTTCTGTGTAAGGGCGACTGGACGGCGCGCCGGCTCGCCGGCCTGCCCCGACAGCTGCGTCGGCAACACTGGCCAGGCGAATCACTGATCATCGACCTGGGTGGCATCGAGCGGATGGACACCTCGGGCGCCTGGGTACTGGAGAAGCTGCGGCGGCGCCTGACCGCTGGCGGCAGGAGGGTGCTTATCGAGCACGCCTCGCCGGAGACGGAGCGGCTGTTGCTGCTGGCCCGCACCAAGGGCTTGGAACGGGAGCAACTGCCACCAGTCCCGCACATGGGCGCACTCGAATCCCTTGGGCGACAGACCATCGCAAGCCTGCGCAATGCCGTCGGCCTGCTCGATTTCATCGGCGATGCCGCGCTCGCAGCAGCCCGGCTTCTGCTCCATCCCGGGCGGATCCGTTGGCGGGAGATCGCCCACGCACTGGGGGAGGCCGGTCACAAGGCGCTGCCCATTGTCGGGCTGCTGGCCTTCCTCCTGGGCATCGTCATCACCTACCAGGGGGGCGTGCAGCTGCGCCTGTATGGGGCCAGCATCTTCGTCGCCGATCTGGTGGGTCTCTCCATGCTGCGGGAACTGGCGCCCATCATCACCGCCATCATCGTCGCCGGGCGCACGGGATCGGCCTATACCGCACAGATCGGAACCATGAAGGTGACCGAGGAGATCGACGCCCTGCGCAGCATCGGCGTGGCACCACTGGAACTGCTGGTGCTGCCCAAGGTGGCCGCGCTGCTGATCGCCCTGCCCCTGTTGACCGTCTATGCCGACTTCATGGGAGTCCTTGGTGGCATGGTGATGGCCAATGTGCAGCTCGATCTCTCCTACACTACCTTTATCGATCGCCTGCAGGACGCCGTCTCGGTAAAGTCCTACCTGGTAGGAGTGGGCAAGGCACCGGTCTTCGCCGCGGTGATCGCCATCATTGGCTGCTATCAGGGGTTCCAGGTGACCGGCAGTGCCGAAAGCGTTGGGCGGCGTACGACCATCAGTGTGGTCCAGTCGATTCTGGCGGTGATCGTCATCGACGCCCTGTTTTCCATCGCCTTCAGTTATCTCGAGATATGAACGATCAGGGGACGGAACGCGAACGGGTGATCGAGGTGCGTGGACTCACCATGCGCTTCGGCAGCAAGACCGTACATGAGAACGTCGACTTCGATATCCTGCGCGGCGAAGTGGTTGCCATCGTCGGTGGCAGCGGCAGCGGAAAGTCCACCCTGCTGCGGGAGATGACCATGCTGCAGCGCCCCACGGCCGGCACCATTCGCCTGTTCGGCCAGGCGGTGGACCGGCTGGATGAACGACAGCGCCTGGCGCTGCGGCGTCGCTTCGGGATCCTGTTCCAGAATGGCGCCCTGTTCGGCGGCGAGACGGTGCTCGAGAACATCGCCACCCCCCTGCTGGAGCATACCCGGCTCGAGCGCACCCTGGTGGACGAGCTGGCGGCAATCAAGCTGCGCCTGAGCGGGCTCGCCGTGGAGGACGGCCAGCTCTATCCCAGCCAGCTCAGCGGCGGCATGCGCAAACGGGCCGCTCTGGCACGGGCCATGGCGCTGGACCCGGAGCTGCTGTTTCTCGACGAGCCCACTTCCGGCCTGGACCCCATCAGTGCCGACGCACTGGACGAGCTGGTGCTGGAGTTGAAGGCGGCCCTGGGACCGACCATCGTGCTGGTCACCCACGACATGGACTCGCTCTGGCGTATCGCCGATCGGGTGATGCTGCTCGGTGAGGGAAGGCTGCTGGCGGTCGGCACCATGGCGGCGCTCGCCCGCTCGACGGACCCGGCAGTGGCGCGGTTCTTCAACGGCCCTCGCGGGCGGGCCGCCATGATGGCGGCAGGGGCGTCATGAATCCCCGCACCTCGTACGTACTGGTGGGGCTGTTCGTGCTCGGTCTGGGCACCGCCGCGATCGGCGCCATTCTGTGGCTGGGCAGCAGCGGGGCGGGCCGGCATTACAACACTTATGTGGTACGCACCACCGAGTCGGTGGCGGGGCTCAGCCGCGATGGGGTGGTGAAATACCGTGGGGTCGATGTCGGCCGTATCCGTGATATTCGGCTCGATCCGGACAATCCGGAATGGGTGCGTCTGACCCTGGAGATCGAGGAAGGCACGCCCATCAAGACCGACACGGTCGCCACACTTCAGGTCCGTGGCCTGACGGGCCTCGCCTACGTCAATCTTACCGGGGGGAGCCGCGATGCGGCCCCGCTGCCCGCACGCGACCAGGAACCCTATACGGAGATCCCGAGCCGCCCCTCGGTGTGGGGACGCCTGGACCGCAACATCGGCTCGCTGCTGGACAACCTCGTGGATGCCTCCAGCAAGCTGCGGGACTGGCTCAGCGAGGACAACCGCCAGCTGCTGATTCGCACCCTGGCCCATCTGGAAAAGGTGGTCGGTGCCGTGGCAAGCCGCACGGATCGAATCCAGAGCGCCGTGGATGCGGCGGCGACGACCCTGGACAATACACGCCGTGCCAGCGAGGAACTGCCCGCCCTGTTCACCCAGCTGAATGCCAGCGCCCGATCCCTGGAACGCATGGCCGATGAGCTGGCGCGTACCGGCAGCAGCCTGCGCAAGGCGGTGGAAGCCCGCAATCGCGACCTCGCGCGCTTCTCCACCACTACCCTCCCGGAGGCCAGTGCCATGGTGAGCGAGCTGCGAGAGGCCGCCACCAACCTGCGCAGGCTGAGCGAACGATTGCAACGGAATCCCGCGGTCCTGCTGCGGGGTTCACCGCCGCCCCCGCCCGGCCCGGGAGAGATGCGATGAACGGGGCCTGGTGGCGCAATGGATGGCTGCTCGGCCTGGCGTGGACTGCGGTGATGGGCCTGGGGCTCTCTGCCTGCACCCTGCCGCTGCTCGAACGGACCGAGGCTGCGCCCAAAATCCACATCTTCACCCTGGAGTGGCGGGCTGCCGCACCACCACCGTCCAACCGGGCGAAGAGCCCTTCACTCCTGATCGCCACCCCGCTGGCCGCGGCAGGCTATGGCGGCAGCGATATGCTGTACATGGACGACCCGTTCGAGTTGAAGGCCTTCGCCTGGCACCGGTGGGCCGATGCCCCCGCCCGCCTCCTGGAGCCTTTGCTGCTGACGGCCGCGGAAAGGACCGGACGCTTTGGCACCGTCGTGCCCGCCGGGACGCCCGGGGAGACCGACCTGCGACTCGAAACGCGCCTCCTCTATCTCCGGCAGGTATTCAAGGACGACAGCTGCCGGGTGGAGATGGCATTGCGTGTGACTCTGGTGAACAACCGCTCGGCCCGGATTCTCGGCACGCGTGATCTGCAAACATCGCTGCCTTGCACCTCGCCAGATCCACGCGGCGGAGCCATCACCGCCAACCGGATCGTGGCCATACTGCTGGAGCAATTACAGGGTTTCCTCCGCGCGCACGCGCCGGAATAGCGGAACTCGGAGTCTATCCCCTCAACGTCGGCAGCACCACCTCGCCGTCGGCCACATTGATGGCATTTGCCAATGCGGGCTCGTTGCGCCAATCGTCCCGGGCCAGCCGCAACACCCAGGGCAACAGCGCACCGGCCAGTGCCTGGGAGGCGCTCCGCGGTACCGCCCCCGGCATGTTGGTCACACAGAAATGGAGCACGCCCTCGGCCTCGTAGACCGGATCGTCATAGGTCGTCGGCCGCGTCGTCTCGATACATCCGCCCTGGTCGACCGCAATATCCACCACCACGCTCCCCGGCTGCATGGCGGCCACCTGCTCACGACTGACCAGCCTGGGGGCCTCGGCACCAGGCAGCAACACCGCTCCCACCAAAATATCGGCCCCTGCCACCGCCTCGCCGATCGCCTCCGCATTGGGGTAGAGCGCCTGGATGTTCGCGGCCGCCGCATCCATCTCGGTCAGCTTGAGGGGGTTGCGATCGAACACCGTGACCTGAGCCCCCATGGCGGCTGCGAGGCGCGCCGACGCCCCCCCGGCATGGCCCGCGCCCAACACCGTCACCTGTCCCCGCACAACCCCCGGCACTCCACCCAGCAACAAACCCTTGCCACCCTCGGGGGTATGCAAGAGATGAGTGCCCACTTGAATGGCGATGCGCCCGGCGATCTCGCTCATGGGCCGCAACAGCGGCAGATCGCCATCCACCATCACGGTCTCGAAGGCGATGGCCGTCAATCCAATCGACTGCAGGCGGCGCGTCAGCTCGGGATTGGGCGCCAGGTGCAGATAGGAGAACAGAATCTGGTCACGGCGCAGACGGTCGAGCTCCGGCCCGATGGGTTCCTTGACCTTGAGCAGGATCTCCGCCTCGCCATAGAGTGCATCGGCATCGGGCAGGATCTCCACATCCGCCGCCCGATAATCGGCATCGGGGTAGCCGCTGGCCTCGCCCGCCCCCTGCTCCAGGCAGACCCTATGCCCGGCAGCCACCAATTCGGCCGCCACCGGCGGTGTCAGGGCCACCCGACCCTCCAGCGGCTTGATCTCCTTCGGCACCCCTATACAGCGAGTCATTGCAATCTCCTTCGGATCGGTGGCTTTACCCCCGCGGGTCTTGGCCATAGTATGACGCGCAACTTTTCAGTCCCAGACATTTTCGAGGAGTATGTCCCATGAGCGAAACCAAGCATTGCCGCCTGCTCATCCTGGGCTCCGGCCCGGCCGGCTATACCGCTGCCGTGTATGCCGCCCGCGCCAATCTCGACCCGGTTCTGATCACCGGCATGGAACAGGGTGGGCAGCTGATGACCACCACCGACGTGGACAACTGGCCCGGCGACCCGGATGGTGTCCAGGGCCCCGACCTCATGGAGCGGATGCGTCGCCATGCCGAGCGCTTCGACACCGAGATCATCTTCGATTACATCACGGAAGTCGACCTCCAGACCCGGCCTTTTCGACTCAAGGGCGACAGCACCGAGTACAGCTGCGATGCCCTGATCATCGCCACCGGCGCCTCGGCCAAATATCTGGGACTCCCCTCGGAAGAAAAATTCAAGGGCCGGGGCGTGTCCGCCTGCGCCACCTGTGACGGCTTCTTCTACCGTGGGCAGAAGGTCGCGGTCATCGGCGGCGGGAACACCGCGGTCGAAGAGGCGCTCTACCTCTCCAACATCGCCTCGGAGGTTATCCTGGTGCATCGCCGCGACAGTCTGCGCGCCGAGAAGATCCTGCAGAAACACCTGCTGGAGAAGGCCGAGAACGGCAATGTGCGGATTCTCTGGAACCATACCCTCGACGAGGTGCTGGGTGACGACAGTGGTGTCACCGGCATGCGGGTCAAGAGCACCAAGGACGGATCCACCCAGGAGATCGAGCTGCAGGGCATCTTCATCGCCATCGGGCATCACCCGAACACCCAGATCTTCGAAGGCCAGTTGAAGATGAATGGGGGTTACATCACGGTCCACAGCGGCACCAATGGCAATGCCACGGCGACCTCGGTGGAAGGGGTATTCGCTGCCGGCGATGTGATGGATCACGTCTACCGCCAGGCGATCACATCCGCCGGAACCGGCTGCATGGCGGCATTGGATGCCGAGCGCTACCTCGAATGCCTGGAATCGGAATGCCCCACCGAGGAAGCGGCGGCCGAATGAAGTGAGTCCGGCCGGCGGCAACCGCCGGCCAGACCTCATCCCAGATCACCCGCACCGGTGGCCAACTGCTCCATGACCCAGGCATGCAGCAAGACCTGTTGAAAACGGTTGACCGCGCGAAACTGGACACCGTGCATCAAGGCCCGCTCGGTCTCCGCCCCATTACCCGTCGTACGTTCCCTGACACTTCGAATATCGCCCACCAGCGTCAGCTGCTCCGCCTGGCCAAGGACCTCCAGCTCAAACACGAGCTGCAGCATCTCCGCCACTTCCCCCAGGG
>RFHJ01000273.1 GCA_003696905.1 Gammaproteobacteria bacterium | reverse complement strand
GGCATCGCAGCGCGGGCAGTCGGAGACCCAGCCGCAGTCGTAACAGGCGAGCACCGGCGCGAACCCCCGCCGATTGAGGAATACCATGGCCTGCTCGCCCGCCGCCAGGGTGTCGCGCAGGGCCTTCATCAGCGGATCGCTGATGCCGGAGCGCAGCGGCTGGTCTCGCACGTCCAGCAGTCGGATGTCGGGAGGGCTCGCGCCACCGGCCCGCCGGTTCAGACGCAGAAGGCGATAGCGCCCGGTGGCGACATTGTGCAGGGACTCGAAGGACGGCGTGGCCGAACCCAACACCACCGGACAGCCCGCCCGGCGCGCCCGCACCACCGCGAGGTCGCGGGCCGAATAGCGAAACCCCTCCTGCTGCTTGAACGAGGGATCGTGCTCTTCGTCCACGATCACCAGGCCCAGCCGGTCCACCGGATAGAGCACGGTCGAACGGGTGCCCAGCACCACCCGAACCAGACCCAGCCGCACCCGCTGCCAGGTGCGTTCGCGCTCGCTGTCGTTGAGCGCGGAATGCAGCAGCGCGACCTCGCCGCCCAGGCGCTCGACGAAGCGCTGGCGCAGCTGGGGGGTGAGCGAGATCTCGGGCACCAGTACCATCGCGGACTCGCCTCGCGCCAGCACCCGCTCGACCAGCTGCAGGTAGACCTCGGTCTTGCCGCTGCCGGTTACCCCCTGCAACAGAAAGGAGGCAAATTCGCCCAATGCCGCGGAGACCGCCGCGATCGCCGCCGTCTGCTCCTCATTGAGTCCATAGCCCGGCGGCCTGGGCCGATAGAGTGCCGGTGTCGCCGGCATGTCACAGAGACGAACACAGCCCTGCTCCAGCAGGCGTCGCAGGGTCGCAGAGGCGCCAGTCGATCCGGCCGTCAGGCTGTCGCGGGACATCCGCCCTTCGGGCGTCGCCGCCAGGGCCTCGATGAGCTCGCGCTGACGGGGCGCCCGCTTGGAAATCTGCGCCAGGGCCTCGGCCGGCTGCACCGCCAACGCCACGCCCGGCACGGCCACCGGCAACATGTCCGGTCGCTTGCGCAGACGTAGCGGCAGCGCACTGCAGACCACCTCGCCCGGCCAGTGGTGGTAATAGCCCGCCGTCCACCGGAGAAAATCGAGGTGGTCCGCATCCAGCAAGGGCTCGGTATCGAGCACCCGCTCGACCGGCCTGAGGCGTTCGACGGCAACCTCAGGCTGCGCATCGATAGCGACGATCAGCCCGATCCGCTCGCCCTTGCCGAAGGGCACGAGGACGCGCTGTCCGGGGCGGCATCCCGCAACGGTCTTTCCGCCAGGCGGCAGGTAATCGAAGAGACCGGGCAATGGCACCGGCAGGGCCACCCGTAGCACAGTCGAGGTCATGCGGGCATTGTATCGGCTTGGCGCCCGAGCGGCGGAAACTCGCCCGCCGGTTCCGCTTCTCCGGATTTCAGTTGTTTGCGAAAAATTCACAGATCCTGTGGATAACTCTGTGGAAGAGGTCTTTGTATCGACCCCTGAGTTGTGCTGGATCTGACCCACTGCGGATTGGCAAAAAAATGACCAATTGGGCATATTTATTATTTTTCAATATGTTACAAGACATTCCTAGTCGCTCGCCGAATATTCGACGCTAAGTGGCACTGGTGTCAGGACCAATGGGTGCCTTGTGCATAAAACCCCTTGACAAACGCCTGTCAACGCCTGGCCCGCCCATCCGTTGAACTACAAAAGCCCTCCTGTTGGGCAGAAGGGAACACAGATGCGATCATTCACCGCTAGCTACCACTGGATGACGGGAAGCATGCCCGAGACGACCGCTGAGCGAGCTCGCCAGCACAGCCTCGACCGGTTTCTGGGCGAGGTGGAACGCCGTGCCTTCGTCATGGCGGAGCTGGCCACGCGCGATCCCGATGAGGCGCTCGACCTGGTTCAGGATGCCATGCTCGCCTTTGCGCGGCGCTACGCTGCAAAACCGGAGAAGGAGTGGCCTCCCCTTTTTCACCGGGTGTTACAGAACCGAATACGCGACTGGGCACGTCGCCAGAAGGTGCGCAATCGCTGGCGCGTCTGGCTACACCGCGACGACGACAGCCGGGACGAGCCACTGGAGCAGGCGCCTGACCCGATGATCCCGTCCATCGAGCGGCAGCTCGATCAGCAGGAGGCGACGGAACGGCTGCAGCAGGCGGTATCCGATCTTCCGCTGCGCCAACAGCAGGTCTTTCTGTTGCGCATCTGGGAGGGGCTGGATGTCGCGGACACCGCACGCGCCATGGGTTGTTCCGAGGGGAGCGTCAAGACCCACCTCTCCCGCGCGCTCGGGAATCTGCGCAACAAACTCGAGGATTACCGGCCATGAACGATCCCATGCAACACAAACTGGTCGAGGCGCTAGATCGACGCGCCCGCGACCTCGACGGACAGACGCTGTCACGGCTCCGCCGCGCCCGTGCAGCCGCCATCGGCCAGGCAGAGCACCATGCGACCTGGTTACCGGTCGGCGGCTGGCGGCTGGCAGGCGCGGGGCTGGCGGTCGCCTTGCTGGTGGCCACGCTGATTCCTGCACTGTATCGGCCCCTTGCTCCACCAACACTTCCCGAGGAGGAAGAATTATTGGAGATCGCCACGCTCGATACCGACCTCGAGTTGGTCGAGGAAATGGAGTTCTACGAATGGCTGAGTGCCCAGCCCCTTGAAGAAGTAGCCGAAGGAGGG
>RFHJ01000035.1 GCA_003696905.1 Gammaproteobacteria bacterium | reverse complement strand
CGGCCCCAGCAGGCCACTGGCGTTCAGATCCGCCCGGTTGATCAGCAGACGCGGTGCCAGACGAAATAGATTGGCACCCACATCGGGCTCCTCCAGCAGACGGCCGGCCAGGTGCAGCTTCACCCGGCCCAGGGGAACCGCCGTCTGCTCCCCCAGCCAGCGGGCGATCCGCGCCTCCACCACCGCCTCGCCCGGCCGGGGCGGCTCGCCGGACTCGGTGCCATCGGGCCGTTCGATCCTCAACCGGCCGCGCAAGGGATAGCCCGCATCGACTGCCTTGACCTGCACCAGACGCGGCTGCCCCTGCAGGAACAAGACGCTCGGGAAGCCGACCTGGCGGCTGGTCGTCAGTCCCAGGGAGCGCGCCTTGGCGAGCCACGCCTCCGGGATGGGCTCACCCTGCTCGGTCACCAGGTCGGCGGCCAGCGCCGCGGCCCGCTCTCCCTGCAGCGCCCGCTCCACCCGGTCGGTGAAGAAACCCACCGCCGCCAGGGCGGTGACCGCGAGCAGCACCGCGGCGAACAGGACGCGCAGGCTGCCCGCCTTCATGCGACCACCCTGCCCTGATCCAGGCGCAGGATGCGGTCGCAGCGATCCGCCAGGCGCTGCTCATGGGTCACCAGCACCAGTGCCGTGGCATGGCGGTCGCGCAGATCGAACAGCAGGGACTCAATCTGCTCCCCGGTGTGCTGGTCGAGATTGCCGGTGGGCTCGTCGGCGAACAGCACCTGCGGCGGACCGGCGAAGGCGCGTGCGATGGCGACCCGCTGCTGCTCCCCGCCCGACAGTTGGTGGGGCTGATGGTGCAGGCGGTGTCCCAGCCCCACCTCCTCGAGCAGCGCCCGGGCCTGCTCCCGCGCATCGGCCCGCCCGGCGAGATGCAGGGGCAGATAGACGTTCTCCAGGGCGCTCATGCCGGCGAGCAGCTGAAAGGACTGAAACACGAAACCCACCCGCGCCAGGCGCAGGCGGGCGCGGCCGTCCTCGTCCAGGTCGTTCAACCGCTGCCCCAGCAGATGGCATTCGCCGCCGCTCGGCTCGTCCAGGCCCGCCAGCAGTCCCAGCAGGGTGGACTTGCCCGAGCCCGAGGCGCCCAGAATGGCCACCGCCTCGCCGCTGTTGACGGCCATATCGACACCCCGCAGGATGTGCAGCTCGCCCCCTTCCGGGGAATCGACCGATTTGCTGAGTGACCGCGCCTCGATGACCAACGCCTTTCCCATACTGCTGTCCCGACTGCTCGTCTGCTGCCTGATCCTGTGGAGCATACCGGCATCGGCCGAGTCGCGCCCGACCCTGCTGGTGCTCGGCGACAGCCTCAGTGCCGGCTATGGCGTGCCCGCCGGCAGCGGCTGGGTGGATCTGTTGCGCCAACGCCTGCGGGATAAGGAGCGGGACTGGGCCGTGGTCAATGCCAGCATCACCGGTGATACCACCCGGGGCGGCCTGTCGCGCCTGCCGGCGGCCCTGGCACGCCACCGCCCTCGGGTGGTGATCGTCGAGCTGGGCGGCAACGACGGGCTACGGGGCTTTCCGCTGGCGCAGATCCGCGCCAACCTGCGCAAGCTGGTGCAGCTCTCCCGCCAGTCGGGCGCCAGGGTGTTGCTGCTGGGGGTGCGCCTGCCACCCAACTATGGAGAATACGCGGAGCGCTTCCATGCGCTCTACCGCGAGGTGGGCGAGGCCGAAGGGGTGCCGGTGGTGGACTTCTTCATGGAAGGCGTGGCCGAGAACCGCGACCTGATGCAGGCCGACGGCATCCACCCCGGCACTGCGGCCCAACCCCGCCTGCTGGACAATGTCTGGCCGGCATTGCGGCCCCTGCTGAGCGATACCGCCAAGGCAGGAGACTGACCGGTGCCCAATCCCCACGCCATCGCGGTCATGGTCCTCACCGGCCTGGCGTTGATCCTGTTCACCCGCGAAAAGATCCCGCTGGAGACCTCCAGCCTGTTCGTGCTGGTGGCCCTGACCCTGGGCTTCGAGCTGTTCCCCTACCAGCACGACGGCACTCGGATACACGCGGACGAGTTCCTGCTGGGCTTCGGTCACGAGGCCCTGGTGGCGGTGTGCGCGCTGATGATCGCCGGCCAGGGGCTGGTGCGTACCGGCGCCCTGGAGCCGGTGGGGCGGCTGCTGGCACGCGCCTGGGGCAGTGCCCCGGCCCTCTCTCTGCTGCTCACCCTGGCGGTGGGCGCCTTTCTCAGTGCCTTCGTCAACAACGTGCCCATCGTGGTGCTGCTATTGCCCATCCTGATCAGCGTGTCGCTGCGCACCGGACTGCCCGCCTCGCGGGTCCTGATGCCCATGGGTTTCGCTACCCTGCTCGGCGGCATGGGTACCACCATCGGCACCTCCACCAACCTGCTGGTGGTGAGCGTGGCGGCGGAGATGGGCCTGCGCCACTTCGGCATGTTCGACTTCGCGGTACCGGTGCTGATCGCAGGCAGTGTCGCCCTGCTCTATCTGTGGCTGGTGGCACCGCGGATGCTGCCGCCAAGGGAGAATCAGTTGAACGACACCTCTCCGCGGGTGTTCACCGCCCAACTCCTGATCCCCGAAGAGAGTTGGGCCGATGGCAGGACGCTGAAGGAGGCCATCGAGAAGGCCGGCGGCGAGCTGCCAGTGCTGCGCATCCTGCGGAGCGAGAATGCCCAGCTGCTGCCGCTACCGGACGCGGTACTGCGCGCCGGAGATCGCCTGCTGCTGGAGGACACGCCCGAGCGGCTCAAGGAGTACGAGACGGTGCTGGAGGGGCAGCTGTGGGCCGGCGACACAAGGGTGGACGAGGAACATCCGCTGCAGGCGGAGGACCAGCAGCTGGCCGAGGTGGTGGTGACCCAGGGATCATCGCTGGAGGGAGCGACCCTCGCCCAGTCACGCTTCGTGGACCGCCACCACTTGCGTACCCTGGCGCTGCACCGCCCCGGCTGGCAACCGCGCCTGCTGCGACGTGACATCCACGACGTGCGTCTGCAGGTGGGCGACATCGTGCTGATCCAGGGTTCTCGTGAACAGATCGAGCGTCTCAAGCACGAGGGCGACGTATTGGTTCTGGATGCCACCGCCGAGCTGCCCCATACCGAGAAGGCGCCCCTGGCGCTGGCGATCATGGCCGGCATCGTGCTGCCCGCCGCCCTCGGCTGGATACCCATCGTCTACAGCACCCTGGCCGGCATCCTGTTGATGCTCGCCACCGGTTGCCTGGGCTGGCGGGACGCCTCGCGCGCCCTGAGCAGTCAGGTGATTCTGATCGTGGTGGCCAGCTTGGCGCTGGGCCGCGCCTTGCTCGAGACCGGTGGTGCCGAGTGGCTGGCCGGCGAGTTCGTCGCCGCCACCGGCGGCATTCCACCGGCAGTGATGCTCAGCGGCCTGATGCTGCTGATGGCGATATTCACCAACATCGTCTCCAACAACGCGGCCGCCCTGATCGGCACCCCCATCGCCATCGGCATCGCCCGCCAGCTGGGCCTGCCGGAGGAACCTTTCGTGCTGGCGGTGCTGTTCGGCGCCAACATGAGCTACGCCACACCGATCGCCTACAAGACCAACCTGTTGGTAATGAGCGCCGGCGGCTATACCTTCGGTGACTTCCTGAAGGTGGGCATTCCGTTGACGCTGATCATGTGGGGGATGTTCTCCTGGCTGCTGCCCCAGCTCTACAACGTGTGAGCTAGTCAATCGCCGGTACGCCGGTGCGAGTCCGCTTTCGCCAGCATTTCGTCATATAGCCCCCAGGCGACGGCCGCCTCCTCCGGCGCGACCTTCTGTATAGCCTGGCCGAGATGCACCACCACGAAGTCGCCGACCCGCAGGGACTCGTGCTGCAGCATCAATAGCCCGACCTCCCGCTCGATGCCCTTGGCCTCGCAGCGCGCACTGAACTGGTCAAGTTGTTTGATCTGCATCGGTATCCCCAGGCACATGGTCTGCTAGTCTCCTTCTGAACGATCAGGCGCTGAGACCCGACACGGCAATGAGTACGACCCTTATCCTTGGCATCGGCAACACCCTGCTCAGCGACGAAGGCATCGGCATTCACATTATCGACCATATCGCCGTAGCGCATCACGATATACCCGGCATCACCTGCCTCGATGGCGGCACCCTGAGCTTTACCCTGGCAGGCCCCATCGCCGAGCACGACAACCTGATCGTGATCGACGCCGCCCGGCTCGATATCGAGCCGGGCGGCTACCGCACCTTCACCGGCGACGAAATGGACCGCTATCTGACCGGCGATCGCCAGAGCGTTCACGAGGTGGGGCTGGCCGATCTGCTCGACATCGCGCGCCTGTCGGACACCTTTCCTTGGCGGCGCGCACTCATCGGCATCCAGCCCCGGTCGCTGGATTGGGGCGACGGCCCCACACCGGAGGTGGCCCGCAGCATACCGGCGGTCGCGAAGGTGGCGCTCGATCTGCATCTCGCCTGGCAAACCGAATGAGACCCAGTGAACCGGAGAGAAATATGCTCGTGGTTGACCCAGGTCAGCGCCTTGCCAGGAGTGCTGTCTATACTTCGGCTGAGCCACGACATTAATGACGTCAGGAGGGGCGGGTGATTCGAATCGGCAACATTCCGGTCGCCGTGGTCGATGGATCTGGAAACCAGGCCTTCACCGGCAACATCACCCCCATCCTGCACGAGATCCGCCATGCGCTGACCCGTCTGGCCGATTCGGGCGAACCAACGACCATCGATCTGTCCGGCATTCCCTTCGCCCCGGGCGAGCGCGATGCCTTGCTCGAACGGCTGGGCCAGGGAGAGATCCAGGCCACGCTGCAGGCGCTGGGCGAGAGCCGCCTCTACGAGACCGCCTATCCCGGCGTCTGGGTCGTCATCCACAAATCACCCCAGGACATCGAATTGACCGCCCACATCGAGGTGACCCGGGTGCCTGCGCTGTTGACCACCCCTCTCGACGACGTCCGCGAAGCCGCCGATGCGTTGGCGGCGGATCTGGCCGAACCCACCGAACAGGAGTCTGCATGAGCGACAACAAGACCCTTGGAGAACACCTGCGCGAACGCGGCGTCTCGCGGCGCGGCTTCATGAAGTTCTGTGCCGCCACCGCCTCGCTGATGGCGCTGCCACCCGCGATGATCCCTGCGATCGCCGAGACCCTGCAGAACGCCCGCCGGCCTTCGGTCATCTGGCTGTCGTTTCAGGAGTGCACCGGCTGTACCGAATCACTCACCCGCAGCCATGCACCGACCGTGGAGAGCCTGATCTTCGATTACATCTCCCTCGACTATCACCACACCCTGCAGGCCGCCTCCGGCGAGGCCGCCGAGCAGGCCCGCGAGGCGGCGATGAAGGAGAATTGGGGCAAGTATTTGCTGGTGGTCGACGGCTCCATCCCGCAGCGGGATGGCGGTGTCTACTCGACCATCGCCGGCATGACCAACCTGGAGATGCTCCAAGAGGTCGCCAAGGGCGCGGCAGCCATCGTGTCGGTAGGCACCTGCGCCGCCTTTGGAGGTCTTCCCAAGGCAGACCCCAACCCGACCGGGGCCGCGGCGGTGTCGCAGATCGTCACCGACAAACCGATCGTCAACATCCCCGGCTGTCCGCCCATTCCGGTGGCGATCACCGGGGTGCTGGCGCAATATCTGACCCTCGGAAAACTACCGGAGATGGACCATCTCGGACGGCCCAAGGCCTTCTACGGGCAGAACATCCATGACCGTTGTTACCGGCGCCCCTTCTACGAGCGTGGCCAGTTCGCCGAGACCTTCGACGACGAGGGCGCGAAGAAGGGCTGGTGCCTGTTCAAGCTCGGCTGCAAGGGCCCGACCACCTACAACGCCTGCGCCACCGCGAAATGGAACGAGGGAACCAGCTTCCCCATCCAGTCGGGACACGGCTGCATCGGCTGTTCCGAACCGGACTTCTGGGATGCCGGCGGGTTCTACAAGGCGCTATCGGTACCCATTGGCGATGCCGCCGGGGCGATCACCGCAGCCGCCGCCGCGGCCGCCGCAGCGGGCCTCGCCGCGGGGGCGGTGAACCGCTACCACAAACAGGTGGCCCAGGCGGCGCACGAGCCGCTTAAGGTCGAGGAACTGAGCCGGGAGGAAAAATCATGACCGCAGAAACCCTGCTCACCTGGGCCAGGGGGTCGGCATTCGATTGGGCGATTGGCATCTTCGTGTTCGGCATGGTGCTGCGCCTGATCGAGGTCCTGAGCCTGGGCAAGAAACCCGACCTGGCCGAGGGCCGCGGCAGCGGCGTGAAAGGGGGACTCAAGACCATCGTCACCCGCTCGATCCCGCGCGCCTCGGTGTTCGCCAGGGAGCCGGTGCGCATCACCAATGGCTATGTATTTCACGTC
The DNA here is from genome assembly GCA_003696905.1 of Gammaproteobacteria bacterium. Taxonomy (GTDB): domain Bacteria; phylum Pseudomonadota; class Gammaproteobacteria; order Chromatiales; family Chromatiaceae; genus MONJU. Next base: position 15,198 of record RFHJ01000035.1, on the reverse strand, counting down.
GGCTTTCTGCTGGTGCTGCTGTTCTACGGCCCGCACATCGAATTCATCGAAAACCTCACCGGCCTGAGCTGGCCCGCATTACCCGGCGGCATCATCGCCGGCCTGGGGATGATCACCATGGCCTCGCTCGTGCTGGCGCTGATCTTTCGCCTACGCAATCCGGTCTTACGCCACATCAGCACGGTGAACGACTACCTGGCCTGGGCGGTGACCCTGCTGCCGGTGCTCACCGGTTACCTGGCCTACAGCCATGCGGTGCTGCCCTATACCGCGATGCTGGCATTGCACATCCTGAGCATCGAACTGCTGCTGGTGGTGGCGCCCTTCACCAAACTCACCCATATGTTCAGCTTCGCGCTGTCGCGCTGGTACCAGGGCTACCAAGCCGGTTACAGGGGGATCGAGTCATGAGCGGGCCTTCGGTCGAGAAAGGGATCAACTTCATCCGCGAGCAGATCGACGCACCGGTCGCCAGCTTCTTCAGTTCTTGCGTCCACTGCGGGATGTGCGCCGAGGCCTGTCTGTTCTACACCCAGACCGGCGACCCGCGTTACACGCCCATCTACAAGGTCGAGCCGATGCGGCGCCTCTGGGAGAACGAATTCACCCTCTGGGGACGGATCAAGAGCACCTTAGGGATCGCCAAAAAAGTCACCGAAGAGGACTTCGCCCAGTGGGAAGAGCTCGTCTATGACGGCTGCTCGCTGTGTGGCCGGTGCTCACTGGTGTGCCCGGTGGGCAACGACATCTCGGGCATGATCCGCAAGATCCGCGAGGGCTTCAGCGCCGCCGGCTATGCGCCGGAGGGCCTGATCGGCGCCACCACCCGTGCCATCACCATCGGCAGCCCCATGGGCGTGCGCCTGCCGGCGCTCAAGGCCCAGATCGGCCACGTCGAGAAAGAGACCGGCATCGAGATACCCCTGGACCGGGCGGGCGCCGAGTACATGGTCCTGCTCTCGTCCATGGAGATCATGAACTTCCCCGAATACCTGCAGGCCATCGCCCGGATCATGCGACAGGCGGGGCGGACCTGGACCATCTCTTCGAAGGCCTTCGAGGCGACCAACAGCGGCATCCAGATCGGCGCCTCCGACCTGGCCCGCGAGCTGGTCCAGCGGGTGGTGGATGCGGCCGAGGAGCTGGGCGTGCAGACGGTGATCAGCCCGGAGTGCGGCCATGCCTACACCGCCATCCGCTGGGAGGGTCCCAACCTGATCGGCCGTCCCTTCAAGTTCAAGGTGCGGCACATACTGGAGGTGCTGGACGAGTTCCGTGAGCAGGGCCTGATCAAGACCCGGGGCAAGGAGCAGGCCCGCCTCACCTTCCACGATCCCTGCCAGCTGGTGCGCAAGGGCGGCGTGGTCGAGCAGCCGCGGCATCTGCTGGATCTGGTGGCCGAGAACTTCGTCGAGATGACCGACCACGGCGCCATGAACTGGTGCTGCGGCGGGGGCGGTGGTGTCAGCGCGAACGAGCGCGCCGATGAACTCCGGCTCAAGGCCTTCCGCCAGAAGAAGTCCCAGCTCGACGAGATCGGCGTGGAGACCCTGGTCACCGCCTGCGCCAACTGCCGCATCACCCTCGAAGAGGGCCTCGAGGAATACGAAATGGACATCCCGGTGGTCGGCCTGACCGAGACCCTGGCCGAACACCTGGTGGAAGAGGATCAGGAGGGCCAGGGCTGATGCAGACCATCACCAACGATACCGAGATGCGGCAGGCGATTGCGGGGCTTTCCGACCCGCAACAACGGCAACTGGCGGCACGCCTGGTACGCAACGTCCTTTCACTCACCGACGACGAGCGAGTCGCACGGGTATTGGAGATCGCGGCCGATCCGTCCGCCGGTGAAGAAGAGCTGGCGAGCGCCTATCGCCTCGCGCGCACCGCTGCCATTGAATCCCACGCGCGCTGCGGCGCGGACGGCGAATGGAACGACCAGGCAGGCTATTTCGTGGCCCGAGCGGCCGAGGCCGCGGTTGCACCTCGCCCCGCCGGCCGCGCTCCCGGCCGCGCTTGGCTGGCCGCCATGAACGCCCGCATGGCGCGCACCTGCCTGGCCGAAGAGGCGGATCAGGACTATCACGACCAGGAACGCCAGGCCCAATATCGTATCGTCACCGAATTTCTCAGCGAGGCCAATCGCAATGACTGAACGCGTCGTCGTCGACCCCATCACCCGCATCGAGGGCCATCTGCGCATCGAGGCGCAGATGAACGGAAATCGGATCGAACAGGCCTATTCCTCCGGCACCATGGTGCGCGGCATCGAATTGATCCTGCAGGGGCGCGACCCGCGCGATGCCTGGGCCTTCGCCCAGCGTATCTGCGGCGTCTGCACCCTGGTGCACGGCATCGCCTCGGTACGCGCGGTCGAGGACGCCCTCGACTACGAGATCCCGGCCAACGCGCAACTGGTGCGCAACCTGATGATCGCCGCCCAGTTCGTCCATGACCATGTGATGCATTTCTATCACCTGCACGCCCTGGACTGGGTGGATGTGGTCTCCGCGCTCGAGGCAGACCCCAAGGCCACCTCCGAACTCGCCCAGAGCGTCTCTTCCTGGCCCAATTCCTCTCCGGGCTATTTTTCGGACATGAAGAAGAAGCTGAAGGGCTTTGTCGACTCGGGTCAACTGGGGATCTTCGCCAAGGCCTACTGGGGACATCCCGCCTACAAGCTGCCACCGGAGGCGAATCTGATGGCGGTGGCGCACTACCTCGAGGCCCTGGAATGGCAGCGCGACGTGGTCAAGCTGCATGCCATCTTCGGCGGCAAGAACCCGCATCCGATGTTTCTGGTCGGAGGGGTGCCCAACCCGATCGATCTGAACTCGGATTCGGCCGTCAACGCCAGCCGGCTGGCCACCATCCAGAGCGTGATCGACCGCATGCGCCGCTTCGTCGACCAGGTCTATGTGCCGGACACGGTGGCCATCGCCGGCTTCTACAAGGAGTGGTTCGAGCGCGGCGAGGGGCTGGGCAATTTCCTGGTGTTCGGTGATTTCCCCTCGGCCAAGGCGGGAAGCAGCCTGCGCGACCCCGCGAGCTGGTGGATCCCGCCCGGTGCCATCCTCGGGCGGGATCTCTCCACCGTCCACGACGTGGATCTGCGCGACCCGACACAGGTGCAGGAGTTCGTCGCCCACAGCTGGTACGACTACGAAGCGGGCAACGAGCAGGGGCTGCACCCCTGGGAGGGTGAGACCCATCTCGACTACAAGGGCCGTGGCGGGCCCGACACGCCCTATCGCCAGCTCAACGTGGACCAGGGCTATTCCTGGCTCAAGTCGCCACGCTGGAAGGGCCATGCCATGGAGGTCGGACCGCTGGCCCGGGTGCTGGTGCTCTATGCGAAGGGCGATGCCGCCACCCGCGACCTGGTCGACAGCACCCTGGCGACCCTGGGCCTCGAGAAGCGGGCGCTGTTCTCCACGCTGGGACGCACCGCGGCGCGCACCCTCGAGACCAAGCTGATCGCCGACAAGATGCAGGACTGGTACGACGATTTGGTGGCCAACATCCGCGCCGGCAACACCCGCACCTTCAACGAGACGCTGTGGGAGCCTTCGAGCTGGCCGCGCGAGGCCAAGGGTGTCGGCTTCATGGAGGCGCCCAGAGGCGGCCTGCTGCACTATGTGGTGATCGAGGACGAGAAGATCGACAACTATCAGGCGGTGGTGCCTTCCACCTGGAATGCTGGCCCGCGTGATGCCAAGGATCAGCCCGGCGCCTACGAGGCGGCATTGCAGGACAACCACGAACTGCACGACCCCAAGCAGCCGGTGGAGATCCTGCGCACCATCCATAGCTTCGACCCCTGCATCGCCTGCGCGGTCCACCTGACCGATGAAGACGGCGAAGAGATGCTGCAGGTACAGGTGACCTGACAGAAGAGGGGCTAAACGGCAGCTGAGCCGACCTTAGTCGGGCTCGTACATCGCCTCGAACTGGGCCTTGGACATGCAATAGCCGTCGGTGCCTTCCTCGTCGTTGAACACCAGGTAGTCGCCGGCCTCGTAGCGAGACCTGCCTTCCTTGGTCGGCATCCAGCCCGCCGACTCGGCCACTTCTGCCCACACTGGGTTGATCTTCACATAGTGGCCCGGCGCGATCTGCCGGTAGGTCCTGAGGAAGACCTCGTGATCGATGGTATAAACATCCCCGTTGTTGTCGACCACCCAATCACCCTGCTTGCAATGCTGCTGTGATCCCCATTTGAAATAGGTGAAGCCCTCGGTCTCCAGGTCGAGCCGGACCGCCACGATGAACTGGTCTTTCTTCTTGCGGTAGCGTCGTCGATTGCTGCGCATCTGTCTTCCCGCCTCGAGGGCGTTGGCCATCCTCCCGGCAGAGGCCGCCACAGCTGCCGCGCGGCCCGTCCCGCAGATTGCTTGACCTCGGTCAGCCCTATCTTCCGTCTTCCGTCCGATAATGTCCAAAATGAAGCCCGATGTCCCCACAGCCATGCGCAACATGATCGCGCAGATCCGCCGGGGCCTGCCATTCGATGCCCCGGAGGCCCAGGTGTGCCAGGGACCCTGCGAGGGCTGTTCACTGAAGCTGCTGGCCTATCTCGACGACGAGTTGGCCGGGTGGGAGCAGCGTCTCGACGCAGGCGAGCGCGTCGGTCTGGCCGAGCTGTCCCGCCTGGAGAAAATCGCCCGGCGAATTCATGCCGTCCTGCAAAAGAACGGGCTGGTCTGATATCGTAGCGATCGTCCAATCCCCAGAGAATCCAAGGTGTCCATCGACTCCCAGGCCGTCATTCAGGCACTGATCAAGATGGAGCTGCTGCAAGAGGCGGCCCAGAAACCTGAGAAAGCGCCGCCCTGCGTCGTTGCGATCTCGCGCGAGGCAGGAGTATGCGGTCGCGCGTTCGGTGAGGCGCTGGCCGAACGCCTGGGCGTGCCGCTCTATGACCGGGAGCTCCTGAACGCCATTGCCGAGGCCTCGGGCGTCGACCCGATCGATCTCGAATCCCTCGACGAGAAGCTCAGCGGCCTGCGCCCGAACTGGCTGGAGAATCTCATCGCCCGCAAGAGCCTGCTGGCGCAGAGCTACCGCAAGAACCTGATCAACACCGTGCTCGGCATCGGCCAGAGCGGTGGCGTGATCGTCGGTCGCGGCGCCACCTTTCTGCTGGAAGACTGCCCCCATTGTCTGCGGCTGCGCATCGTGGGATCGGTGGATCGACGGGCCACCAACTTCGCGGAGACGCACAAGATCGACGTCGAGGCGGCAAAACGGCAGATCCTGGAAATAGACAGGGAAAGGGAAGGCTTCGTACGCGAACTGACCGGACGCGACCCGCACGATGCGCACGGTTATGACCTGGTACTGAACATCGATGGTCTGAGCGAGGCGGCCCGTCTAGATCTGATACTGCGTGCGAGCCGGGACAAGCCATGTGCGGCATCGGGGGAAGGCTGAATCTTTCCGTTACGGGCCGGTCCAACGAGACAGGCCTCCGGAGAAACTGCCATGACCTCATTGCCGCATCTCCTGGTTTTGCTGCTGGCACTGACGACCACCCCGCTGTTCGCAAGCGAGCGAATGCAGTCCCTGCTGAGCTCCGAACAGGCGCCTGCAGGAGTGGTCTTCGAGATCGTCGAAGGCGATGAAAATGCCCTCGAGTGGGCCATGCCCCAGGTCGCTGAATATGTGCGCCAGCTCCGTGCCCGTTTCCCCGGTATCGGCATTGCCGTGGTGACCCACGGCAGTGAACAGTTTGCGCTGGAAAGACGTTATCGCGACGAATACGCTACGGTTCACCAGCTGGTCCGTTCTCTCACCGAGGACGAAAATGTGCCCGTCCACGTCTGCGGTACCCATGCAAGCTGGTACGACGTCACGCCAGAGGACTTTCCAGACTATGTAGACGTCAGCGCAGCCGGGCCCGCGCAGATCAACGACTATCGTCAGTTGGGTTGGGTCCTCATCAAAGTCGAGGAACCCGAATAGATCGGCAGTCGTCCCAGGCCATGTGGCGCAATATCTGGCGTCGAAATATCGTAGGGGACAACAGCGGACAGCGTCATCCACTGCAGCACAAAAAATGGGGCTGACGGTTCTCCGTCGGCCCCATTTCTCCATGTTGGTGGGCGCGACAGGGATTGAACCTGTGACCCCTGCCGTGTGAAGGCAGTGCTCTCCCGCTGAGCTACGCGCCCCTTGAGGGAGGCGAATGCTACCGCAAGCGTGATTCTTTGCCAATGGCCGCCTGCATTTGGCTCCCTCTTTGCTGCCGATCCCGCGATAATGACCCTGTCATGGACCTGCCTGCGCTCCCCATCGCATCCGCCCTGCCGGAGATCGATCGCCGTCTCCGCGAGGGGCACTTGGTACTGGGCGCCCCGCCCGGCTCGGGCAAGACCACCTTGGTGCCCTTGGCCCTGCTGGGCTCGGACTGGCTCGCCGGGCGCAAGATACTGATGCTCGAGCCGCGCCGTCCCGCGGCCCGCATGGCGGCCCACCGCATGGCGCAGCTGCTGGCTGAGCCGGTGGGTAGAACGGTCGGCTACCAGGTGCGCTTCGACCGCAGAATCGGCCCACAGACACGTATCGAGGTGCTGACCGAGGGGCTGCTGCTGCGCCGCCTGCAGGACGACCCGGAGCTATCAGGCGTGGGCCTGGTGATCTTCGACGAATTCCATGAGCGCAGCCTCGATGCCGACCTGGCCCTGGCGCTGTGCCTGGAGGTGGCGAACGGACTCCGGGACGACCTGCGGCTGATGCCCATGTCGGCCTCACTGGACGGTGAATCCCTGGTGGGGCTGATGGGCGCGCAGTCCCTGCAGGCCGAGGGACGCGCCCACCCGGTCGAGATCCATCATCTCGACTCGGACCCGTCCCGCGAGGAACTGCCGGGCGTGTTGCAGCGTCTGGTGCGCAGGGCCTTGGCCGAAGCCGCCGGGGACCTGCTCGTCTTCCTCCCGGGCAAGGGCGAGATTCGCCGCCTGGCCGAGTCGCTGGGCGACCTGGCCGACCGTGGCGTCGAGGTCCAGCCACTGCACGGCGAGATCCCTGCCGAACGCCAGGACGCCATCATCCGCGGCACGAGCGGCGCCCGCCGCGTGGTCCTCGCCACCGACATCGCCGAGACCAGCCTGACCATCGAGGGCATCGGTGTGGTGATCGACTCCGGCCTGAGTCGCAAGCCTCGCTTCGATCCCAACAGCGGCCTGATCCGGCTGCACACCGACTTCATCTCGCAGGCCTCGGCCCTGCAACGTGCCGGGCGGGCCGGACGCCAAGGGCCCGGCGTCTGTTACCGCGCCTGGAGCGCGGCGCGCCAGCGGCGCCTCGACCCTGAGATACGCCCGGAGATCCTCGAGGCCGACCTGGCGCCACTGGTGCTGGCCTTGGCCGACTGGGGGGTGACCGAGCCCGATGATCTGGCCTGGGTCACCCCGCCGCCGCGGGCCCACTGGGCACAGGCGCGGGAACTGCTCGTTCAGCTCGAGGCGCTGGATAGCCAGGGCCGCATCACCCCTGCCGGGCGGGCCATGAGCCGGCTACCGCTCCATCCCCGGCTGGCGCACATGCTGCTCGCCGCGCCTGATGCCAAGGCACGCCGCCTGGCCGCCGATATCGCTGCCCTGCTGGGCGAGCGCGACCCCATGCAACGCCGCGGCGACGAGCCCCTGCCCTGCGATGTCGAGCCCCGCCTCGAGGCGCTGACGCGCTGGCGCCGGGATCGGCACGCACCACCGGGGTTCGACCGGCAGGGGCTGCAGCGCATGGATCAGGTGGCAAGACAGCTGCGCGGGCTCGCCACGGAGACAGCACCCATCAAATGCAAGATGCAACGAGCAAGCCCCGGCACCCTACTGGCCCTCGCCTACCCCGACCGCGTGGCCCTGGCCCGCAGGCCGGGCGCCCACTGCTATCGGCTGCGCAACGGCCGCGCCGCCTGCCTGCCCGCGCGGGACGCCCTGCGCGGTCAGGAGCTGCTGGTCGCCGCATCCCTCGATGCGGGGCGACGCGAGGGGCGGATCTGGCTGGCCGCCCCCCTCGCCAGGAGCGACCTCGACCCGCTGTTCGGCGAGCAGATCCAGCAGGCGCGCGAGCTGGGTTGGGACCCGGAACGCCAGGCCGTGGGAGTACGCCGGACGCGCCGCCTCGGCGCGCTGGTGCTGGAGGCTCAGCCCGAGACGCTGACGCCGCAGGACGACCCGCTGCCCTTGCTACTCGAGCAGGTGAGAGAACAGGGCCTGGACCTGTTCGACCAGTCGAAATCGCTGCGCCAGCTGCAGGGACGCATCGCCCTGCTCCGTCATCACCTGCCGGAGCAGGGTTGGCCGGATCTGTCGGACGCGGCCCTGCTCGAGCGGCTCGAGGAGTGGCTTTCACCCTGGCTGAACGACTGCACCAGCCTGCGCGAGCTTCGCCAGGTGCCGGTCGTCGATGCCCTGCAGGGCTGGGTGGGCCGAGAGAAGATCCGCAAGATCGAGCAGTTGCTGCCCTCGCACTACGAGACGCCCGCAGGCACGCGCCGGCCCATCGAGTACCCGGCCGAGGGCGAGCCGATCCTGCGTGTGCCGCTACAGGAAATGCTGGGCCAGACCGAGACGCCGCGCATCGCCGAGGGACGGATTCCACTGCTGTTGCATCTGCTCTCGCCGGCGATGCGGCCGCTACAGATCACCGGCGATCTGGCGAACTTCTGGCGCGAGGCCTATCCGGAGGTACGCAAGGAGATGCGTGGACGCTATCCCAAGCATGCCTGGCCCGAGGATCCGGCCAATGCCGCCGCGACCCGGCTGGGCCGGACAAGGCGATCTCGATAATGGCGGGGAATATCTTCGGGCCTGAAGGCCCTCCCACAGCAGGAAGGCCACAGGATCCGGGGTCGGAGTCGCCATTCCCAGCCCCTGGGATAAGCTCCAGCCCCTCGGGCAACGACTCCGACCCCTGGGGATGACGGGGAGGTTTACCTCATCGCAGCTATTTGCGCAGCTCGCGATACAGATGCACGCCCTTGCGGCGTTGCTCTCGGATCACCTTGATCTCACGCTCCAGGCGCTTGCGCTCATGGGCATCATGGGTGTATTTACAGCGCTTCTCCAGCTCGCGCTGGCGATGTTTCAGGCGCTTGAGCAGCTTGCGCAGCTGCTTGCAGGTGGCGCGCTCGGGCGGCTTGCGTCCGAGCAGATGACTGATCTTCTCCAGCATGCGATTCAGTCTGCTCATGGGGTTCCGCCTCTGCCGGCCAGCCGGTCGATCTCGTCCTTTTCGAGTTGCAAGGCCCTTTCGGCCTCGTCCTCCGCCTCATCCTCTGCACGGTAGAGGACCTGCCCCGAGTTGATCAGGGCCTTGGCGGCATCGAAGGCATAGCCGGCATCGTTCATCAGCGAGGTGGCCATCAGGGAGGTAATGCGACGGGCACGAATCAACTGCTCAAGGCGTTCATCCTGTTCCTTTTCCATCTCGCGTATCTCCACCTTGAGCCGGTCGAGTGACAGGAATGTGACATCGGCATCCTCTTCCAGCAGCAGGCGATGCAGTTCCCGCAGCACCTTCGCCAGCATGGCGCGCAACCGATTGTATTCGGCGCGGATATAGGGATTCTCGTGGCTGGTGTAGTGCACCAGGTTGCCGCGCATGTGTTTGACGTCCTTCACCGCCTCGACGATTCCCCGTGCGGCATTGCGCAGCTGGTACAGCTCATCGGCGCGCTTCTCCGGCAGGGTGGTGCGCAGGCGGCTCGCAAAGTCGATGATGTCGCTGTAGAGCTGCTTCAGGCGCAGGTCGTAATGGGCCTCGACGTCGTAGTCGCCCAGCCGCGGCGGCGCCTCCACCAGACGATCGAGATCGAAGTTGGAAATGATGGTTTCACGGTGCAGATTGAGCCCGTGGGCAAGGATACCGAAGGCCTGTTCGAACAGATGCACCACCTCCTTGCGCAGCGCGGCCAGCGCCGCGTCCGGCACCTCCAGCGCCGCCTCGTGCAGGTAGCGGGCGCGTACCACTGCCGGCCGTCGCACCCGGAACAGCCGCTCCAGCCAGCACACCAGCCGTTCGGTGAAGGGCAGCATCAGGGCGATGCCCACCAGGTTGAACAGGGTATGGAACAGGGCCAGGCGCAGGGTATAGTCGCCGGCCGGCAGATGGATCCAGCGCGCCAGGTGCTCGACCGCCACCATGAAGGGCTGGATGAACACGATGGCCACTATGCCGGTCACCACATTGAACAGCACGTGGGCCGCCGCCAGCCGCCGCCCTTCCACGTTGGCGCCTATGGCCCCCAGCACCGCGGTGATGGTGGTGCCAACATTGGCGCCGATCGCCAGTCCCAGGGCGTTGAGATAGGTGATCTGGCCTGCCGCGAGGGCGGTCAGGGTCAGCACCAGGGTGGCGTGGCTGGATTGCATCACCACCGTCGCCAGAATGCCCAGCAGGGTGTAGATCAGCACCCCCTGGATACCGGGGACCGCATACTGGGCCAGGTCGATGGCCGAGCGGAAGCCCTCGAAGCCATCCTTCATGTAATGGATGCCGAGAAAGATGAAGCCCAGCCCGGCCAGCACATAGCCGCCCCCCCGCAGGGTCTTGCTGCGTTGCAACAGCAGGATCACCCCGAACACCAACATGGGCATGGCGTACTCGGCGATCTTCACCTTCAGCCCCAGGCCGGCGACCAGCCAGGCACCGGTGGTGGTGCCCAGGTTGGCGCCGTAGATGATGCCGATGCCTTGAGCCAAGCCCAGCAGGCCTGCGCTGAGAAAGGAGATGGTGATCACCGAGACCAGCGAGCTGGACTGCATCAGAGTGGTGGTCACCACACCGAAACCCAACGCCTTCCACAGCCGGTCGGTGCTGCGCCGCAACAGGCCTTCGAGGCGTCCGCCGGTGAAGGCCTTGAACCCTTCTTCCAACGACAGCATGCCGAACAGAAAGATCGCCACGCCGGCACTGATTTCCTTGAACTCCGGGCTCAACCACAGCCCATAGGCCAGGATGACCAGGATGACCGGCAGCAGGAGTCTGCGCAGCACGGGCCCCGGAACTCAGATCGAGGTTACAGCTCGATGGTCTCGGCGCTGACCATGAACACTACCCGCTCGGCGATGTTCTTTACCCGATCACCGATCCGTTCGAGATGGTAGGCAATCCACAACAGGTGGGTGGAGTGCATGGTGCGGTCCGGTTCGTTCATCAATTGCATCAGCAGGCCAGAGACCGCCTCTTCGTCCAGCTCGTCCACTTCACTATCCTCGGCCGCCGCTAGGCGTGCCAGGGACTCGTCCTTGTTGTGCACCGCCTCCATCACCTGATCGAGCATGGTGCGAACCAGATCGCCCATGCGTGCGATGTGCTCCATGGGACCGGAAAAGTCGCTGGAATCCATTTCCATCACGATCTTGGCGATATCCTTGGCGTGATCACCGATCCGCTCCAGTTCGCTTGCTACCTGCAGGCTCCCAACGATCTCACGCAGATCGCGCGCCACCGGCTGTTGCAGGGCCAGCGCCCGGAGACATTCCTGTTCGACGATATGGTAGAGATTGTTCAGGTCGGTATCGCGCGCGACCACCGCGTGGGCCTGGGACACGTCCTGCGATTGCAGTGCAAGCAAGGCCCCTTCGAGCGCGCCTGCCGCCACCTGCCGCATCTTGTCGAGATTGTTCTGAATCAGGGATTCCTCCCGTGCCAACCCCAGATGAGAACCCTCCATTGCATCTACCTCGCTGTTTGTTGTCTTGCATCGCCGGCCTCGCAGCTATCCACGAAGGCCAGCATGATCTGATTGTCCCCGATGGGCTTGAGGTTGGAAGAGACGGGACACCGTTGCATTCGCTCCACCAGATAGTCCACCGTGTCGGCGCTGGGATCACCGCTGCGCAGGCGCATCGAAAAGGAGAGGAACTGCCGTTGCAACAGCCAGTTCTCGTCGGTCGAGAGGTGCATCTCGCCCTGCACGCAATCCAGCAACAGGCCCCGTTCGGCGCAATTGAGGCGCAGATAGGTGTGCTGACAGGTGAATATGGCGTAACAGAAGATCTCGAAGCCCGGGGTGATCAGGTCCAGTTCGAAGGGAATGCGAGTACCCTCCTGCTCGCGGTACACCCGCAACGACCGGACGGCATTCTCGTCGCCCTGATAGCGGCACTGCATGGAAAAGAGGAATTCTTTGCCTGCCATCGTCTGTTCCTGAAGCCCTGACCTGATCATAGCAGTCTGCGGGCTAGATCTGATCGCCCAGCCGGGGATCGTAACGCCGAACCTCGATATGCCCGCGGGGGTCGGCCGTGGTCGCCTGCAGCACCAGCTCACAGCCCTCGGGCACTTCCAGGCGTGTGCGCAGCATGGGGCGCTCGCGACTCAACTCATAGCGGCGCCTGTACTTGCTCTCCTGCTTTTCCGGGTTCCAGGCGATGAACTGCAATGCGCCCTTTTCACTGCCTTCCAGGCTGACCACCACCGGCACCTCCAGCCCCCGACTGACCGGGCGGCTACGGCAGGCGGCCACCTTCTGCTCATTGCGGGCATAGCGTTTGACGTCACCGGAACCCAGTTGTACCAACAGTCCCACGGAGGCCTGGGCATGCTCGGGCTCGTCCTCCAGCGGAATCCAGACATGGCGAAACTGTTCATAGCCGAGGATGGGTCGACGCTCCCGATAGCGGTCCTCGAAGTCGACGATATGGCAATAGGCCGTACCGCCAAACTCCGGACCTCGCAGACCGCGCCCGACCATCTGCTCGTACAACACCTGGCTGATGGTGGGACGGGCCATCACCACATGACTCACGGTGGGGGCATCGAAGCCGGTGGTCAACACCTCGCAGTTGCACAATACGTCCAGGCGCCCCGCCTTGAAGTCGGCGATCATGGCCCGCCGGGTAGCCGCACGGGTGGCACCGCTGACCGCCGCCGCCCGCTTGCCCTTGAAGCGCAGCATGAAAGCCACTAGCTCCGCATCCAGTACGCTGGGTCCGAAATAGAGCACCCGGGCCATTGGCTCCTCTTCGAGGATTCGTAACAGCTCCTCCAGCACGATGCGCCGGCGCCGGGTTTGGTCCGCCTGCTGCTGCAACTCCTGATCGAAATTAAACTGCTGCTGCAGGCCTTCACCGGGGGGTGGCTCACCCACCTTCAGGGTGATGCCGGTGGATACGGTACGCGAGATGGGCACCGAGAGCACTCCCATGTCCTGCAGGCGTTTCAGGCGCTCCCCCGCCTCGTCACCGAGCGAATCGGCCACGATCAGACAACGGAACAGATCGTGCAGCTCCTCGGTGCCCGCCTCGGGATTGCGCCGGTCAAACTCGCGCCGATAGGGGGTTGCCGTCAGACCGATGATGGCGGCCTGCTCGCCATAGTGTTCGATGATGCTGCGATAGGTGGGTGCCGCCGCCCGATGGGCCTCATCGATGACGATGGCAGCGGGGCTCGGCCATCCCTCGAGCGACTCACCGACAAAGCTCTGCGGCGTCGAGACCAATACCAGAACGGGCGCCTCGCTCTCCAGACGATCGCGCATCTCCTGGCGATCGATCCCCTGGCGGTAGCTGCCCCAGAATCGGGCCAGCAGCAGCGGCTGATTGCCTGCCGGATGGGAACGCCAGACATCTTCGAAGGAGGCCACCGCCTGCTCACACAGCTCTTCGGTGTGGGCGAGCCAGACCAGCACCACCCGGCCCTGCTCGCCTTCGTCGAGCAGTTTGTGCGCCCAGTAGTGGAGGCTCTCCACTGCCACCCGGGTCTTGCCCGAGCCGGTGGGGAGCGAGACCATCGCCCGGTTGTCCGGCGCCGGTGCGTCGAGGCGCTCAAGCAACTGGTCACGGACCTCCTGCTGGAAGGGCTTCAGCCGTCGATAGGCGGCGGGCGGCAGAACGGTCTGCAGGGGATCCGGACGGCTACGGGCCCGGGTACCGGCCAGCTCCGGCGGAAAGCCGCAGGCATGCACGAAGCGATGCGCCGCCGAGGCTCCCGCGACCCACCGTGCGGGATTCTCGACGCGTCGCCCCTCCTTGCGCTGAATGGCGGCGGTCACCGCGGCGCGAATCTCGGCATCGGCGAACAGGTCGGCGTCCCGCGCCACCAGTAGGGCATCGGCCAGCTCACTCAGATGCGAGGGCCGGTCCTGACCGGTCTCGGCCCGCCGATCGGCGCGCAGCGCGCGCTCGAAGCTGCCAGCCAACTTGCGCAGCCGACTCGCGGACAACAGCGCCTGCAGACGCTCACTGGCCCGATACTGCCACTCCTCGGGTCGAAAACAACTCACTTCGATTCCGCTCAGAGCAGAGACACCAGCCCCACCAGCCCCATCAGTATCAGGTAGAAGGCCACGATATAGTTGAGCAGTCTCGGCCATATCAGTATGGCGATGCCGGCCAGCAACGACACCAGCGAGGGCATGGCCACGAACATCTCACCCTGCATCATTCCCATGATCTCTCCTCACTCGTCATAGGCCAGATTCTGTCCCAGCCATTTTTCGACCGCGTCCACCGGCATGCCCTTGCGCCGGGCATAGTCCTCGATCTGATCGCGGCCGATCCTGCCCACCGCGAAATAGCGGGCCGCGGGATGCGCGAAATAGAGACCGGAAACGGCGGCGGTTGGCACCATCGCCTTGGATTCGGTCAGCCAGATGCCCGTATTGCGCTCCACGTCGAGCAGCTCCCACAGCAGGTCCTTCTCGGTGTGATCGGGGCAGGCCGGGTAGCCCATGGCCGGGCGGATGCCCTGGTACTGCTCGGCGATCAGCGCCTGGTTGTCCAGATCCTCGTCGGGCGCATAGCCCCACAGCTCGGTCCGCACCCTGCGGTGCAGCCATTCGGCGAGCGCCTCGGCCAGGCGGTCGGCCAGGGCCTTCAGCATGATGGCATGATAATCGTCATGATCGGCCTCGAACTCGGCCAGTTTCTCGTCGATGCCGATGCCGGCGGTGGCGGCGAAGGCCCCGATCCAGTCCGGCACACCACTCTCCTTGGGTGCCACATAGTCGGCCAGCGACTCATTGTACTTGCCCTCGGGCTGGCGCGCCTGCTTGCGCAGATTGTGCAGCACCATGCGCACCTGGCGGCGGGATTCATCGGTGTAGATCTCGATGTCGTCACCGACCGCGTTGGCCGGGAACAGCCCCACCACCGCGCGCGCCTTCAGCCAGCCCTCGTCGATGATCCGCTCCAGCATGTCCTGCGCATCGGCATACAGCTTGCGCGCCTCCTCGCCCTTTTCGGG
>RFHJ01000272.1 GCA_003696905.1 Gammaproteobacteria bacterium | reverse complement strand
TTCATCTTCACCTCCCGTTGCACCATCTCGTGATGACGGAAGGTACCTCCTGACGTCTCGTTCATCTTGATCTCCTCTCTTCAAGAGGGGTCATTTCTTCGTGTCGTCAGGGGGTCATTTTTGCGTGTCGCCTGACAGCCATGAGGGGCCGGCTTCCCCACCCCTGATCATGGAAGTTGGGTCTACTCACCGGTATTGCTTCGGGGTCGGAGTCGTTTACGAGCATACCGGGCGGCTGGTCTTGGCGGTGTCGAACGACTCCGACCCCTGACACACTCGTAGCACGGATGGAGGCCGCAGGCCGGAATCCGGGAAGGGCGGTCGACTGATCCCGGATTTCGCTTGGCTTCATCCGGGCTACACCACTTTATCAATTAAGTGACGAGCTTGGGCGACGCAGGCCCGTCACCCAAACGCGTCAGCCGGTCTCCAATCGATCGGCCATTCGCGCCAGCCAGGCGGGGATCTCGGTGGCGGGCATGGGACGGCCGAACCACCAGCCCTGGGCGAACTCGCAGCCCAGGGCGGCCAGAAAGTCCAGCTGCTCGACCGTTTCCACCCCCTCGGCGACCACCTCCAGGCCAAGGCGCCGTGCCAACATCACGATCGCCTCCACCAGCTGGGCGTCACCGGGGTCGACGGCGAGGTCCCGCACGAAGGAACGGTCGATCTTCAGGGTATTGACCGGATAACGCTTCAGATAGCTCAGCGAGGAATAGCCGGTGCCGAAGTCGTCCACCGACAGCCGGATACCGGCGGCGCGCACCTGGTGCAGCCATTGGCGGGTCTCCTCGCTGTCGTCGAGCATCAGCCCCTCGGTGATCTCCAAGGTGATATCCGCCGGCCGCGCGCCCTGCCCCTCGATGATCGCCAGCAGACGCTGCACGTCCATGCCGAGGTCCATCTGGCGACGCGAAAAGTTGACTCCTACCCGCCAGTCCCTGCCCGCGGCCCGCCAGCGTGCCACCTGACCCGCCGCCTCGGCCAGAACCCATTCGCCGATGGGCCCGATCAGGCCGGTCTCTTCCGCCAGGGGAATGAACACCTCGGGAGAGACCGGCCCTTCGACCGGATGCTGCCAGCGCAACAGGGCCTCGAACCCTACCGGCCGTCGCGCCCCAAGCGAGACGATCGGCTGGTAGACCACCGCCAGGGCATCCTGCTCAATGGCATGGCGCAGATCGTTCGCCAGTGCCACCCGTCGATGAACCGCCTCGTTGATCTCCGGGGTAAAGAACTGATAGTTGTTGCGGCCCGCCTCCTTGGCGCGATACATCGCCATGTCGGCATTGCGCAACAGGGTGACAGCATCCTCTGCGTCGGTGGGGTAGTGGGTGATGCCAATACTGGCCCCGACGGTGATTTCGTGGTCGCCCAGCGTGATGGGCGTCTCCAGCGCCCCCAGGATCTTCTGCGCCACATTCGCCGCGTGCTCCGCATGGTTCACCTCCTCGAGCAACACCACGAACTCGTCGCCACCGAAACGACTGACTGTATCACTTTCGCGCACACAGCCCCGCAGCCGCTCCGCCACCGCCTGCAACAGCCGGTCGCCCATCAGGTGGCCCAGGGTGTCGTTGACCTCCTTGAATCGGTCGAGGTCGATGAACAGGAGGCCGACGCAGGCGCTTTCCCGTGCACCCTTCTCGATGGCGTGAGTGACGCGGTCGAGGAACAGACTGCGGTTGGGCAGGCCGGTCAGGGGGTCGAAATTGGCCTGATACTGGATCTTCTGCTCGGCCGACTTGCGCTCGCTGATGTCACTGAACACCGAGATGTACTGGGCCACCTGTCCGTCCTCTCCGCGGACGGCCACGATGCTCATCGCCGCAGGGTAGACCTCACCGTCCTTGCGTCGGTCCTCGATCTCGCCCTGCCAGTAACCCTCCCGTTGCAGCTGGGCCCACAGGGCACGGTAGAAGGCCTCGTCGTGGTGACCCGATGACAACAGCCTCGGTGTCTTGCCGATGACCTCTGCGGGCACATAGCCTGTGATCCGGGTAAAGGCGGGATTGACGGCGAGGATCCGCTCCTGGGCGTCGGTGATCATCACGCCTTCGGAAAGTGCCTCGAACACCTTGGCATGGAGGCGCAACGCCTCCTCGGTCCGGCGCCGTTCGGTGACGTCGTCCTTTAGGGCGATATAGTGGGTGGTTCTCCCCTGGATATCGCGCACCGGCGAGATGAAGGCCTCCTCCCGGTAGAGACTGCCATCCTTGCGCCGGTTGACCAGTTCGCCGTGCCAGGTCTCGCCACGCTTCAGGTGATCCCAGAGTACGCGATAGCTCTCCTCGGAGGTTGTCCCCGATTTCAGGAAGCGCGGGTTCCTGCCCCTCACCTCCGCCAGCGTATAACCACTGACCCGTTCGAAATGCGGATTGACATACTCGATCTCCGCATCCGCATTGGTGATCATCACCGACACCGGCGCTTGCTCGACCGCCCGGTACAGCTTGGCCAGTTCGAGCTCGCGTGCCTTCGCCTCGGTGACATCCACTCGGACCAGCACCCGTTCGCCCTGATCGGTCAACGACTCGGTGGCCAGGTACCACGCCACCCTTCCATCGTCCGCCGGTACCCGCTCGAGTTGGCCCTCTGCGGTCTCGCCCTCGGCAACCAGGGGCTCGGTCTCGATGCCAGCGCCGCGCTGCAGCGACTGGAATTCACGATAGGAAAATCCGTTTTGCAGCCGATCCTGCAGCCAGGGGTACTGCTGCAAGAAACGCGTATTGTGCAGGATCAACCGCCCTGCCCGGTCGAACAGGGCGAAACCCTCGCTCAGGCTCTCGATCGCGTTCTCGAGACGCCGCCCGGCGCGGTAGGCCGCTCGGCGTTCACGTTCCAGACCGGCAAGCGTCCAGCCGAGCAGCATCAGCAACAGGACCGCCAGTCCGCCGAGCCGGTACCGCCGCGTCTCGAGCATCTGGATGTGACGTTCGGCGTCCCTGCCCAATTGCAGGGAAAGCCGGTCGAACAAGGCCTGGGACTCGATCGCGGCGTAGCGGGATGCCTGCCGGTTGACTTTGGAGACGTACTCCAGTGTCCGCCGTACGTGATGCAGCAAGTTCTGCAGCTCAGCGGGCTTGTTCGGCAACGCCGCCAACCCTTCGAGCTCCTGCTCAATCTTCTCACGCAGCAACTCACCGTCGAAGAGCGTCAACGACAGAAGGTCGTTCCCCACTTGCATCAGCCGATTCGCGCCAGGCGCCTCCCTCGCGTGGTAGTCCGCCACCGCTTTGCCCAGGTAATGCAACTGGTTGCGCTCGACCGCGGCCAGGGACTGGATCCGCTGGGCAAGGCGGCGTTTTTTTCCAGTGCCTCTAGCCAACTTGCCAGCGCCGAGCGCGTCTCAGCCGATACCTCCGTCGCCATCCGTTCACGCAGGGACTCTGATATGGCAGTCAGCTGGCGCAGCTCGGCTGCCAGGGGGTCATACTGCTGCAGCTGAAAAGAGGTGACGCGCAGGAGATCACGATCAAGGGCAATCTCCAGATTGTGTAGCTCCAACAATGTCTGCATGCGTGCAGCGGCGGTACCCCTGCCACCGTTCTCGTCACGGAGCAGCCAGGCGATTGCGCTGACCACCATGCTCAGCAGTATGATTTGCAGAAGGAACCGCAGACGCCTGATCATGACTCCGGCAACAGCGGGTGGTGACCGACCAGGCTGCGAAGGAAGGCCATGATCCTGGCGCGGTCGGTGGGCGGAATGGTCCGCCCCAGTTGATATCGGGCCATGGTCTGGATGGCCTCGTCCAGCGTGGCAGCCGAACCATCGTGGAAGAACCGTTTCTGCAGGGCCACCAGGCGCAGGCTCGGCACCTTGAAGTAGAACTTGTCCTCCTCGTCCCCGGTGACGTTGAAGCGTCCCAGATCGGCCCGGGTGGTCGGCGTTCCGCGATCCTTGAAATAGTCGCCCATCACCCCCATCCGCTGAAAGAGGTTGCCACCGACATTCACCCCCTGATGGCAGGCGACGCAGCCATAGGACTGAAACAGCGCATAGCCTTCGCGCGCTTCGGTCGAGAGCGCCTTTTCGTCTCCTTTCAGCCAGCGGTCGAAGGGAGAATCGGGGGTGACCAGCGAGCGCTCGAACTGCACCAAGGCGTCCTTCAAGGCCGCTTCGTTGATCCCTTGGGGGTAGGCTTCGAGGAAACGGGCGCGAAAGGCCTCATCGGCCTGCAGGCGATGCACGATGGTGGGCCAGTCGTTGTCCATTTCCACCGGATTGTGAACCGGCCCGTCCAATTGCTCATGCAGATCCCTCGCCCGGCCGTCCCAGAACTGGGCGATATTGAAGTCGCTGTTGAATACGGTGGGACTCTTGATCCCGCCCTTGCGCCCTGCCACCCCCAGCGAGGGCACGTGTTCATCGGTACCGCCCAATGCCATCCGATGGCAGCTGACACAACTGATGCTTTGATCGCGCGACAACCGGGTATCGAAGAAAAGACGCTGTCCCAGCGCCACCTTTTCCGGATCAAGCCCGGTGGGCCTTGGAATGGGCAGGATGGGTTCGTTACGCACATGCTGCGCCCACCCGACGAGCGGCAGCGCCAGGCAAGCCAGAAGCAACGCTCCCCGGGCCAGCTCCCTGGGTCTGAACAAGCTGGCGTATTGAATTCCCATAGTCCAACTCGGTAACCGTACCGACCCCCCTTTGTTCAAATGGCCCCGCCATAATATTTGGCCCTGGGCCATGGGAATTATCATCGGCAAGGTCACATAGTCCCTTGAGCCACAATGGTCCTCCAAGCGACGACAGGGGTCAAGATATTGACGTTTTCGATGGGTCGATAGACCGATCGCACCCCGGGGCCTGTGCGGCGAAACGTCCCCGCACTCGGCACGGCGGCCCGATCGCCGACCGTGTCATTCAGGATAGAATCTCCCACCATGACAACCCTTAGCCACAAACCGACCGAACGTTGGTGCCCGCGCGTCACCGTGGCCGCCGTGATCCAAGACGACCTGGGCCGCTATCTGCTGGTAGAGGAAGCACCCCGGGGCACACGGGTGTTGAATCAGCCCGCCGGCCACCTGGAGCCTGGAGAGTCGCTGCAGGAAGCGGTCATTCGGGAAGTACGCGAAGAGACCTGCATGGCCTTCAGTCCAACGGGGGTGGTCGGCGTCTACCAATGGCAGGTGGCTCCCGATGGCCCCAGCTATCTGAGATTCTGCTTCTCCGGCACGGCCACACCCCTCGACGATTGCCGGCGCGATCCCGACATCCTCGCCCTCCACTGGTTGTCATCGGATGTACTGGCCGGCGGTCAGTGGCGCTTGCGCAGCCCCATGGTGATGCAATGTATCGAGGACGCAGAACGCGGGGACTGCTACCCGTTGGCCTCTCTCCATGCAATGGGGATAGGGTCGCATGACTGAAGCGACCGCCCGAAAAGGCAAGGTGATCGTGGGGCTCTCGGGCGGAGTCGACTCCTCGGTGGCCGCATTGCGCCTGCTGGAGGCGGGTTATCGGGTCCAGGGCCTGTTCATGAAGAACTGGGAAGAGGACGATTCCGCGGCGTATTGTTCGGCGGCCGAGGATCTGGCCGATGCGCGTCAGGTCGCCGACCGTCTTGGCATCGAGCTGCTGACGGTCAACTTCTCGACCGAATATTGGGACCGGGTCTTCGCCCATTTCCTGGCCGAGTATCGCGCCGGTCGCACGCCCAATCCCGATGTCCTGTGCAACCGCGAGATCAAGTTCAAGGCCTTTCTCGAGCATGCGCTCGATCTGGGCGCCGACTACATCGCGACCGGCCACTATGCGGGCGTGCGCTGCAGCGAGGACGGCTGCGCGCTCATCCGGGCGGCCGACGAGAACAAGGACCAGACCTATTTCCTCTACATGTTGGGCCAGCACGCACTGCGCCACACCCTCTTTCCGCTACAGTCGCTGACCAAGCCGCAGGTGCGCGAGATAGCGCAACGCGCCGGCTTCGCCAATTTTCGCAAGAAGGACAGCACCGGCATCTGTTTCATCGGCGAGCGCCGCTTCCGTGATTTTCTGGCGCGCTATCTGCCGGCGCAGCCAGGCGAGATCGAATCGGTGGAGGGCGAGGTGCTGGGCACTCACCAGGGTCTGATGTATTACACCATCGGTCAGCGGCAGGGTCTGGGCATCGGCGGCAAGGCCGGCCATGGCCAGGCCCCCTGGTTCGTGGTGGACAAGGACCTCGAACGCAACGTGCTGAAGGTTGCCCAGGGTCACGACCATCCCGCCCTGATGCGCCGCGAACTGGAGGCCGAACAGTTCCATTGGGTGGCGGGCAGAGCGCCGGCGGCCGAATTCGAATGCCTGGCCCGCTGTCGCCATCGACAGCCTCTGCAGGCCTGTCGGGTGGTGGTGGCACAGGGGAGGGCCAGGGTGCGCTTCGAGACCGCGCAACGCGCCATCACCCCGGGACAATCCGTGGTCTTCTACCAGGGCGACCGCTGCCTAGGCGGAGGGATCATACAGTGAGCCGTGGCTATAGCGAGCAAGACCGCGTGATCGCCCTGGCCGCCGTTTTCCAGGCCGCCCGGCTGGTCCGGGACCTGGCCCGCAGCGGCCGCTGCGACCGCGCCGCCCTCGAACGCACCGTGCAGGCACTGTTCGACTTCGATCCCGAGGACACCGCCTCACCCTTCGGCGGGCTGGACAGTCTCCAATTGGGCCTGCGCACGCTCGTTGGGCAACTCGGGTCACCGAACGAACGGGATCTGGAGATCGCCGGCTATGTGATCTCGCTGATTCATCATGCGGACAAGCTGATGCACGACCGGGAGCGGCTCGATGGTCTGACCGAGGATCTGGAACATCTGAAGGATAAACAGGTGTATGTCGATCTGCCCGGTTTCTCCCTCGATGCCCAGCTGGCCCGCCTCTACCAACGCTACATCAGTCCGGTACCGCCGCAGATCATGGTGAAGGGGGAACCCATGTATCTGCAGAATCCGCAGATCGCCGACGATATCCGTGCCACCCTGCTCGCCGGCCTGCGCGCCGCGGTCCTGTGGCGGCAGTGCGGGGGAAAACGCTGGCATCTGCTTACCCGCCGGCGGACCCTTCATTCGATCGCCACCGCCCTGCTATAGCGTGGAAATACCCGATATTGGCAAGCGATCGCTCTACGTAGGGTGGGGTTGAGCGTAGCGAAACCCACCGTTTCAGACCGCGTTCGATGGGTTTCGCGGAGCTCAACCCATCCTACGAAGTCGGAGGATGACGTAGGATGCGGTGAGGCGCGAACCGCATCGATGACATTTTGCATGATCAGGGGTGTGGCCAAGGCCTCATGGCAGTCAGGAGGGAACAGGATAGTACCGTTTCCTCAGGAAACCCTGATAAAAGCCATCCCTGGCTTTATCAGGGTACGCTGCGCCGCAAACGCGGTTTGCGGCTGGCTTCAAAATCAATCGCTCATAGCGATCGATTTTGGCGGCTCTTCCCTGAGCCGCGGAAGGTCTGAATTTTTCAGACCTTCCCTCAGGAACGAACCGGCAGGCCATGTATAATTCGGCGCCTCGTGCCCTTTTCGATCCACCCGATCCGCTTTCACTTCCACGGAGTCTGCAGGCATGCAATTGAGCACGCTCACCGCCGTTTCCCCCATCGATGGCCGCTACGGCAGCAAGACCGCCGGGCTGCGACCGATCTTCAGCGAATACGGGCTGATTCACCACCGGGTGACGGTCGAGGTGCGCTGGCTGCAGGCGCTCTCGCAGCACCCCGGCATCGGCGAGGTGCCGCCCTTTTCCGACACGGCCACGGCCCTGCTCGAGGGTATCGTGGCGGATTTCTCGGAGGCGGACGCGCAGCGCGTCAAGGAGATCGAGCGCACCACCAATCACGATGTGAAGGCGGTCGAATATTTTCTCAAGGAACGGATCACCGGCAACGCCGAACTGGAAGCGGTCAGCGAGTTCATCCACTTCGCCTGCACCTCCGAGGACATCAACAACCTGTCGCATGCGCTGATGCTGAAGGCGGGCCGGGAGCAGGTGCTGTTGCCTCAACTCGACCAGGTGATCGAGGCGATTCGCGAACTGGCCCATGCCCATGCCGACAAGCCGATGCTGTCGCGCACCCATGGGCAGCCCGCCTCTCCCACCACCCTGGGCAAGGAGATGGCGAACGTGGTCCATCGCCTGCGTCGCCAGCGGGACCAGATCGCGCGCACCGCGCTGCTGGGCAAGATCAACGGCGCAGTCGGTAACTACAACGCGCATCTGGCGGCCTATCCGGAGGTCGACTGGCCGGCGCTGGCCCGGCAGTTCGTCGAATCACTGGGGCTGGAATGGAACCCCTATACCATCCAGATCGAACCCCACGACTACATGGCCGAACTGTTCGATGCCATCGCTCGCGCCAATACCATTCTGATCGACTTCGCACGCGACGTGTGGGGCTATATCGCCTTGGGCTATTTCAAGCAGCGAACCATTGCCGGCGAGGTGGGCTCTTCCACCATGCCCCACAAGGTCAATCCCATCGACTTCGAAAACGCCGAGGGCAACCTGGGGCTGGCCAATGCCCTGTTCGATCACCTGGCCATGAAACTGCCCATCTCGCGCTGGCAACGCGACCTCACCGACTCGACGGTGCTGCGCAACATGGGCGTCGGCTTCGCCTACACCAGCATCGCGCTGCAGTCGGTCCTGCGCGGCATCGGCAAGCTGGAGGCCGACGAGCAACGTCTGGCGGAAGACCTGCTGCTCAACTGGGAGGTACTGGCAGAACCGATCCAGACCGTCATGCGCCGCTACGGCATCGAAAAGCCCTACGAAAAACTCAAGGAACTGACCCGTGGGCAACGGGTCGACCAGGCAGGCCTGCAGGCCTTCGTCGATGGCCTGGATCTGCCGCAAGAGGTAAAGGGCGCGCTCCGCGAGATGACGCCCTTGACCTATATCGGCAACGCCGCGGCGCAGGCCCGGGCGATCTGACCGCAGGGGCGATCAAGACCCTGTGCTTGAGCTCCAACGGTCACCATAGAAAAACCCCGGTGGAACTCGCTCCCACCGGGGTTTTCCCGTCCGATGGCGATCCTCGCTTATTCCGCGATGATCTCCACCCGGCGGTTCTTGGCACGGCCCTCACGGGTGCTGTTATCCGCGATCGGCTGACTCTCGCCCATGCCCTTGATGCTCAGATTGGTGATGCCCTTGCTGGCCAGATAGTCGGCGACCGCCTGGGCCCGGCGCTCCGACAGACGCTGGTTGTAGGCCTCCGGGCCGGTAGAGTCGGTGTGACCGATCACGGTGATCTTTTCATCGCCGTCGGTGGACTTGATCTTCTCCGCAATTGCGTCCAGTTCAGCCATCATCGCGGGCTTCAGCTCGGCGCTGTCGAAGTCGAAGTGATCGACCGTCGTCTGGATGGTCACATTCTCGATGATCTCGCAGCCGTCCACGTTGACGCGAGCGCCCGCACGCGTACCCGGGCACTTGTCCATGGAATCCGGCACACCGTCATTGTCGCTGTCTTTCGGGCAACCAACCGCATTGACGGCCACGCCCTTGATGGTATCGGGACACTCGTCCTTGTCATCCGTGACGCCGTCGCCGTCGGAATCCATGGGGCCTTTTGGCTTCATGGCATCACCGCACTCGGGGATGGCGATGGAGAAACCACCCGGCGACTTGACGCACTTGCCGCTGCCGTCGGTCACGACCTTGCCGGCACTGTCGAGCACATAGGGCCCGTTTATCTTCATGCCACCATGAGCCGCGGCGCCAGCCGTGCCGATGCTACCCACGGCAAGACCAATGGCCAGACCGATGGGAGCGATGGCAAGAATTCTCTTTTGGGTTTTTTCGAACATGGAATTTCCTCCCCAACAAATTTCCGTTTGATCCCCCATCGGGGACGAGCCGTTGTGCAGATTGCAAACAGTTACTCTGCCACTGCGTCGCATTAGACCCAGATGTCGGGCAAAGTTCAAGCATTTGGGAGCCCCAGGACATCGAAGCGTCATAATATTCGCTATTGCGCTGGCCCCTCCTTCACTCACCCCACAATACCCAAACGACCACCTATGCCTCCTATACGCATTAACGATGACCACGGCCATATTCTGACCGGTGGGCTCTTCATCATGGTCTCGGAGTTGCTCTTTGCCGCCATGGGCGGGGCGATACGCATGGCCTCGACCGAACTCGACAACCCCATGATCGTGTTCGGTCGCAACCTGGTGGGCGCCGCGATCCTGCTCGGCTGGCTCGCCACCCGTGGCGGCGGCCGACCACTGGCCACCCGCGTACCCCACCTGCACCTGTTGCGCGGACTGAGCGGCACCGGCGCCATGTACTGCTTCTTCTATGCCATCGCCCACATGCCCCTGGCCGAGGCCATGCTGCTCAAGCTCACCTCTCCGTTGTTCATTCCACTGATTGCACTCACCTGGCTGCACGAGCCCCTCGGTTGGCGGACGCCGTTGGCATTGGCGATCGGTTTCGCCGGCGTCCTCGTCATTCTGGCCCCGGACGCACGGGGCATCGATCCGGTCGCCCTGATCGCGCTGGCCGGGGGCGTGCTGGCGGCCCTGGCCAAGGTCACGGTGCGGCGTCTTTCGCACACCGAGAGCCCGGAGTTGATCGTGTTCTACTTCGCCGTCACCGGCCTGGCAGTATCGATCATTCCGCTGCCCTGGCTGTGGCAGACGCCAAGCACACAGGCATTGGGCTGGGTTCTCGCCACCGGGTTGCTGGCGACCGGGGGACAGCTGATGCTCTCGCGGGGTATGGGACGGGCGCCGGCCGGGCGACTGGCCCCCTTCTCGTTCTTTTCGGTCGTGTTCGGCGCCATCCTGGGCTGGCTGTTCTGGGGAGAGACCGTTACCCTTGCCACGGTGGCAGGCGCCGTCCTGATCCTGCTCTCCGTGCTGGTGACGGGCAGCCAGCGCCTCCCGGCGAACCGCGCCCACAGGACAGATCGCGCGACATGAATCCCCGCCTGATATTCAGAGACATCTCCAGATCGCGATTCATCGCAGAATACTGGCACAAGCGACCACTGGTGCTGCGCCAGGCGATCCCGCCCGCCGCCGTCGCCCTCGCACCGGATGAACTGGCGGGTCTGGCCTGCGAACCCGATATCGAATCTCGCCTGGTCATCCATCATGGCGGCACCGATTGGTCGCTCCGCCACGGCCCCTTCGAGGAACAGGATTTCACCAGGCTGCCCGCACGCGACTGGACCTTGCTGGTGCAAGACGTGGACAAGCACCTGGCGGAGGTGGCCGCGCTGCTCGATGCCTTCGACTTCGTCCCGGACTGGCGCCTGGATGACATCATGATCAGCTATGCCGTCGATGGTGGTGGCGTGGGGCCCCACACCGACAACTACGATGTCTTCCTGATCCAGGCACTGGGACGACGCCGCTGGCGACTCAGCGATGGCGTCTTTGGCGAAGAGGATCTGCTGCCGAACTGCCCGCTGCGGATACTGAAGGACTTTCCAGTGGACCAGGACCTGGTGCTCGAGCCGGGCGATGTGCTCTATCTGCCGCCCAGGGTCGGCCACTGGGGCACCGCGGTTGGCGAATGCATGACCTGGTCGGTGGGCATGCGCGGGCCTTCGGACCTGGAACTGCTGGCCGCGTGGATCGAACATCTTGCCCATCGAGAACGCCCTCACCTCGGCGACAGCATTGCCCCGGACAGCGGCGATCCCGCGCGACTGACGACCGATGACATCGCTCACGCCAGAGAACTGCTGCAGGGCTGCCTGCCCGGAGACAACCCCGACTTCCGTCGCTGGCTGGGCGCCCATCTCACCGAACCCAAGCCGGGCTTCGAGATCGAACCGATCGACCCGCCCTGCTCACCGGAGATGCTGCGTGCATGGCGCAGAGAGGGGCAGTCGTTGCATCGCCATCCCTGGGCACGCTTCGCGCTGGTGCAACCGGATATGGAATCGCTGGCCCTCTGTTGCCAGGGGGAGGCCCTGACGGTGGATCCGGCGCTCGAACCCGCCGTGACCCTCATCTGCCGCCTGCGCCATTTCACCCTCGATCAGCTGCCTGCTCCCCCTGACACCACCCGCCTCGATTCCCTGTTGGCGGAACTGCTGACACGCCGCTGGCTAGTGACCGATGACTGACCGCGACTGGACGATCGACACAGTTTCCTGGGCCGAGGCCCGAGATCTGCTGCTGGCCATCCGCTTCGAGATCTTCGTACACGAGCAGGGCGTACCGGCCGAAATGGAGGAAGATGCCGACGATCCACAGGCATTGCATCTGCTGGTACGTACCGTCCCGGGCGGAGACCCCATCGCCACTGCACGCCTGCTGCCCAACGGCCACATAGGGCGCATGGCGGTGCGTCGGCAGTGGCGGGGACGGGGCATCGGCAGCGCCATGCTGGCGCAGCTGCTGAGCAAGGCCCGGCGGAAAGGTCTCGAATCGGTTTTTCTGAACGCCCAATGTGCGGCGGAGGCCTTTTACCGGCGACAGGGCTTTCGACCGGAGGGTGCGATCTTCGAAGACGCCGGCATCCCCCACCGCCGCATGTGGCGGCCCCTGCGGTGAGCTACACTGGAGCACATCATGAAGCGATTCCTTTCCTGCCACCTCGCCATCCTGCTCTTTCTCTGGCTGCCCGCCCAGGCGATCGCGGCCGATGAAACGGCCCTCATCGAGGTACGCCACAGACCGGCCATCGATCTGGTGGCGCCGGTCAAGGAGCTGCTTGGCGAAGAGGGTAGTGTCTCCACCCATGGCAATCGGCTGATCGTGCGGGCCCCCGAAGCACGCCTCGACGAGGTCCGCTGGCTCGTTCAGCGCCTCGATCGATTGCCGCGCAGCCTGATCGTCGAGGTGAAGACCGACCGCGGCCGTCAGCAGCAACGCACCTCGGTGAACATCGACGGCTATGGCATGCAAGCCCAGGTGCAGGCCTTCGAGGCGCATACCCGGCGGCGCGGAGCGGGCGTGCAACGGGTCCGAACGCTGGACGGCCGTCCCGCGCTGATCCGGATCGGCCGCTCGGTCCCGGTCTATCAGATCGACCGGCGCCAGGATGGCCCCTATGTCGAGGAACGCATGCACCTGGAGTACAAGGACATCACCACCGGCATCCATGTCCTGCCGAGGGTACACGGCGACCAGGTCACCGTGGAGATCTACCAGCAGGCGGAGCGGCCGGCAATGCGCACCGGCGAATTCGAGACCCAGCAGGCCGCCACCGTGGTCACCGGAAGGCTGGGCGAATGGATCCCGGTCGGCAGCATCGCGGCCAGGGCGGACGAACAGCAACGCGGCATCGGCATCCGCGCCCGCACCCGGGCGGCGGACGAACTGCAGGTCTCGGTGCGGGTGTTGCCCGCCGATTCAGCCCCCTTCGGCCGGTAGCCAGGCCCTTCTCACGGCATCGAGGTTGAGCGCCAGCCACTGCATGGCCATCAGCACACTGGTGGAGTTGAGCCGGCCGAACAACTCGTTCATGGCCTCGGTCCGCGTCATCTTCACCACCCGGATCTCCTCGCCCTCCTCTGCCAGGCCATGGACACCTTCGGCAGTCCGACTGTCCACATGCCCACAGAACAGATGGATCTGTTCGGAGGAGATTCCCGGGCTGACGAAGAAGCTCCCGATCCGCAGCAGGTCCAGCAGTTCACAGCCGGTCTCCTCCCGCACCTCCCGTCGTACCACCTCTTCGGGAGACTCGTGTCGCTTGTCGCAGAAGCCCGATACCGTCTCCAGGGTCCAGGGCGGCTCCGCCTGGTCCAGCAGGCCCACCCGGAACTGCTCCACGAACACCAGGGTGTCGCGCGCGGGATCGAACAGCAACACCGACGCCGCGCCAAGCTCCTCCAGACGCTCGCGCTCGATCGGCGGACACCAGCCGCCGCGAAACGAGCCATGGCGCAGCCGGTAACGATCCAGCTTGAGGAAACCCTCGCAGATCCGTTCGCGGCGCAACAGCTCGTAGCGATAGTTCATGTCATCTGTCATGTCCGCATCATCCCCTATCCGCAGACAAGAAAAAACCCGCCACGGCCGAAACCGGGCGGGTCTGCGATCGCCTGCAGCGTGCGACTACTTGTTCAGGCTCTGATAGTAGTCGATCAGGATCTGCGCCACCTCGGGACGGGAGAATTCGGGCGGCGGCGCGATGCCCTGTCCGAGCATCTCGCGCACCTTGGTGCCCGAGAGCAGGATGAAGTCGTCCTTGGTATGATCCGGCGCCTCGCGCATCATCACCACCTTGTTGAGCTTCTTCGACCAGGCGGTGTGGTCCGCCTTGAAGATCTCGATCTGCAGGGCACCCGGCGGCACCTCTTCGTCGAAGATGGTCTGGGCGTCGAAGGCACCGTAGTAGTCGCCCACGCCGGCATGGTCACGACCGATGATGAAGTGAGTGGCCCCCATGTTCTGGCGGAAATAGGCGTGCAGCACGGCCTCGCGCGGCCCCGCGTAGAGCATGTCGAAGCCGTAGCCGGTGACCATCACGCTGTTGGGCGGGAAGTACAGTTCGACCATCTTGCGGATCGCCGCATCGCGCACCGGTGCGGGGATGTCGCCCGGCTTGAGCTTGCCCAGCAGCATGTGGATGACCAGGCCGTCGGCGCCGGTGCGCTCCATGGCCATGTGACACAGCTCCTCGTGGGCCAGGTGCATCGGGTTGCGGGTCTGGAAGGCCACGACCTTGTTCCAGCCACGCTCCTTGATCTCGTTGCGGATCTCCACCGCGGTGCGGAAGGTATCGGGGAAGTCGGTGATGAAATAGGAGAAGTTGAGGACCTTGATCGGACCCGACAAGGCGATGCGGCCCTGGCTGTTGAAGGTCGCCACGCCCGGGTGTTCCACGTCGGTGGTGCGATAGACCTTCTCGGTCATGAACTGCATTTGCTCGTCGGTGACCTCTTCGATGTTCTCGATGTCCATCACGGCCAGGACGGGATTGCCCTCGACATTGGGATCGCGCAGGGCGATGCGCTTGGCATCACCGATGGCCTCGGTGCTCTCCACCAGACACATGATGGGGACGGGGAAGAAGGAGCCGTCGGTCAGGGTCATCTTGTCGGCCGCGCCCATGGCGTCGGCGACGTTCATGTAGCCCTTGAGCGGGCTGAAATAGCCGCCGCCCAGCATCACGGCATTGGCCGCCGCCTGGGAACTGACCACGATCGAGGGCAGCGACTCGGCCTCGTGCATCAGCTGCTCGTGCTCGTTGACGTCGTATACGAATAGGGGCTTCAGCTCGTCAGAGCCAACGGGATTGATCATGCGGATCCTCCTCCAGCATTCAGGATGAAAGCAAAACCGATGAAGGTGGACGGATCAAACCGGTGGAAAACGACGCTTCCCCGGTTATAAACGCCATTAAGTAATGCCGATAACTTATTGATATCGGCAACCTTTTGGCATCACGTCGGTAACATCATCAATTTAACGGGCACTAAACCTACCAAAGACCCAACCCCACTGCCCCAAGGTTATTTTTATGCCGGCCAAGAAAATCCTGCGATGCCATCGCACCGGTACTCAGCCGGAAGCAGCGCACTCCGCCGCTATCGATCGCAAGGCGGCCGGGGGATCATCGGCGGCCGTGATCGGACGCCCCACCACCAGATAACTTGCGCCCGCCCGCACCGCATCACCGGGCGTCATAACCCGTTTCTGGTCGTCCAGCGAGGCGCTGGCCGGACGCACCCCCGGCGTCACGAGAAGGAATTCCTGACCCATGGCCTGCCGCAGGCGTGCGGCCTCCCGTGGCGAACACACCACACCGTCGAGGCCGCTCTCCCTGGCCAGGCCGGCGAGCCGCTGAACGTTCTCCTCCGGCGTGCCCGGGAAGCCGATCTCGTTCAGCTCTTCCTGGCTCAGGCTGGTCAGAATGGTGACCGCAATGAGCAGGGGCCTGTGGGAACGACCCGCGAGGCGCTGCATGGCCGTTTCCATCATGCGCCGTCCGCCGGAGGCATGCAGGTTCATCATCCACACCCCCAGGTCGGCTGCCGCATCGCAGGCGGCAGCCACGGTATTGGGGATATCGTGGTATTTCAGATCGAGGAAGACATCGAACCCGCGCGCGATGACCTCTTCCACGAAACGAGGACCGAGACGCGTGAACATCTCCTTGCCGATCTTCATCCGGCAGCTGCCCGGTTCGAGCCGATCGATCAGCGACCAGGCGGGTGCGGCATCGGGGAAATCCAGGGCCACGATGATCTTCGGGTCGCCCTCATTCATGTCGTTTTCTCCTTCGGATCACAGATCGCTGTCGCGCAACGGGCGCCGACGAATGCTGGCCCAGGCATGACAACTGGGACACTGCCAGTGCAACGACTTCGCCTCGAACCCGCATTTGCCGCATTGGTAAGCGCCACGTTCCTGCATCAATCGATTCAGCTGGGTTCTCACCTGATTCAGCAGACCATCGTTGTGACCGTCTGCCCTGTTGCAACGCAGTTCCAACAGTCGCATCAGACCCAACAGGGAGGGCGTTCGCGCGATATAGTCGCTCAAATAGTCGATTGCGGCCTGCTCCCCTTCCAGCTCATGAATCAGGTCCACCAGAAAGAGCTCCGCGCCCCGATTCGGGTATCGGTCGGCCATCGCCAAGAGAAAACGCCGCAGCCGGTCACGTTGTCCCAAGGCGCGATAGGCCTGCGCCACCTCTTCGAGGACTTCGGGAAGATAGTCCGAGTCCTGTTCGACGATGGAGGTCAGCAGACGCAGTGCCTCCGCAACCCTTCCCCCGTCGCGCTCGACCCGCGCCAGCAGATGGGTGGCGCGCACGCATCGGGGACTGACCGACAGGGCCTTGCGCAACCGTTCCCGCGCCTCTTTCCTGTGCCCTTTTTGCAATGCCTGCTCGGCGAGCTCGCAGTAGTAGTGCGATTTCTCCACCGATCGGTCTTCGCCGGCGTGGCGTTCCAACTCCTCGGCGGTACGCAGGCAGGCCTCCCAATCCTTCTCCTGTTGATAGATGGTCAGCAGGTGGCGCAGGGCATGGGCCAGGTGCAACTTGTTCTGGCGCAATTCGTTGAACAGGTTCTCGGCGCGGTCGTAGAGCCCGGCGCGCAAATAGTCCTGGCCGAGTTCCAACAGGGCCTGGCCGCGTTGTTCGGTGGTCAATGCCGGGCGGGCGATGAGATTCTGATGGATGCGAATGGCACGCTCCACTTCGCCGCGACGACGAAACAGATTGCCCAGCGCGAGATGCGTCTCGACGGTATCGCTGTCGACCTCCAGCATCTCGACGAACAGGTCGATGGCCTTGTCCGGCTCTTCGTTGAGCAGATGATTCAGACCACGGAAGTAGACAGGATTGTGTTCACCGGGTGTCGTGGACGATCGCCTCTGCGCCGTGCGCATGGCGGCCCACCACCCGGAGGCGGCCGCAACCGGCAAGAGCAGCCACAATAGTTCTTGCATGGGTCGCTCGGGCTCAACGTCCGTTCAGGGGCAGGGTTCGCAAATTCTTCACCTCCTGTTCGGCCATCCTGGCCTGGCGGCGAAGACGTGCGTTCTCCTTGCGGAGTTGCATGAAATAGAAGGTGCTCACCAGCGCACCCAACACCAGCCCCAATCCCATTGCCAGGAGCAGCGCCAACGACAGCGGCATACGGGTCACCACGAAATAGAGGTCCAGGGCGACCGGCTGGTCGTTGATGATGGCGAAGGCCGCGCCGAGGAAGGCGAGGACCACGGCGATGATGAGCTTGACTAGACTGAGCACCTGCAGTTCCCTCTCTTGCCACAGCGCACATCATAACCAACTTTGCTGAGAGGGTGGCCCTCGCCCTCCATCTTGAAGGAGAGCGGTCAACCCCCCGGGGCCGGCGTCAGGCAAACAGATCGAGCAGCCCGACGCCTCGCGAGCTGCTGGTCCGCCCGGCAGGGGCCGAATCCTCGCTCAGGCGCTCTGCCGCCCCCGAACCCATGCCATCACCGGACGGCCCGCCGCCGTCGGCGGCCGAGCCGGTGGCGCCATCGCCATGACCCGTCTGCCCCCCGCCGACGTCGGCGCGCACCAGTTGCAGAGCATCCTGCGCCAACATCTCGCGCAGCCGGGGCAGCGCCGCCTCGATGGCATCGCGTACTGCCGCATGATGGGAGACGAAGCTCACACTGGCCTTGTCGTCGTTGACCGTCAGACGGATCTCCAGAGGGCCGAGATTGGGTGGGGTGAGCTTCAACTCGGCGCGCTGCATCTCGCCCTTGACCATCCACACCAGGCGCTCGCCGATGGCGCCCCCCCAGCCCGCCTCGCCGACCCGCTGCGGCACCGGCATCGACAGCAGGCTCTTTTCCAAGGTCGGCTGGGCCGACTGGCCAGCCACGGTCGACGAGAGAAGCGGCTGCAAGCCCGGTGGAAAGGCCTCCGAACGCTCCCTGCCGCCTGGCAGGAGCCGGTCCAAACCGCCATCCGGACCGGCACCGGCCAATAGCTCTCCTATGGCCTCCGCGAGTCGTCCAGGTACCGGACCTGCCGGGCTGAATCCGGTGGCCTTGTCGGCCGCATCCGGCCTCTCTTCGCCCCCCTCACCACCAAGGACCTTCAACAGCCCTGCCAGCGGCAGGGTCTGGCCGCCTGCCTCGGCCAAGGGGCCACCCTCCGGCAAGGGACTGCCGCCTGCCAGCCATTGCTGAAGCATGGCCAGCAGGTCTGGCGAGAGCCTGGTTGGGTCCACACCCGCCTGCTCCAGCGCCTGTTTCAGTTCGGCCAGTTGCGTCTCGAAACCCGCTGTGGCGACGTCATCGCCCGCCCGGCCGGTCGCTGTCGCCGCCACGCCACCGGCGGTCTTCAAACCCTGTACCGGACCGGGCAATTGGAGGAATGCCTGCATCTCTATCCCTGCTATTCTCTGGACCACTCGACAACCCTCATGCACGCGACGTGCCAGCAAGCAAGGAGGTTCTGAACCATGCACAATGAATTCGCCAACCGGGTGGTGGTGATCACCGGCGCTGCGGGCAATCTCGGACGCGCGGTCGCTGCGGCCTTTGCGGCCAAGGGGGCCCGCCTCGCCATGCTGGACTTGAATGAACAGGGCATTCAGGCGGTCATCGACGAACTGCCCACCGGTAGCGATGCCCGCGCCTATACGGTCAACCTCCTGGAATCGGAATCGGTCAATCAGACCATGGAACGGGTCATGGCCCATTTCGGCCGCATCGACGTCCTGGCCAACATTGCGGGCGGCTTCGCCATGGGGCCGCTGATCCAGGATACGGAAGACGCGCAATGGGATTTCATGATGAACCTCAACGCCCGCTCGGTGTTCTATACCTGCCGAGCCGCCATCCCCAACATGCTGGAGAACGGCGGGGGGCGCATCATCAACGTCTCGGCCCGGGCCGCCCTGGAAGGCAAGGCACGGATGGGGCCCTACTGCGCCTCGAAGGCCGCGGTGAAGACCCTCACCGAGTCGCTGGCCGCGGAGAACAAGTTCGACAACATCAACGTCAACTGCATTCTCCCGGGCACCATCGACACGCCGCAGAACCGCGAGGCCATGCCCGAGGCCAACTTCAACAACTGGGTACCGCCCGCTGCCCTGGCCGACGTGGTGGTGTTTCTTGCCTCGGAGGCCGCGCGTTGCGTGACGGGGGCCGCCATTCCGGTCTATGGGAAGAGCTGACGATTTTCCTTTTTTGGCTATGTAGGGTGGGTTGAGTGTAGCGAAACCCACCGCTTCAGGCCGCGTTCGATGGGTTTCGCGGAGCTCAAGCCACCCTAGCCGGTTTTTCCATGATCAGGGGCGTGGCCAAGGACTCATGGCAGTTAGCTGTTGAAGATCAAGGCCAAGGTTTTGCAAGTCCTTGCAGGTCGGGCTTTGGCCCGACATGTCGGACTGAAGTCCGACCCACGTAAAGATAACAACTTGGAAAGGCTCCACACTTAACGGGAACAGAACCTTTCTTTTCGCCAGGAGAACGCACTGCAGGAATCGACGCAGGAAGGCCAGACTCCCCCTTTCGCCTCCGTGATCTCTACGTTCTCAGCGGTTACATATAGAAATCAGCGCAGGCCGAGTACGTCCTGCATGTCGAAGCGTCCCTTGTCCCGCTCCATCAGCCAGGCGGCGGCGCGCGCCGCCCCCTTGGCGAAGGTCATGCGGCTGGAGGCCTTGTGGACGATCTCGACCCGCTCGCCCTCGGTGGCGAACCAGACGGTATGCTCTCCCACCACGTCCCCGGCACGAATGGTCTCGAAGCCGATGGTCCTGGGGTCGCGCGGTCCGGTATGCCCTTCGCGACCGTAGACGGCAACTTGGTTCAGATCGCGTCCGAGCGTCTCTGCCACCACTTCGCCCATGCGTAGCGCGGTCCCCGAGGGCGCATCCACCTTGTGGCGATGATGGGCCTCGATGATCTCGATATCGGCATCGTCGCCCATCACCCGGGCCGCGAGTTCCAGGAGCTTGAAGCACAGATTGACGCCCACGCTCATGTTGGGCGCGAACACCAGGGCGATCTCCCCGGCCGCCTCGTCGATGCGCGCCTTCTGCGTATCGTCCAGTCCGGTGGTACCGATCACCATCTTCCTGCCATGCTCGCGGCAGATGTCCAGATGGATCATGGTCGCCTCCGGACTGGTGAAGTCGATCACCACATCGAACTGGTCCACCACCTTGGTCAGGCTGTGGGAGATGGGTACGTTGAGCTTGCCGACACCCGCCAGCTCGCCTGCATCCAGTCCGATCATGTCCGAATCGGGCCGCTCGGTCGCGGCACTCAGCTCCAGATCCGGATGCTGGTGGACGGCCTGCACCAGGTTGCGACCCATGCGCCCCGCGGCGCCGACGACTGCTACTCGCATGCTGTTATCTCGCTCTGATGGTCAAAGGCCAACATCTTTGAAGAATCCCTTCACCTTGTCCAGCCAGCCATGGGCATTGGGGCTGTGCTTGCTACCGCCGCCGGAGAGTGAACGATCCAGCTCCTCGATCAGGCGCCGTTGATCGCTGTTCAGCTTGACCGGCGTCTCGACCACCACCCGCACGATCAGATCGCCCTGGGGCCCACCCCGGACCGGCTTCACGCCCTTGCCGCGCAGGCGGAACATGCGGCCGGTCTGGGTACCCTCTGGAATCTTCAGCTTCACCTTCCCATCCAGGGTGGGCACCTCGACCTCTCCGCCAAGGGCCGCCTTGGTGAAGGGGATCGGCATCTCGCAATACAGGTTGGCGTCATCGCGGGTGAAGATGGGGTGTTCACGCACCGTCACCTGCACATACAGGTCGCCCGGCGGACCACCATTCTCGCCCGCCTCCCCCTCTCCGGCCAGGCGAATCCGGTCACCCGTATCGACGCCCGGCGGGACCTTCACCGACAGCGTCTTGGTCTGCTGGACGCGCCCCTGGCCGTGACAGGCCGGGCAGGGATCTTCGATCACCGTCCCCCGGCCGTGACAGGTGGGACAGGTCTGCTGGACGGAGAAAAAGCCCTGCTGCATGCGCACCTGGCCGGCACCGTGACAGGTACTGCAGGTCCTCGGCGAGGAGCCGGGTCTGGCCCCCGAGCCGCCACAGGTCTCGCACTGCGCCCAGGTCGGCACCTTGATCTTGACCGAGGTGCCCGCGACGGCATCCTCGAGACTCAGCTCGAGGTTGTAACGCAGATCCGCCCCCCGATAGGGCTGCTGACGGCCACCGCCGCGGCCACCCCCAAAGATATCGCCGAAGACGTCGCCAAAGATGTCGCTGAAACTGGCTCCGCCGCCGAAGCCGCCGGCCCCTGCGGCGGCGCCATCCACCCCGGCATGACCGAACTGGTCGTAGGCCGCGCGCTTCTGAGGGTCGGACAACACCTCATAGGCCTCCTTGACCTCCTTGAAGCGCAGCTCCGCCTCTTCAGCGTTGTCACCGGTGTTGCGGTCGGGATGGTATTTCATCGCCAGACGGCGATAGGCCTTCTTGATCTCGGCCTCGCTGGCGTTGCGCTGAAGCCCCAGGACCTCGTAATAACAACGTTTCGACATCGACTCTCACTCTCGCTCATCGGCCGTGCCACGGCTTGTCTCAGAAATGCCAAAACGCACGGCCCTCGCGAACCGTACGTTTCGGCTGGCTGACGTGCTGCCTACGCAGGCACCGCCGTTACTTCTTGTCGTCGTCTACCTCTTCGAACTCGGCGTCGACCACATCGTCTCCAGCGGCCTGCGCACTGCCACCACCAGCAGCCCCGGCACCGGCGGCCCCGGCACCAGCCGCACCGGCGGCCTCTGCACCGCCCTGCTGCTGGCTGTAGAGACGCTCGGCCATCTTGTTGGAGGCCTCGGCCAGCGCCTTGGTCTTGGCCTCGATGGCATCCTTGTCGTCGCCCTTCATGGCCTCTTCCAGTTCGCCGATGGCCTTTTCGATAGCCTCTTTCTCGCCGGCCTCGAGCTTGTCCTCGCCCAGCTCCTGCATCGACTTGCGGGTCGCGTGGATCAGCGCATCGGCGCTGTTGCGGGCGGTGACCAGCTCCTGGAACTTCCTGTCCTCTTCGGCATGCGCCTCGGCATCCTTGATCATCTTCTGGATCTCTTCCTCGGACAGGCCGGAAGACGCCGTGATCTTGATCGACTGCTCCTTGCCGGTCGCCTTATCCTTCGCCGAGACGTGCAGGATACCGTTGGCATCGATGTCGAAGGTCACCTCGATCTGCGGCACACCACGCGGTGCCGGCGGGATGTCGGTCAGGTCGAAACGACCGAGCGACTTGTTGGCCGACGCCTGCTCACGCTCACCCTGCAGCACGTGCACGGTCACCGCGGTCTGGTTGTCCTCGGCGGTGGAGAAGATCTGCGACGCCCGCGTCGGGATGGTGGTGTTCTTCTCGATCAGCTTGGTCATCACGCCGCCCATGGTCTCGATTCCCAGGCTGAGCGGGGTCACGTCGAGGAGCAGTACGTCCTTCACGTCACCGGCCAGCACGCCACCCTGGATGGCCGCGCCGATGGCCACGGCCTCGTCGGGGTTGACGTCCTTGCGCGGCGCCTTGCCGAAGAACTTCTCGACCGTCTCCTGCACCTTGGGCATGCGGGTCTGACCGCCCACCAGGATGACATCATCGATATCCGAGGCAGAGAGGCCGGCATCCTTGAGGGCCACCTTGCAGGGCTCCAGAGTGCGCTGCACCAGGTCGTCCACCAGCGCCTCGAGCTTGGCCCGCGTGAGCTTGATGTTCATGTGCTTCGGGCCGCTGGCATCCGCCGTGATATACGGCAGGTTGATGTCGGTCTGCTGACTCGAGGAGAGCTCGATCTTCGCTTTCTCGGCCGCTTCCTTGAGACGCTGCAGGGCGAGCGGATCCTGCCGCAGATCCACGCCCTGCTCTTTCTTGAACTCGTCCACCAGATAGTCAATGATCCGCAGGTCGAAGTCCTCCCCACCCAGGAAGGTGTCACCATTGGTCGAGAGCACCTCGAACTGGCGCTCGCCATCCACTTCAGCCACCTCGATGATGGAAACATCGAAGGTGCCGCCCCCCAGGTCATAGACCGCCAGCTTCTTGTCTCCCGGCGTCTTGTCCATGCCGTAGGCCAGGGCGGCCGCGGTCGGCTCGTTGATGATCCGCTTGACGTCGAGACCGGCAATCCGACCGGCATCCTTGGTCGCCTGACGCTGCGAGTCGTTGAAGTAGGCGGGAACCGTGATCACCGCCTCGGTGACCGTTTCACCGAGGTAATCCTCGGCGGTCTTC